>NZ_CAWPSZ010000002.1:0-297540 GCF_963890955.1 Pseudomonas sp. MF6747
CCACAACAGTGCCAACCGACTCACCCGCCTTGATGGTGATCACCGAGCCATTGCTCAAAGTGACCGTCACCGGCGTCTGTGCAGGGTTGGTCAGTGTCGCGGTGTAAGTGATCTGACCGCCTTCGGTGACAGTCTCGCCCGCCGTCAACGTGACGGTGGTGGTATCAACCGAATCAGTAATCGTAGTGACCGCAGGCGTAGTGCTCGGCACCAGATTTTCAAAGTTGCCGCCCGTAGCCCCGGTGATAGTGGTGCTGACAGTCGAACCATTGTTGTAAACGTCGTTAGCCGGCGTATCCACCACAACAGTGCCAACCGACTCACCCGCCTTGATGGTGATCACCGAGCCATTGCTCAAAGTGACCGTCACCGGCGTCTGTGCAGGGTTGGTCAGTGTCGCGGTGTAAGTGATCTGACCGCCTTCGGTCACCGTTCCACCCGCCGTCAGCGTCACGGTAGTGGTGTCGATGGTATCGGTAATCTGAGTCACGGCCGGATTAGGGTCGAGGGTCAGTACCAGGTTGTTGCCGCCAGTGGTGCCGGTGACGTTGACGCTGATCTGGCTTGGATCGATGTAAGGGCTGTCATTCGGCGCCAGCGGTACGTTGACGGTGCCGGTGGTCTGGCCGGCAATGATGGTGATCACTGCGCCGTTGGACAGCGTGATGTTCAGGTTGCTGGACGGTGCCTGGGTCACCGTGGCGGTGTAGGTCAGCACGCCGCCGGCTTCGGTGATGCTCGGGGTTGCGCTCAGCGACAGGGTGGACGCCTGCAACACCAGGTTGCCGCTGTTGTCGGTCGAGCCTTGGGCGCCCGCGAGCTGGGTTTGGGTCGCCGTGGTCTGGCCCAGAGGGCCGGTCGGGAAGCCGATGGTCGGGTCCACGCGGCCTGCGGTCGCGTCCAGCACGACGAAGCTGTGGCCGCCGCCCGCGGCGCCGTTACCGGCAGCGGTTGCGCCTGCGGCAGTGGCTTCCAGGTCGGTGGTCGGGTCGGCGCCGGCGGCGATGGCTTGTTGCAGTTCGGCAACCGACGGTGCGGCCTGCTCGGTGGCTGCGGCCAGGTCGAGGCTGGCGTCCGGCATGTCGGCGCTCCATTGGGTATCCCGACCGAGGTCCAGCGTGCGGCCGTCGGCCAATTCCAGGCTAACCGCGCCGGACATGCCGGTGTCGACCTGGTCGCCCGCGAACAGGCGATCACCTTCAACGAGGACGCGGCGTGTCCCTTCCGGAGAAATAACGAAAACTTGACCAACAATGCTTTTGACGATGGCAACAACACTGCTCATTAAAGATTTCTCCGGCGATCCGTTTCTGATGATTTCCAGGCGGCCGCTCGCAGGTGCGAGGGCCAAACAGGAGGGGGGCGTAGTCTAATTACTTACTGGCGTCAAATAATTGGCTAGATTTATTCGCTATCTAGTTTATGCCAAACTATTGACCTTCTGGTCGCCATCCTAAACAATTGGCCCCGTAATGTCACATTGATATTTATGCGGCGAACCGTCCTACATGTGTGAAGCAGTTCCGCTTTTTGAACTTTCCGACGTACGGTCATTACGGTAGCCATTATCCGACTCAGCGAGGCCGAATCGCTGTGATTTGAGACAAGAAGTCCTGGGGAATTTTTAAATGCGTTTGCACCTGTTCAAGGCAATACCGTTCGTACTCGCCGCCAGTTTTGTACAAGCCCAAACATTGCCCCAGGCCATGCAACAGGCCTTAGACGTGCACCCGGAAATTCAAGCCGGCGTGAACAGCCGTATCGCCGCCGATTACCAACTGCGCGCTGCACAAGGTGGTTACTTGCCTCGTGTAGACCTGAACGCCGGTTATGGTCGTGAAGGCACCGACGATTCCAACACGCGCGCGGCCAGCGGCCCGAACGGCAACCAGTGGGACACCCACAACCGCGGCGAATCGAGCCTGCGTCTGCAACAGATGATTTTTGACGGTTTCGCCACCTCCAGCGAAGTCGGGCGCCAACAAGCCAACGTCAATTCCCGCGCGTACTCCTTGCTGGGTACTTCCGAGCGCACCGCGTTGACTGTCGCCCAGGTGTACCTGGATGTGCTGACACGCCGTGAGTTTGTGCGCCTGGCTGAAGAAAACCTGCGCAACCACGAACGCATTTACGACCAGATCAAACTGCGCACCCAGCGCGGCGTCGGTAACGGTGCCGACCAGGATCAAGCCGAAGCGCGTCTGGCCCAGGCCCGCAACAACCTGATCACCGAGCAAACCAACCTGGCCGACTCCCAGGTCAATTACCTCAGCGCCGTCGGCCAGATGCCCGACCAGCTCGAGCGCCCGGCGCCGTTTGTAGCCATGCTGCCGGCTGACTTCAACGAAGCACGCCGCCAGATGCTCGACAACAGCCCGGTCCTGCGTTCGGCCGAATCGGATATCTCCGCCGCCGAAAGTCAGTATGAAGCTGCCAAGTCCACCTTCTACCCGCGCTTTGATGCAGAGCTGGGCACGAATGCCGACAACAACGTCGGCGGCGATGCCGGCCACAGCAACGGTTGGGAAGCCATGGTGCGCATGCGCTTCAACCTGTTCGCCGGTGGCAGCAACAAGGCCGACCTGCAATCGAAGTCCTACCAGGCCAACCAGGCACTGGATATCCGCAACAACGCCCTGCGCCAACTCAACGAAGAACTGGGCCTGGCCTGGAACGCCCTGAACAACGCCAACGCGCAATTGCCGGTAGCCCAGCAGTACGTGGATCACAGCACCCGCGTGCGCACCTCTTACCAGCAGCAGTTCAGCCTGGGCCAACGTACCCTGCTCGACTTGCTCGACAGTGAGAACGAATTGTTCACCGCTTCGCGTCGTTTGGAAGAGATCAAGAACATTCAGTTATTTACTCAATATCGAATCAAGGCGACCATGGGCGAATTGCTCAAAAGCCAGGGCGTGGTCGCACCGATGGCCTCCGTCGTACAGAACGACGTGAAGCCAAAAGTCCAACTGCCTGGGATGAATTGAGTCACCCCTATAGCCCCATCTGTTAGTCGAGAGTGCAGCGCGTGGAATCCGAAGTCAGTCGAGTTCATCTCAGTCATGATCCACGCACGCTGCACGACGACCCGTTATTGGACGGGTTGTTGGCGCTTTGTGCCTTGCATCAAAAACCGGCCAGCGCGGCCATGCTCACCACCGGCCTGCCGCTGCCCTCGCAGCGCCTGAGTGCCGAGCTGCTGCCGCGTGCAGCCGCGCGTGCCGGCCTGCAAGGGCGGGTGCTGCAACGCAAGCTGGAACAGATTCCGACCATCGCACTGCCAGCGCTCCTGTTGCTCAAGGACGGTCGCAGTACCGTGCTGGTAGGTTGGCAAGGCGAAGACGAAGCCCGCATTCTGCTCAGCGAAAGCGACGGCGGTGAGGTGCTGATCAAGCGCGAGCTGTTGGTCGACGATTACATCGGCAAAGTCTTCTTCGCCCAGCCGCAGCACAAATTCGACGTCAACCACGGCACGCTGATCCCGCGAGCGCGTTCGTGGTTTCGCGACACCCTCAAGCGTTCGCGCTGGCTCTACACCGACGCCATCGCCGCCAGCTTCCTGATCAACATCATCGCCATGGCGGCGCCGCTGTTTGTGATGAACGTCTACGATCGAGTAGTGCCCAACCAGGCCACATCTACCTTGTGGGTGCTGGCCGTGGGCATCGGCGGCGCGTACCTGTTCGACCTGGTGCTCAAGAGCCTGCGCAGCCTGTGCCTGGACCTGGCCGGCAAAAAGACTGACCTGATCATTTCGGCCACGCTGTTCGAGCGCATTGTCGGCATGTCCATGAAGTACCGCCCTGCACGGGTCGGCAGCTTTGCGCAGAACATCCATGAGTTTCAAAGCCTGCGCGATTTCCTCGCGTCGCTGACCCTCACCAGCCTGATCGACCTGCCGTTCACCCTGCTGATTTTCCTGGTGATCGCCATCCTCGGCGGCCACCTAGTGTGGATTCCGGTGCTGGCTTTCCCGATTGCCCTGGGCATCGGCTACGCCCTGCAAAAACCGTTGGTAGCGACCATGGAGCGGACCATGGCCCTGGCTGCCGAGCGCCAGTCGAGCCTGATCGAAACCCTCGCAGGTCTGGACGCGGTCAAGGTCAACAACGCCGAGAGCGAGCGTCAGTACGGCTGGGAACAAACCATCGGCACCCTCAGCCGGCTTGAGTTGCGCGTGAAGTTGCTGTCGGGCCTGTCGATGAACATGACCCTGCTGATCCAGCAACTGGCCGGCGTGATCATGATCGTGTTCGGTGTGTACCAGATCATCGACGGCAACCTCAGCATGGGCGGCCTGATTGCCTGCTACATGCTCAGTGGCCGTGCGCTGAGCCCGCTGGCCTCGCTGTCGGGCCTGCTGACCCGCTACCAGCAAGCCAAGGTCACCATGACCTCGGTGGACCAGATGATGGAGCTGCCCCAGGAGCGCAATTTCGAAGAACGCCCGATGAGCCGTCGCACCCTGCAAGGTGCCATCGAGTGCCGTGGCCTGAACTTCACCTACCCGAACCAACAGAACGCCGCGCTGAAAAACATCAACCTGGTGATCAAGCCGGGCGAAAAAATCGGCATCATCGGCCGCAGCGGCTCGGGCAAAAGCTCCCTGGCCAAACTGATCGTCGGCCTCTACCAGCCCGACTCCGGCGCCTTGCTGGTGGACGGCGTGGACGTACGCCAGATCGACGTGAGCGAGTTGCGCCACAACATCGGCTACGTCGCCCAAGACATCCAGCTGCTGGCCGGCACCCTGCGCGACAACCTGGTCTCGGGTGCGCGTTATGTCGAAGACGAAATGGTCCTGCAAGCCGCCGAACTGGCCGGCGTGCACGAATTCGCGCGCCTGCACCCGCAAGGCTATGAACTGCAAGTTGGCGAGCGTGGGCAGAACCTGTCCGGCGGCCAGCGCCAGAACGTCGCCCTGGCCCGCGCGCTGTTGCTCAACCCGCCCATCCTGCTGTTGGACGAACCCACCAGCGCCATGGACAACACCGGTGAAGAACGCTTGAAACAACGCCTGCAAGCCGTGGTGCAAAACAAGACCGTGGTGCTGGTCACGCACCGTGCCTCACTGCTCTCGCTGGTGGACCGCCTGCTGGTGGTCGACCGTGGGCAGATCCTCGCGGACGGCCCGAAAGCCGTGGTTATGGAAGCGTTGAAAAAGGGGCAGATCAGTGTTGCTTAACTCCATCAAAAGCGCGGTCGGCCGCTACTTCAAAGGCTCCGATTCGTTGAAGGGCCAGCCGCTGCCTGAGGTCAACAAGGCGCTGATCGAAGATGCGCCGCGGGTCATCCGCCTGACCATTTGGGCGATCATTGCGTTCTTCGTATTTTTGGTCGTGTGGGCGGGCTTCTCCAGCATCGACGAAGTCACCCGCGGCGACGGCAAGGCGATTCCGTCGTCCAAGCTGCAAAAAATCCAGAACCTGGAAGGCGGCATCGTCTCCGAGCTGTTCGTCAAGGAAGGCCAGATCGTCGAAGCCGGCGCGCCGCTGATTCGCCTCGACGACACGCGGTTTGTCTCCAACGCCGGCGAAACCGAAGCCTTGCGCCTGGCCATGCAACTGCGCGTCGAGCGCCTGAGCGCGCAGGTGGATGACCGCCCGCTGAACATTCCCGACGACGTGCTCAAGGCCGCGCCAAGCCAGGCGGCCAACGAGCGTTCGCTGTATGAAAGCCGTCGTCAGCAGTTGAAAGACGAAGTCGGCGGTTTGCAGGAGCAACTGGTGCAGCGTCAACAGGAACTGCGCGAGTTCACCTCCAAACAAGGCCAGTACCGCAGCCAGTTGTCCCTGCAGCGTCAGGAAATCAACATGTCCGAGCCGTTGGTGGCCCAGGGTGCGGTGTCGCCGGTGGAAGTGCTGCGCCTCAAGCGCGCCGAAATGGAAACCCGCGGGCAGCTGGACGCTACCACCCTGGCAATTCCCCGTGCCGAATCAGCTATCAAGGAAGTGCAGCGCAAGATCGACGAAACCCGGGGCAAATTCCGCAGTGAAGCGCTGACCCAACTCAACGAAGCGCGCACCGAACTGAACAAGGCTGAGTCCACTGGCCGCGCCCTCGAAGACCGCGTCAGCCGCACGCTGGTCACTTCGCCGGTGCGCGGTATCGTCAAACAGCTGCTGGTCAACACCGTCGGTGGCGTGATCCAGCCGGGCAGCGACATGGTTGAAATCGTGCCGCTTAACGACACCTTGCTGGTGGAAGCCAAGATCCGCCCGCAAGACATCGCGTTCCTACACCCTGGGCAAGAAGCGATCGTCAAATTCACCGCCTATGACTACACCATCTATGGCGGGCTGAAGGCCAAGCTCGAACGCATCGGTGCTGACACCATCACCGACGAAGACAAGAAAACCACCTACTACATGATCACCTTGCGCACCGACCGTAGCCATTTGGGCACCGATGAGAAGCCGCTGCTGATCATCCCCGGCATGGTGGCCTCGGTGGACATCATCACAGGCAAGAAAAGCATCCTGAGCTACCTGCTCAAGCCGATCATCAAGGCGCGGGCCGAGGCGTTGCACGAGCGCTGATCTTCAGCGCCGGCACGGGCCTCATCGCGGGCAAGCCCGGCTCCCACATTTGAATGTGTACACCCATCAAATGTGGGAGCTGGCTTGCCTGCGATGGCGCCCCCAGCTTCATCACAGACCCCCACCCTAATGCATATCGATATTCACTAACGGTATTTAATCGCCCGTTCTTATATCTATAAAGTCACTCCCCTGTCCGACCGGGAGTGCCCTCATGTCTGCCACCTCTACTGTTCTAACAGCGACCGCAACCGCCCAAACCTTCGAGATCCGCCCATTCCCCGGCAGCGTTGGCGCCGAGATCGTCGGCCTGGATGTGTCTCGCCCGGTTAACGATCAGGATTTCGCGCGCATCCACCGCGCGCATCTGGATCACCACGTCGTGGTGTTCCGTGACCAGCGCATTACCCCCGAACAACAGATCGCCTTCAGCCGCCGCTTCGGTGTGCTGCAGATCCACGTGCTCAAACAGTTCCTGCTGGCCAACCACCCGGAAATCCTGATCGTCTCCAACATCATTGAAAACGGCCAATCCATCGGCCTGGGTGACGCGGGCAAGTTCTGGCACTCGGACCTGTCTTATAAAGAGCTGCCAAGCCTGGGCTCAATGCTGCACGCCCAGGAGCTGCCCTCCGAAGGCGGCGACACGCTGTTTGCCGACATGCACAAAGCCTGGGACCAATTGCCCGAGCCCCTGCGCAAAGCGGTGGAGGGCCGCCGCGCCGCGCATTCCTACACCGCGCGCTACAGCGAAACCAAATTCGAAGGCAACTGGCGGCCAACCCTGACGCCTGAGCAACTGGCCCAAGTGGCCGAAGTGGTGCACCCGATCGTGCGTACTCATCCGGAAAACGGCCGCAAGGCGCTGTTTGTCAGCGAAGGTTTCACCACCCGCATCGTCGGCCTGCCCGAAGACGAAAGCCGCGACCTGCTGGCCCAGCTCTACGCCCACAGCGTGCTGCCGCACAACATCTACCGCCACCAGTGGCAGCCCCACGACCTAGTGTTCTGGGACAACCGCTCGCTGATCCACCTGGCCGCCGGTTGCCCGAGCCACCTGCGCCGCAAGCTGTTTCGCACCACCATTCAGGGCGATGCGCCTTTCTAATCCTGGTCCTCGGCAAGAGAGTTGAAATGAACGCGCCCCTGCAAGGCCACGCGGCCAGCAACCTGAACACCGCCCAGCCGCTGTTGGCGGTGGACCACGTCAGCCTCGAATACCGCACCCCCGAGCGCGTGGTGCGGGCCACCCATCAGGTCAGTTTCGAGATCGACCCGGCTGATCGCTACGTGCTGCTCGGCCCTTCGGGCTGTGGCAAATCCACCTTGCTCAAGTCCATCGCCGGGTTTATCAAACCCTGCGAAGGCGAGATTCGCCTGCTCGGGCAAAAGGTCGAACAACCCGGCCCGGACCGCATCGTGGTGTTCCAGGAATTCGACCAGTTGCCGCCGTGGAAAACCGTCATTCAGAACGTGATGTTCCCGCTGCTGGCGTCCAAAACCTTAAAGCGTCGCGAAGCCCAAGAGCGAGCGCTGTACTACCTCGAAAAAGTCGGCCTCAGCGCTTTTGCCGATGCTTACCCGCACACCTTGTCCGGCGGTATGAAAGCGCGTGTGGCGATCGCTCGCGCCCTGGCCATGCAGCCAAAAATCCTGCTGATGGATGAACCCTTCGCCGCCCTCGACGCCTTGACCCGACGCAAGATGCAGGAAGAACTGCTGCTGCTCTGGGAAGAGGTGCGCTTCACGCTGTTGTTCGTCACCCATTCCATCGAAGAAGCCTTGGTGGTGGGAAATCGCATCCTGTTGCTGTCGCCGCATCCGGGGCGCGTGCGGGCGGAAATCCATAGCCATCAATACGACCTGCACAGCCTTGGCGGTGTGGAATTCCAGGCGTCGGCGCGGCGCATTCATCGCCTGCTGTTCGATGAAGCGCCCGAGGCCGAACGTGAGTTGGGTTTCGCCGATATCCGCATCGCTTACTAAGGGGCCGACCTATGCGCCAGGAATTTGAAGTACGCCTCGAACCGCTGCTCAGCGTCCCCGTTGAACGCGAGCTGCCGCTGCGCCAACGCTTGTGGCAGCAAGGCTGGCTGCGCAAGGGCCTGATCCTGATCGTGTTGGCGATCCTCTGGGAGGCAGTCGCGCGTTACCAGAACAATGACCTGCTGCTGCCGAGCTTTTTGCAGACCGCTCAAGCGTTATTCGACGGCCTGCTCAGCGGTGAGTTGTTGAGCAAAGTGAGCATCTCGCTGGCGGTGCTGATCAAGGGCTATGTGATCGGCATCGTGCTGGCGTTTGCACTGACTACGCTGGCTGTCTCGACCCAGCTTGGCCGCGACCTGCTGAGCACACTGACCTCGATGTTCAACCCGCTGCCGGCCATTGCATTGCTGCCGTTGGCCCTGCTGTGGTTCGGCCTGGGGCAGAACAGCCTGATTTTCGTGCTGGTGCATTCGGTGCTGTGGGCCTTGGCGCTGAACACGTATTCGGGGTTTCTTGGCGTGTCTGAAACCCTGCGCATGGCCGGCCGCAACTACGGCCTCAAGGGCATGCGTTTTGTGCTGTTCATCCTGATCCCGGCGGCGCTGCCGTCGATCCTTGCCGGCCTGAAAATCGGTTGGGCATTTGCCTGGCGCACATTGATCGCCGCCGAGCTGGTGTTCGGCGCCACCAGCGGCAAGGGCGGTTTGGGTTGGTACATCTTCCAGAACCGCAATGAGCTGTACACCGACAGGGTGTTTGCCGGCTTGGCCGTGGTTATCCTCATCGGGTTGCTGGTCGAAAATCTGGTGTTCAACACCTTTGAGCGGCTGACGGTGAAGCGCTGGGGCATGCAGCGTTGATACTTATAGGGTGGCAGACCCCCCGGTTCAAACAGGAGTCATTGTTCTTTATCGGCGCGAGCTCTGATAATGCCGTCCGAACCTGACGTCGCCCTGGCGTCAGGCATGCGCGGTAAAAGGATTTACGACGATGCGGTGTTTTGTACTGGCGGCGGCCTTGTTGTTCTCGACCTCGGTGTTTGCCGAATTTACGCCCGACGCGGTGGCCATGCCCAAGCCGCTTTACCCCTCTGGCCTGATCAGCACCCAGGGGCATGCGCGCATCAGCTTGAAGATTCACAGCGACGGCACGGTCAGTGATGTAAAGGCGCTCTCCGCCACCCAGCCGGCCTTTGGCGAAGCTGCCGTGGCCGCGGCGACGCTGTGGCGTTTCAAGCCTTGGACGGTCAGTGCCGACCGCCCAGCGGTGCTTGAGGCGCATAACGACATGATCTTCACGCCTGAACCGCCCAGCCCCAAAACGGTTCAACTGACGTTTACGCAAACTCTGTTTCAACCCTGCAGCGCGCTGACCGCAGAAGTCAGCCAGTTCCGTCGCGATTACCCCGCGCGCCCGCTGATCGATATCAAGAGCTTTGCCATCACCCGCGTTGCGGTGATGTTCCCCGCGCTCAGCGGTAAAAGTGACTACAAACAAGGCCTGGCCAAGGCCGACGAACTGGAAAAAGCCCTGCCAGACATCGTGCGCCAGTGCCAGGCTCACCCCAAGGCTGTCTACGCGGACTACTTGCCGCGCACCTTCAAGCGTTACCTGTAAAGCCTGCTAGGATTGCGTGCAGTTCACTCCCCAACGATCACGAGTGCTTGGCATGCAATTACCGGATATGAACCTGTTGGTCGCCCTCGACGCCTTACTTGATGAAGGCAGCGTGGTCGGCGCCGCGCGGCGCATGAACCTCAGCCCGGCGGCCATGAGCCGCACCCTCACGCGTATTCGCGAAGCGGTGGGCGATCCGATCCTGGTGCGCGCCGGGCGTGGCCTGGTGCCGACCCCTAAAGCGCTGCAGTTGCAAGGTCAGGTGCGCAACGTGGTGGAGCAGGCGGCGTTGTTGTTCCGCTCGGCAGACCAGGTTGACCTCAGCACCTTGCGCCGGCGATTCAGCGTGCGGGCCAATGACTTCTTTGTCGGCGTGTATGGCGGTCGGCTGTTCGACACCATGGAGCGCATGGCACCGCAGTGCGAGCTGTGTTTCGTGCCTGAAGGCGACACCGACGACGAGGCATTGCGCGAAGGTCGGCTGGACCTGCGGGTGAGTAATTCCATGCCATCCAGCCCCGAAGTGAAGGTGCAGAACCTGTTTTCCACCACCTTTGTGGGCCTTGCGCGCGAGGACCACCCGCTGTTCGACGAAGAAATCACCGCCGCGCGGTTTGCCAGCTACTCCCACATCAGCATTTCGCGACGCGGCATCGCCCGCGGGCCAATCGACACCGCGCTCAATGCCCTGGGCCTGGAGCGCCGCGTGGCCATGATCGCCCCAGGCTTTCATGGCGCGATGTTCATGCTGCCCGATTCCGACCTGCTGCTGCCGGTGCCCAAGGAAGCCCTGCTGAGTGCCAACCGCCTGAAGCTGCCCCTGCGCGCATTCCAGTTGCCGATCTCCCTGCCGACCCTGATGCTGGCCCAATTCTGGCACCCGCGTTTCGACAAAGACCCTGCCCATAAGTGGCTGCGCGAAACCATGCGCGAAAGCTGCCATGCCACCTGGCTGGAAGCGCAACCCAGCTGAGATTCACTCGATCAATGTGGGCGCTGGCTTGCCTGCGATGGCGGTCTGACTGTGTAGGGATTCATTGCCTGACCCACCGCTATCGCAGGCAAGCCAGCTTCCACAGAGATCAGCAGTGCCCCTGAGGATTGCGTCTGACGCACTTATAAGCTTCCGGCAAGTAACTTTTTGTTATGGGTGTGCCTGATTAAACTGCTCGGGTATTTCTAATCCCGAGTTACCTGTCCATGACCTCCCTCGCTGCCCCCGCCCTCCAGGCTGCAGCCAAACCCACTGCGCTCAACCCGCCCGTGTTCGGCCCGCGCATCATCATTGGCTTGGTCGGCGTCTTGCTGGCGGTGCTGGTGTCCGGTCTCAACGAGATGGTCACCAAAGTCGCCCTCGCCGATATCCGTGGTGCGCTGTACATCGGTTTTGACGAAGGCACCTGGCTGGTCGCGGCTTACACGGCGACCTCCGTGGCGGCCATGGCTTTCGCGCCCTGGTGTTCGGTGACGTTTTCCCTGCGCCGCTTCACGCTGTGTGCCATCGCTTTGTTCACCGTGCTGGGCATCCTGTGCCCGTTTGCGCCGAACTACGAAACCCTGCTGGTGCTGCGCACCGTGCAAGGCCTGGCCGGTGGCGCGTTGCCGCCGATGCTGATGACCGTGGCGCTGCGTTTCCTGCCGGCCAACGTCAAGCTGTATGGCCTGGCGGGTTACGCACTCACCGCCACGTTCGGCCCAAGCCTGGGCACGCCGTTGGCGGCGCTGTGGACCGAGTACGTCGGCTGGCAATGGGCGTTCTGGCAGATCGTCGCGCCGTGCCTGCTGGCGATGGCCGCCGTGGCCTACGGCTTGCCACAAGACCCGGTGCGCCTGGAGCGCTTCAAGCAGTTCAACTGGCGCGGCTTGCTGCTGGGTTTCCCGGCGATCTGCATGCTGGTGATCGGCTTGTTGCAGGGCAATCGCCTGGACTGGTTCGAGTCCGGCCTGATCACCTTCCTGCTCAGCGGCGGCACGCTGTTGCTGGTGCTGTTTCTGATCAATGAATGGTCGCAGCCGATTCCGTTCTTCAAGTTGCAGATGCTCGGCCTGCGCAACCTGGCGTTTGCCTTGATCGTGCTGGCAGGCGTGCTGATGGTGCTGACGTCAGTCATCATCATCCCGTCGAGTTTCCTCGCCCAGGTTCAGGGTTACCGGCCGCTGCAAACGGCGCCGGTGATGTTGCTGATGGCGTTGCCGCAGTTGATTGCGCTGCCGTTGGTGGCGGCGCTGTGCAACCTGCGCTGGGTCGATTGCCGCTGGGTCCTGGGGACTGGCTTGAGCATGCTGGTGCTGTGCTGTGTGGGCAGCTCGCACCTGACGTCGGAGTGGATCCGGGATGATTTTTACGGCCTCTACCTGCTGCAAATCTTTGGTCAGCCCATGGCCGTGCTGCCGCTGCTGATGCTCTCCACTGGCAGCATCCAACCGATGGACGGGCCATTCGCCTCGGCGTGGTTCAACACCGTCAAAGGCCTGGCCGCCGTGGTCGCCACCGCCGTGCTGGATGTGCTGACCACCCAGCGTCTGCACTTTCACTCGACCATGTTGGTAGACCGCCTGGGCAACTCGCCCCTGGCCGACGGCGACGCGCCGGGCCTGGCGCACCGCCTGCACGAGCAGGCCGTGGTGCTGACTTCTTCGGACCTTTATTACGTCATGGCCGCCGTCGCGGTGGCGTTGATTCTGCTGATTTTCTGGATGCCGACGCGGATTTTTCCACCGCGCGCACCGACCTAGCCAAAAGGATTTCTCATGAAACGCAAAGACAAAATTGCCGTCGCCGTTATTGCCGTATTTGCCGTTGGTGTACTGGTTTATCTGGTTGCGCCCGGCCTGTTGGGCAGCAAGCGCCAGACCACCAACGACGCCTTCGTTGCCGCCGACTTCACCTTGGTGGCGCCGCGCGTGGCCGGTTTTATCAAGGAAGTGCTGGTGGAAGACAACCAGCGCGTCAAGGCCGGCCAGCTGTTGGCGTTGATCGATGACCGCGATTTTCGCGCCGCCGCCCAGGCGGCCGATGCCGACACGCTCGTCGCCCAGGCCCAACTGAAAAACGCCACCGCGACCCTCGAACGCCAAAGCTCGGTGATCGCCCAGGCCCAGGCCACCGTAGCGGCGGACCGTGCCGAAATGGCTTTTGCCGAACACGAACTGAACCGCTACAACCACCTCGCCGGTGTAGGCGCGGGCACCGTGCAGAACGCCCAGCAAGCCAAGACCCGCATCGACCAGGCCACCGCGCGCCTGGCCAATGCCACGGCGGTGCTGGCGGCAGAGCGCAAGCAGGTGGAAATCCTCACCGCCCAGCGCGATGCCGCCGAAGGTGGACTCAAGCGTGCTCAGGCAGCGCTCGAAATGGCCAGCTATCAACTCTCTTACACGCGCATCGTCGCGCCGGTGGATGGCATGGTCGGTGAGCGCGCGGTACGGGTGGGCGCCTATGTAACGCCGGGCAGCAAGATCCTCGCCGTGGTGCCCTTGGCCGAGGCCTATGTGGTGGCCAACTTCCAGGAAACCCAGTTGTGGCATATGCACGCCGGCCAAGCCGTGCAGGTGCGCGTCGACAGCCTCGACGGCGAACTGCTCAAGGGGCATCTGGAAAGCCTCGCACCCGCCACGGGCGTGACGTTCGCCTCGGTCAAGCCCGACAACGCCACCGGCAATTTCACCAAGGTGGTGCAACGCATTCCGGTGAAAATCGTGCTCGAACCCAATCAACCACTGACCGAGCGCTTGCGTGTCGGCATGTCGGTGGAGGCCAGCGTCGACACCCAGCCTGTCGCGCAGCCACGTGAGGTGGCCCAGCAATGAAGCAATTTGCCTGGCTCACCTTGAGCCTCATCAGCCTCAGTGCCTGTACCGTCGGCCCGGATTTTCAGCGGCCGCAAGGCCCGCACATCACGCAATGGGGCGAGCCCCAAGGGCGCCAAGCCGCCAGCCGCGCCGTCACCGAGCCTTTGCAGGAGCGTTGGTGGGACGTGTTCCACGACGCGCAACTCTCGGCCCTCACACGCCGTGCGCTCACCGATAACCTCGACCTGAAACTGGCCAGCAGCCGCCTGCAACAAAGCCGCGCCGTGCGCCAGGTGACCACCGCCGAGCGTTATCCCAACGTCAACGCCACCGGTGGTTATCAGCGTGAGCGCAACAGCGCTAAGGGCTTGAATGATCCCTCTGGCGAGAATGGCCGTTCGGCGTTCAACCAATGGGACATGGGCTTCTCTGCCGCTTGGGAAGTGGACTTCTGGGGCCGTGTAAAACGCGAAACCGAAGCCGCCGACGCCACCCTGCAAGTTGCCGAAGACGACCGCCGCGCCGTGCTGTTGTCGGTGCTCGCCGAAACCGCCCAGGACTACATCCAGTTGCGCGGCGTGCAGAACACCCGCGCCGTCACCGAGCAAAACCTCGACGTGGCGCGCCACAGCCTCAAACTCTCGCAACTGCGCCTGGCCGACGGCGTGGCGACCGACCTGGACGTGGCCGAGGCGGCTGCCCAAGTGGCCGCCATCGAAGCGCGCCTGCCGGATTTGCAGCAGCGCCAAGACCAATTGATCAACGCCCTGAGCCTGTTGATGGGCGAGCCGCCGCAAGCCCTGCATGCGCAATTGTCCAAGGACGCCGCCGTGCCGCAAACCCAACGCCAGGTCGCCATCGGTTTGCCGTCCGAGTTGGCTGAGCGTCGCCCCGACATCCGTCAGGCCGAAGCGCGCCTGCACGCGGCCACCGCCACTATCGGCGTGGCCAAGGGTGACTTCTACCCGCGCATCACCCTGTCCGGCAGCCTTGGCTCCCAGGCCTTGCAACTGTCGGATTTCGGCTCATGGGGCTCGCGCGCGTTCGCCTTCGGCCCGCAATTCAGCTTGCCGCTGTTCAACGGCGGGCGTCTGCAAGGCATGTTGAACCTGCGTGAAGCGCAGCAACAGGAAGCTGCGCTGGCCTACCAGCAAACCGTGCTGCGCGCCTGGCATGAAATTGACGACCAGCTGACCCGTTACAACGCCAGCCAACTGCGCCGCGACAGCCTCGCCGAAGCGGTGCGCCAGAACCAGATCGCGCTGAGCACCGCGCAGCAGCAGTACGTCGAAGGCGTGGTGGATTTCGTCAATGTGCTCACGGTGCAAAGCGCGCTGCTGGCCACGCAGGAACAATGGGTTGAAAGCTCCACCGGCGTGTCGCTGGCCATGGTTGGGTTGTATAAGGCGTTGGGTGGCGGTTGGGAGTCGGTGTATCCATTGCAAACCGCCGGGCGATAACGGTTCTACAGTCGAGCTCGGTCAAATTGTGGGAGCGGGCTTGCTCGCGAAGGCGGTCCAGGAGGGGGCATCGTTGTTGCGTCAGCCATCGCCTTCGCGGCCAAGCCCGCTCCCATATGGAAACCGTGCGTGGGTCACGGATTCTGCAGAAAAACCACATACCCGCGAAACCACTCATTCCCCTTCAAATACCCCGGCGCCTCCCACACCCCACCCTGAATCAACCCCACCTTGAATGGCAGCCCCAGCCGGTTCATGCGCGGTAAATACGCGGCGTAATCCGGGATGCTGTGGCGCCCTTGATACGTCTGCACCACTACTTCATCCACCACGCCTTTGAGCTGGGCGATGGCGCTTGGGTCGGCGTTGCTGCTCCAGTCCATCAGCCCGGTGATGCTCAGCTTCAAGTCGGCGGGCAGGCGGTGGCGCAGGTCGCGCAGGAAGTCGGCGTATTCGTGCAGGTATTGAGTGCGGGCGTCGAAGTCGATCTGAATGCCGACCACCGGGTTGCCCGCGTCGCGCCAGCGTTGCACCTGGCCGAGCAGTTGGGTGTAGACCTGTTCTGGCCAGTGCAAGGTGTGGGCGCGGTAGACCACCCAGACTTCGCCCCGGGTGAGGCGTGGTATGCCCAAGCCCTGGGCGATCAGTTGCACGCCGCGCTCGGGGGCGCGGCGGGTGGAATTGATCTGGCCTTGCAGGATGTACAGGGTGTTGGCCTGTTTAAGCACCGGTTGCGGAGTGACGCCACTCCACAACCAGAAGGCGTCGTAGTCGCGAGCATCCACGGCGCCAAAGGCCGGGCTTGCCAGCAGGAGCAAGCCGAGCCACAGGTGCTTCACCAGTAGTACTGCAGCGATTTGCCCCACTGGGTGTCGGCGAAGCCGCTTTTGAGCTGGCGGAACCAGGCCTTGCGCACGGCCGGTTCAACGTCATCGCCGCCGCAGCTGTTGTAGCCGGCCGGTGCATAGCAGTTGATGGCACGGAACAGTGCGTAGGCTTTGTCGTTCTTCGGCGCCTTGGCGTTGGCGATCACCTGCTTGTAGCCGTTGAGCCGCGAGAAGGTTTCACCTGGGAATTGCGACGCGGTGCTGCCCAGACTGCCGGCGGCGCGTGTCTGCTCCAGAGGCATGCCGTCGAGGTTATTGCGCAAGATGAACTCACCGAAGCAGTTCAGGGCTTGCGGGTTTTTCGCGTCGGTTTGCAAGGTGGCGGCGGTCTGCGCGATGGCCGGGCAGCTGTAGCCGGATTCAGCTTTTTCACCGTTCCACTGGAACAGTTTCAAGCTCTGGCCGCCGCTGTAGACATAGCCCAGGCTGGTGCCCAGCTTGTCTTCAGGGGCCGGCGTTGGCAGTTGCTTGAGGTCGTCGGCGAAGGTGGCGAACTGGCCGCGCAGCAAGTCTTTATAAAGCAGCACGAATTGCGCGGTCTGGCGCTCGACCGGATCGTCGGCCTTGGCGATCTGCTGGCGCAGCAAGTCAGGCCCGGCAACATTGCGCAGCAGGATATAACGCACTTGCTTGGCGCTGATCGGCGAATCGGCGGCGAACACCTTGGCCATCTGGCCGCTGCGTTCATAGTTGAGTGCCAGGGCCAATTCCAACTGGTCGCGTTGCAGCGCCAAGTTGGCCAGCGGCAGCAGTTGCAGCCACAGGTCTTGTGCGCCTTTCCAGTCTTGCTTGGCCTCCAGGGCCAGGGCGCGCAGGGTTTGTTGGCTGAAGGCGAAGTAGTTCAGGCTCGACGGCACGCTGTGCGGCAACTGCTTCAAGGCGGCATCCGGTTGATGCTCGACGTACAGCGCGCTCACGGCTAACAAGTAGTCGTAAAACGCCGGTTCATCGGCAAACGCTGCTTTTTGCTTCTCAAGGTCTGCGCGGCTGAGGGCCGGCTGGTTGCCGCCACGCATGACCATCAGGTCGCTGACGAGTTGGATCATCGGCGTCTTGACCGTGTCGCTATTGACCATCAACAGCTTGAGGTCGGCCTCTTCGACCAATTCATCCACCGACACATTGCGCTGCTCGTCGGTAGCCTGAGTCAGTTGCCAGGCAAAGGCCTCGGCGAGTTTTTCGTTGTCGTCCGCCAGCCAGTACACCCGGCGCAGCAAGCCGCGCGCGGAGGCGCTGTACTCGCCCTGTGGATACGTTTTCAGATAAGCATCGAAACCCTTTTCGGCCTCGGCAAGCGCGGGTTTATCCACACGGTCGAGGTGCGGCACGCCGTCTTCGTCATAGGTGTTGGCCTGGGCCTGGTTGAGTGCGTTGCGCGCGGTCATGTACAGCGCGGTTTCTTTCAGCCAGGGCGAAGCGGCGTTCTGGGTGGCGACGAAGCCAGGCCCGGAGTCGGTGAAACGACCTGCGTAGAAATCGGCGGCGGCTTGCAGGTACGTGCGAAACAACTGACCTTCGGTCGACTGGATATCTTGCGACGGCTCCACCACCGGGCCTGTCCATTCACAGGTAGTGAGCAATTGCAGGCGCGCCTTTACCAGCAGATTGCGCTCGGCGGCCGGCATGTCGGCTTTGACCACCTGGCTGATAAAGGCGGCGGCGCTGTTGTCGTCGTTGCTGCGGCAGCGGCTGCCCTCGCCATTGAGGAACGCATCGCCAGCAGCTTTAGCGTCGTCGCGCTTGATGCCCAGCGGTTCAAGCAGTGCATCGAGCGGCGAGGTTTTGGGGGTGTCGGGCGTGCTGGCGGGCTCGGCTTCGCCACGCGGCACTAGGCGATACACCGGGAACGGCACCGGGCCAAAACCCTCTGCCAGGTCATCTTCGCTCAAGGCATTGGGCGTCAGCGGCGCGGCTTTCTTGTCGGCCAGCAACAAGCGCAGGTTGGCCCGGCTGTCATTGCCAGGGCTCAGGAATGGCAGATTGTTGCAGGGGTCCAGCGTGTCACGCGACACCCGCCAGTCGGGGTAACACGAGTCGTCCGAACTGGCCTGGGCCGGTAGGGAAATGCCGGCAAGCAGGGCCAGTGCCAGGGGTGACAAAAAACCGATGCGCATGACGTGTCCTTGATCCTGAGTCCTTGGAGGGTGCTAATCATAGCTTGATCCGACAGCCGCTTCGGTGAAGGCCTACACAAATTGCTGATTTGTCCGATTTTTGGCCGTGGCAATGCTCAGCGAAACCCAAGTGCAGTTGCAGGTCCATCAGGTACCAGTCAAGTGCTGCAGCGTGCCGCCCAACGGTTGTAAAACAGCGAGCGAAAACGGGGCTTTTGTCCTAGAGTGGCGCTTGTTTGCGCATGTGCAGGTTTTTCCCGGAAACGGGCAGTATCAGGGGAATTGAGGTGCGACGGTCTGTGGTAGAGCAAGACGACAAAGTTGGGGCATTTCACGCGGTCAATCGCCTCTCGGGCGCCTGGGAAGGCGCCGGTTGGCTCAGCCGGTTGTGGTGGGTGCCGATTCTGGCGCTGGCCATGGCCGTGCGTTTCTATGGCCTGACCGCTTCGGCGATCTGGGGCGACGAAGCGTCGAGCCTGCTGCTCAGCGAATACGCCATGGAGGACCTGTGGTTTCACGCCGCCCATGATGTGCACCCGCCGCTGTACTTCTTCATGCTGCGCGGTTGGATCGAGCTGTTTGGCGATGGTATCTGGTCGATTCGCGGCATGAGTGCTCTGCCCGGCGCAGCGGCGGTGGGGCTGGGCATCTGGCTCACGCGACAGCTGTCCACGCGTCGTGCGGCGGTGCTGGCCGGTGTGCTGCTGGCGTTGTTTCCGACGGCGGTGCGTTACAGCCAGGAAGTGCGCATGTACTCACTGCTGGCCGTGTGGTTGCTGGGCGCCACGCTGGCGCTGGTGTACTGGGTGCGACAGCCCGAGCGCACGCGTTACCTGGCCGTCTATGTAGTGCTGATGGCGGCCGGGTTCTACACCCACTATTTCACTGCGCTGTGCGTGTTGGTGCACTGGGCGTACCTGGGCGTGTTGTGCCGCTCACAGGCGCCCGGCCAACGCTTGATCATTCGCCCGTCGTGGTGGTGCGCCAATGCGCTCATTGTGGCGTTGTACCTGCCGTGGCTGCCGAACCTGCTGGACCTGACGCAGCACATTGAACAGCTCAAGGTTGGCGGTGATATTGGCTGGGAAGACCCGGTTTCGCTGATTTCCGTGCCGTCGATGGTCTGGCAGTTCATGCTTCAGGATGAAGGCATCGGCTTCTGGCCGCCGCTGTTCTGGCTGTTCCCGCTGCTGTTGATCGCCGTCGTGGGCATCGCGGCCTGGCGTGACCGTGAGCGGTATCGCCCGGCATGCCTGCTGGCGCTGTTTTTCCTGCTGCCGCTGTTGCTGGTGTACGGCGTCTCTTTCATTTCCCCGGTATTTATCGAGCGCTACCTTACGGTCTACGCACTCGGGTTGCCGATCCTGATGGCCCTGGCCATCGACCGCCTGCCCAAACGCCTGGCATGGTTGGGCGCGGCGTTGTTTGTGTTGTTCGTGGGTGTGGAACTGCTGGGGTTGAAGAACAACGCCACCGTGGATGCGCATGATCAATTCAACGTGCCGGTGGAGTTCGTTAACCGCAACTATCAGGAAGACGACCGCATCGTCCTCAGCGATATGCTGTGGTACTTGCCCTACGTGTATTACGACGAAACCGACGCCCAATTGCAGCTCTACACGCCCCCCAAACCCGACGGCACGCCGACCCGGCCGAACGCCTACGGTTTCGGCACGTTGGTGGATCAGGACGGCGGGCGTATTTACCTGGACCGTTTGTCGGCATTACCGGCCGATACGCACCGTGTGTGGCTGATCAGCAGCACAGAAATGCCGGATGAGTTCGCGCCGATTCCTGCCGATTGGCGCCAGCTTTTGCAGCAGGACGGCGGCGGGGCACGGGCGCGCTTGTTTGTGCTGTGTCGCGGGCCAGAGCCCTCGCAGCCCGAGGGCTGCCGTTAATCAAGCATCGGTATTAAGTACATGCCCGGAACGCCTGTCCCGGGCCAACCCCTTCGAAAACACTCAGCGGGTTTACGACTTCGTTGATGGCATAGCAGTGCGTCGGGCGGTTGTTGGCCTGGCTGGCGCCTGGGCTAGACTCACAGGAATGGTCTTCGTAGGAACCCACCATGGAATCGCCTGTGCACAGCTTGCCGTCACTGTTCAAACAGCTGGGGCTGCCGGATGACCCGGTGAGTATCGAGCAGTTTGTGACGGTTCATTCACCGCTCAAACCTGAGTTGCACCTGGCGGATGCGTTTTTCTGGACGGCCAGTCAGCGAGCTTTTTTGCGCGAAGAGATTTTGGAGGATGCCGATTGGGCGGAAGTGGTGGATCAGCTGAGTGTGTTGTTGCGCACGGGGCGTGAGGGGTAAAAATATCGGCCTCAGCGGCGTTGGGATTTTGCCGACGGCTTGTACCGATGACCTTCAGGTGCGACGCCAACGCTGACCCAACGTGGGAGCCAAAGTGGAAAAACCAGCACACTCACTCAAACCCGCTTTACTTACCCACAGCACCCCGCGCCACCCATCAAAAATTTGTTTCAAAACTTGACTGCTTTGGATGCATCCACCATATTGATAGTTAGCAAACTAACTGTATGCGAACAATCCAGTGCCTCATACCCTCGAACAACTCCAGATGAACCTCAGCAGCAGCATGGTGGTGGGCGCCCGCAATTGGCGCAAAATCTGCCAGACCACGCTGGTGAGCTACGGTATTTCCGAAGCCTGCGCCGTGCCCTTGTTGATGATCGGCCGCTTGGGCGACGGTGTGCACCAAGTAAAAGTCGCCCAGGCCTCCGGCATGGAAAGCCCCTCGCTGGTACGCCTGCTCGACCAGCTGTGCAGCGGCGGCTACGTGTGCCGGACCGAAGACGTGCATGACCGTCGCGCCAAGGCCTTGAGCCTCACCGAGCGCGGCCGCGAGCTGGTGCAAGCGGTGGAAGCGCAGCTGGTGCGCCTGCGTCAGGAAGTGCTGGCGGACATTGCCCACAGCGACCTTGAAGCCGCTCTGCGCGTGCTGCGGGCGTTCGAAGCGGCTGGGGTTGCATCGCCTTGAACGGATTTTTTACCGGTTTTCCGCCAGCCCGCGATTGGTTCTACGGGGTACGTACGTTCGCAGCGTCAATGATCGCGTTGTACATCGCCATGCTCATGCAAATGCCACGTCCGTACTGGGCGATGGCCACGGTGTATATCGTCTCCAGCCCGTTTGTCGGTCCTACCAGTTCCAAGGCGCTGTACCGCGCCATCGGCACCTTCATGGGTGCAGCGGCGGCGGTGGTGTTTGTGCCGATGTTTGTGCAGGCGCCGTACGTGCTGGTGGTGGTGATTGCGTTGTGGACGGGCATTTTGCTGTTCCTGTCCATGCACCTGCGCACCGCGAATAACTACGCGCTGATGCTGGCCGGCTACACCTTGCCGCTCATCGCCTTGCCGGTGGTGGATAACCCGCTGGCGGTGTGGGATGTGGCCGAGGCGCGCACCGAGGAGATCTTTCTCGGTATCGCCGTGGCGGCGGTGGTGGGCGCGATGTTCTGGCCGCGCCGCCTGATGCCGGTGTTCGATGGCTCGGTGACCAAATGGTTTGCCGATGCCCAGGTCTACAGCCTGCGGTTTTTGACGCGCAACGTGCAGCCGGAAGAGGTCAGCACCTTGCGCGGCGGCATGGTCGCCACCTTCAACACCCTGGAATTGATGATCGGCCAGTTGCCCCACGAAGGCGCGCGGCCGCAGACCGTGCGCAACACCAAGGAACTGCGCGGGCGCATGATTCACTTGCTGCCCGTGGTGGATGCGCTCGACGACGCACTGTACGCCGTCGAACACCGCGCGCCGGAGTTTCTCGACCGACTCACGCCGGTGCTGGAAGCAAGCCGGCAGTGGCTGGAAAGCACCGTTGAAACCGCCCCGCTGGAAAGCTGGCGCGTGCTGCGTGATCAAGTCGATGCCCTGCAGCCCCAAGGCGAAGCGCTGGATGATCGCCACACGTTGCTGTACTCGAACGCCCTGTATCGCCTCGGCGAGTGGATCGATCTGTGGCAAGACTGTCGCAGCCTGCAGGCCGCCATCCAGTGCGAAAGCCAGGACACCTGGCGCGCGGTGTACCGCCACTGGCGCCTGGGCCGGCTGACGCCATTTCTCGACCGTGGCTTGATGTTCTATTCGGCGTTTTCCACCGTTACCGCGATCATCGTCGCCTCGGTGCTGTGGATTTTGCTGGGCTGGACCGACGGCGGCAGCGCGGTGATCCTGGCGGCCGTGGCCTGCAGTTTTTTTGCCTCGATGGACGACCCGGCGCCGCAGATCTACCGGTTCTTTTTCTGGACCGCAATGTCGGTGCTGTTCGCCAGCCTTTATCTGTTTCTGGTGCTGCCTAACCTGCATGATTTTCCGATGCTGGTGCTGGCGTTTGCCGTGCCGTTTATCTGCATCGGCACGCTCACCGTGCAACCGCGTTTCTACCTCGGCATGCTGCTGACGCTGGTCAACACCTCCTCGTTCATCAGCATTCAGGGCGCCTATGACGCAGACTTCCTGAACTTCGCCAACGTTAACCTGGCCGGCCCCGTGGGTTTGTTGTTTGCCTTTGTGTGGACGTTGATTGCGCGGCCGTTCGGCGCCGAACTGGCGGCCAAGCGCCTGACCCGTTTCAGTTGGCGCGACATCGTCACCCTGACCGAACCTGCGACCCTCGCCGAACACCGGCACATGGCTGCGCAAATGCTTGACCGCCTGATGCAGCACCTGCCGCGCCTGGCCCTCACCGGCCAGGACACCGGCATCGCCCTGCGCGATTTGCGTGTGGCGCTGAACCTGCTCGACCTGCTGGCCTACTCGCCGCGTATCTACGGCGTGCCTCGGGTACTGCTCAACCAGGTGGTGGAAGGTGTGGGCGGTTACTTCAAGGCCTGCCTGAAGGCGGGTGAACGCTTGCCCGCGCCGAGCGGTCTGCTGATGACCCTGGACCGCACGCGCCGCGCCCTCAACGGGCAAGGCCTGCAAGACGAAGACGACACCCGCCTGCATCTGCTGCACGCACTGGCCGGCTTGCGCCTGTCGTTGCTGCCTGGCGTGGAATTTATTGGCGGCACCGAAATGGAAGCGCCGCTGCCTGATGGAGCGCCTTTATGATCGGTGATCTGGATATCAGCGGGGTGTTCCTACCCACGCTGCTGGTGCTGATGGGCATTACGTACGTGTTGTTTCTGGTGGTGCACGGGCTGTTGACGCGCATTCACTTCTATCGCCTGGTCTGGCACCGGGCATTGTTCAATGTGGGGCTCTACGCGCTGTTGCTGGGCGCGGTGGACTCACTCAGTCGATATCTGATGACATGAAAAAACCTTTTTTGACCATCGGCCGTGTTGTCCTGACGTTATTGATAGTGACCTTCGCTGTCGTCGTTGTGTGGCGCATGGTCATGTACTACATGTTTGCGCCCTGGACCCGTGACGGGCATATCCGTGCCGACATCGTGCAGATCGCCCCGGACGTGTCCGGGTTGATCCAGCAAGTCGACGTGCGCGACAACCAGTTGGTGACCAAGGGCCAGGTGCTGTTTGCCGTGGACCAGGACCGCTTCAAGCTGGCCCTGCGCCAGGCCCAGGCCGCAGTCGCCGACCGCCAGGAAACCCTGGCCCAGGCCAATCGCGAGTACAAGCGTAACCGCGGTCTGGGCAACCTGGTGCCAAGTGAGCAACTGGAAGAAAGCCAGTCCCGCGTGGCCCGCGCCCAATCGGCCCTGGCCGAGGCGCAGGTGACGGTGGACGCCGCCCAGCTCAACCTCGATCGCTCGGTAATCCGCAGCCCCGTGGACGGCTACGTCAACGACCGTGCGCCGCGCAATCAGGAGTTCGTCACCGCCGGGCGCCCGGTGCTGTCGGTGGTCGACAGCAACTCCTTCCACATCGACGGTTACTTTGAAGAGACCAAGCTCGACGGCATTCACGTCGGCATGGCCGTGGATATTCGTGTGGTCGGCGACAACGCGCGCTTGCGTGGCCATGTGCAAAGCATCGTTGCCGGTATCGAAGACCGTGACCGCACCAGTGGGTCCAACCTGCTGCCCAACGTCAACCCGGCGTTCAGCTGGGTGCGCCTGGCCCAGCGGATTCCGGTGCGCATTGCCTTTGATGACGTGCCGGCGGACTTTCGCATGATCGCCGGGCGCACAGCCACGGTGTCGATCATCGATGACAAGACCGCCGCCAAAGACAACGCGCAGCAGGGAGAAACACCATGAAACCGGCGGCGTTGCTGGCCACGGCTGGCTTGGGTTTGCTGCTGTCGGCCTGCCAGGTGGTAGGCCCGGATTACCAATTGCCGGACAAGGCCGCTATCAACCGTGGCGACCTGCAAGGGCAGATCGCGGGCGAGGGCCACAACGTGGTGTCGGCGCCGGTGCCGGCGGACTGGTGGAAGCTCTACAAAGACCCACGCCTGGATGAGCTGGTGCGTCAGGCCATGGCCTCCAACACCGACCTGCGGGTGGCTGCCGCCAACCTGCAACGCGCGCGTTTCCAGACCCAGGAGGCTGAATCGGCAGGCGGCTGGAGTGCCGGCGCCAAGGCTGAGGCCCAACGCTTGCAGGAATCAGGTGAAGCGTTTTTGCTGACTGAAAAAGTCCCGGTTGGCAACATCGGCAGCGCCAGCATCAGCACCTCTTACCAGTTCGACCTGTTCGGCACCCTGCAGCGCGGCATCGAAAGCGCCCAGGCCACCACCGACGCCGCCCAGGCCGCCGCTGACATCGCGCGCATCACGCTGGTAGCGGATGTGGTGCGCTCCTACACCCAGGTGTGCGCGGCCAACGAAGAACTGGCGATCGCCAACGAGTCCCTCGACTTGCAGGCCCAGAGCACCAAACTGACCCAGCGCCTGCGCGATGCCGGGCGTGGTGATGAAACCCAGGTGACGCGTTCGCAAACCCAATACAAATCGTTGCGCGCCGACATGCCGCGCTACGAAGCATTGCGCCAGGCGGGCTTGTTCCGGTTGTCGATGCTGCTGGCCAAGCCGGTAGACCAACTGCCAGCGGGCACCGGCACCTGCGCCGAGCTGCCGCACATCGCCCAGTTGCTGCCGGTGGGTGACGGCGCGACCCTGCTCAAACGTCGCCCCGATGTGCGCCAGGCTGAGCGCCAACTGGCTGCCGCCACCGCGCGTATCGGCGTGGCCACCGGCGCGTTGTACCCGGACATCAGTATCGGCGCCACCGTGGGCACAGTGGGTCTGCTCGATGACTTGGGCACGCCGGCCACCAACCGCTGGGGCTTTGGCCCGTTGATCAGTTGGTCGGTGCCGACCAACGGCGCGCGTGCGCGCATTCATGAAGCCGAAGCCGCGACCCAGGGCGCCCTGGCGCACTTTGACGGCGTAGTGCTCAATGCCATCCGCGAAACCCAGACCGGCCTTGCGCAATACACCGCGCAGTTGCAACGCCGCGACGCGTTGGCCGATGCCGGCCAGTCTGCCAAGGAGGCGTCGGAGCAGACGCACCGCTTCTTTCAGGCCGGGCGCGCCTCGTTCCTGGCCGACCTGCAAGCCACGCGCACCTACACCGATGTGCGCGCGCAGCTGGCGGCGGCGAACACCCAGGTTGCCATGAGCCAGATCGATCTGTTCCTGGCCTTGGGCGGTGGTTGGGAAAGCGGACGAACGCAAGCGTCACAGGTCAGCAAACCCTGAGCTAAAAGCTATGCTTTGTCAGTGAGTCGCGGTGGCGGCTCACCTGACACTGCTCGCGTTTGCTCATGGGGATTCCAATAATGAAAAACCCTTATGCTCCCGCTTTCTGGTGCGTGTGCTTCGCACTGGTGTTGTTATCGGCTGCCTATTTCTACGGCGTCATGCTTGCCCATCAAATCGACAAGGCCATGGTGTTTCTCGACAGCGCGTGCCTAGTGATTGGCACGTTGTCCATTGGCGTGGTGGCGTGGGCGTCGTATCAAAATCAACGGGTGAAGAAAAAACTGCTCGAACAAGGCAAGACCCGCGTGGCGATCTGGGACACCAAAGTTGCCTTGCGCCGCGTCGAAACCGTGTTCGACCGCTATTTCTGGGGCAGTTACTGGCAGCCTGGGCGGACCTTCCAGGAAGTCATGGGCGAACTCACCGGCACCCCGCTGGAAAAAAGCCTCGAAGCCCTGAAAAAACAGTGTGTGCTGCTCGACCAGCAGGTAGCCGACGGTAGGCATTGGCTGAATAACGCACGGGAATTGTCCGACGTGGCTAACGCCATGGCACGCGAGCGCTACCAACTGGACTTCTGCAACCCCAAGGTCGACACCCCGGTAAACGCCGTCATACACCGCGAATTCGAGGTGTTGGTGTACACCTGGACCGCCCGTTTGAAGAGTTTTGATCATCAACTCGATGAGATTGAATTGGAGTACTCGTGAACCAACGGTTGACCTGACCCCTCTGAAAAGCTGGGCCGTTCGCGGCCGCCAGTGCTAATCTTCCCCCGTTTTCGGCGGGTTTGAGCCAACCCCTCTTGGGGGTTCAAGGAAGACAGCCCACTTCTCACAGGATTTGATCAGGTCACTTCATGAATAAGCCAGCAGTTGTTCTTTTGGGTTTCGTTGTCGCCGTCGGCGTCGTCAGTGCAGGCGGCGCCTGGTACACCGGTAAGCAACTGGAGCCGGTGCTGCAGACCGCGATCCAGAACGCCAACAAAGAACTGCAGACCTCCATGGCCGGCGTTGACGGCAGCGTGAACCTGGAGCTGGTGTCCCTGGACCGTGGCCTGTTCAGCAGCACCGCCCACTACCGCCTCAAGGGTCAAGGCAGCGTATTCGGCGAAGAAAACCCGAACCCTGAGCTGCTGTTTGTCGACCACATCGAACACGGCCCGCTGCCGTTTTCGCGTCTGGTGTCGCTGAAATGGCTGCCGGTCATGGCCACCAGTCACTATGAGCTGGAAAAGAACGCCACCACCGAGAAATGGTTCGCCGCCAGCAAAGACGTGTCGCCGCTCAGAGGCGTGGCCAATATCGGTTACAACCGTTCGGTCGATGGCAACGTCGAACTGCTGCCTCTGGAACTCAAGGACGACAAGTCCTCGGTGAGCTTCTCCGGCGCCAACCTGGACTTCGACGGCACCGCCGAAGGCCAGGAGGTCAAGGCTGAAGGTTATATGAACAGCCTCAAGGTTGCGGTGATCGATGCCAACGGCGCACCCTTTGAAGCCGAACTGTCCGGCCTGACCGCGGCCAGCAACCTGGAGAAGACCACATTTGGTTTCTACACCGGGCAAAACACCGTTGAGCTGACCGACACCAAAGTGACCTTCGGCCCGCAGAAAGCCGTGCTGACCCTCAAGGGCTTCGAGCAGAAAGACACCAGCGAGACCAAGGACAACAACCTGGCCGGCCGCGTCGATTACAAAATCGATGAGATCGGTTACCAGGGCAAGCCTGTCGGTTCGGCCGCCATGGCCCTGAGCATGAAAAACGTCGACATCCCGGCCATGCTGGTACTGACCAAGCTGTATCAAGACAAGATGCAACCGGTGCAAGCCGCCGCCGCTGCCGGCCAGCCCGTACCTGAGCTGCAACTGACCGAAGCCGAGCAGACCCTGGCCGAGGCCAACGTCAACCAGGTGCTGGCTGCCAAGCCGCAAGTGGCGGTGGAAAACCTGTCGTTGAAAACCACCCACGGCGAAAGCAAATTCAACCTGGTGGTCGACCTGACCAAGCCGGCTTCGATGGAGCTGCCGCCGGTTGAACTGGGCAAGCAAGTCATCGCGCTGCTGGATGCCAACCTGACCCTGTCCAAGCCAATGATCGGTGACGTCGCTGCACTGCAAGCGCAAGTGGGCGGCGTGACCGACCCTAAAGCCATCGAGCAGCAATCGCAGATGGCGGCCGAGATGGTCAGCGGCATGGCCATCGGCACCCAGTTGGCTACCCTGGTGGGCACCGATGTGGTCTCCAAGCTGCATTACGCCAACAATGAAGTGACCTTCAACGGCCAGAAGATGACGGTTGAGCAATTCATTGGGTTTGTGATGGCCAAAGCCGGCGCGGTCAGCGGCGCGCAGTAAGATTTCTTACATCAGTAAGAAATAAGTAATGGGGGAGCAGGGTTGCCTGGGGCAGCGGTCAAACAGTCGGCATACGGGCCGGTGGTGACCGGTCAGCCCAGGCAAGTCTGCTCCCCCATTGGCTTTTCTGTTGCCGGGACAATTCTGAACAATTGTTCCGAATTGGACTTTTCCCTACATTCATAGGGGATAGTTCCTACAGGAAAGCTAGGCCGGGTCATCAGACGCCGGCACCCTGATGCAAACCGCTCAGGACCACCTATCGTTACAGCTTTCCGCGTGTAAGGAAGCTCACGATATGTTGCGAAACCTACCCATCAGTGCTTCAGGCCGGTTGCGACTGCTCATCGGGGCTGCCTTGTGCAGTCAATTGCTGATGCCCGGCCTCGCCCTGGCCGATCCGGCCTACGACGCGTTGATTATTCAGGCGCGTAACGGCAACTTCACGCCGGCCCTTACCCAACTGCGCCAATTACCTGCCGAACGCCAGACGCCAGGCCAGATCAGCGATCACATTGTGATTGCCGGCTGGGCCGGGCAAGACGCCGAAGTGCTGAAGGTGTACGAGGCGCAAGGCAAGAATCGCAACCTGACTACCCAGGCGCTGGCCACGGTTGCCCGTACCTATCGCAATCAAAAGCAGTGGCCACAGGCCCTGGCGGTTTATCAGCAGGCGCTGCTGCGTGAGCCGAATAATATCGACCTGCAACTGGGCCAGGCCCTGACCCAGGCCGACGGTGGCCAAACCAACGAAGCGGTGCAACGCACCCGCGCTTTGGTGGCGGCGCAACCCAATGACCCCAACCGCCGCATGGCCCTGGGCTACGCGCTGACCCGCGCGGGCTTGAACTACGACGCGCTGTTTGAGTTCGACCAGGCTTTTATCCGCGCGGGTGACAAACCCGAAGTGGTGCGCGAATACATCGTCGCCCTGCAAAAGGCCCGTTTGCCGGAGCCAGCCCTGCGCCTGTCGGCCAAGCACCCAGGCGTGCTCGATGTTGTGACCCAGCGCCGCCTGGAAGGCGACCTCGCCGCCGAACGTGTACGCATGGCCGAGTACGCCACGCGCACCGAGAAAGAACGTTATGTGGTCGCTGATCGCGCCCTCAGCAACTACGACACACTGCTCGCCCGCTGGACCCCTGACCAGAGCGCCCATGACGACGTGGTGCGCTGGCGCATCGACCGCCTGGGCGCCCTCAAGGCACGCGCGCGCACCGCAGAGGTGATCCGCGAGTACGAAACCCTCACTGGCGAAGGCGTGCAGTTACCGACCTACGCTTTGCGCTGGGTGGCTGCGTCCTACCTCGACCAGCGCCAGCCGGAAAAAGCCGAGCCGTTGTACCGCCAGGCGCTGACGGCACCGGACGCCGATCCCGGTGACCACGTCGAAGACAGCACCGCATTGTTTTACGCCTTGCTCGAAAGCGACAAGGTGATGCAAGCGCGCGAAGTCGCCAATAACTTGGCCACCAACCAGAAGCCTCGCGTTGAACTCAAGGGCTTGCCCATCGGCAACCCCAACGACAGCTGGATGGACGCGCAGCAACTGGCGGCCCAGGCCGGCACTTACGGCGGTGACCTGCCAGGCAGCGAAACCGGGCTGGAAGCCCTGGTGGCGAAAGCCCCTGGCAACGTCGGCCTGCGCCTGGCCCAGGCCGATATGTACCGCGCGCGTGATTGGCCGCGCCGCGCCGAAGGCTCGCTCAAGGAAGTTGAAACCCAGGCCCCGCGTGATATCGGCCTGGAAGTGTCCCAGGCCTACACCGCCATGGACCTGCAGGAATGGCGGCAAATGGACGCGCTGACCGATGACGTGCTGGCGCGCAACCCCGACAGCCGCCAGGTGCAGCGCCTCAGCCGCCTGCGCGACGTACACGACATGGCCGAACTGCGCGTCGAAGCCTACACCGGCAAAAGCTACGGCGGTGGTGGTAACAATGATGTCGGCGCAGTGGCGGGCAGCCGGGACTGGGGCATCGAAAGCGTGCTTTACAGCCCGCCCATCGATGAAGACTGGCGCGTCTTCGCCGGCGCCGGTTACGCCACCGCAGACTTTACCGAAGGCACCGGCCAGCATCGTTTTCAGCGCGTCGGCGTCGAGCAGCGCACCCGCGACATGACCCTGGAAGCCGAGGTGTCCAACCACTCCTACGGTTATGGCTCCAAGCAAGGCGCGAGCGTGTCGATTGCCCGCGACATCAATGACAACTGGCAGTACGGCGGCAGCCTCGGTTACCTCCTGGCGACCACGCCGCTGCGCGCATTGAATGCCGATGTCACGGCCAACGGCGGCAGTGGCTTTGTCCGCTGGCGCGAGAATGAGAGCCGCGAATGGAAGCTGTCCCTGAGCCCGTCGCATTTCAGTGACGGCAACAACCGGCTCGAAGCGCTGCTTACCGGTCGCGAGGGCATCTACAGCTCGCCGCATGTGCAAGTGGACCTGGGCCTGGAGGTCGGCGCCAGCCGCAACACGAAGGAAGACGTGGTGTATTTCAACCCGAAATCGGACTTCAGCGTGTTGCCCACCATGACGGTCAATCACGTGCTTTATCACCGCTATGAGACCCAGTGGAGTCAGCAGTTCCAGGTCGGTGCGGGCACCTATAGCCAGCGCGATTATTCCACCAGTGGGGTCGGCCTGATCGGCTACGGCCAACGTTTTCGCTGGAACGACGTGCTGGAAACCGGCGCCAACCTGAGCCTGATCAGCCGCACCTATGACGGCGATCGCGAACGCGATCTGCGCCTGCTCGTCGACCTCACTTACCGTTTCTAAAAGAGCCTGAACATGACTGTCCTCAGCCGTTGTTTATTGGTCCTGGGTGTATTGCTGGCCGGTGCCTGCGCCCAGCAACCTGCGCCCTATACCCCACCCGCCGAGCGGCCGACACCTGCGCGTGAAGCGCCGTGGCCGAAGAACCATTTCCTGGGCATTGCCTATCACGACATCGAAGATCGCGACCCCGATCAGGCGGTGGTGGCGGTGCGCACCGAACGGTTGGTCGACCAACTGGCCTGGCTGCGCGAAAACGGCTACCAGCCGGTCAGTGTCGATCAGATCCTGGCAGCGCGCAGCGGTGGGCCGCAGTTGCCGCCCAAAGCCATCCTGCTCAGCTTCGACGACGGCTACTCCAGCTTCTATACCCGCGTACTACCGATTTTGCGTGCCTATAACTGGCCGGTAATCCTGGCCCCGGTCGGCTATTGGATCGACACGCCGCTGAATAAACCGGTGGATTTTGCCGGCACACCGCGCGCGCGTTCCGACTTCCTGACATGGGAGCAGGTGCGCGAGATTTCCAAGTCGGGCCTGGTCGAAATTGCCGCCCACACTGACGCCAGCCACACCGGCATTCTGGCCAACCCACAAGGTAACCAGGAGCCGGCCGCCGCAACGCGACGTTATGACGCCGCCACTGGCACCTATGAAACCGAGGCGCAGTTCCAGGCGCGGATGCGCGCCGACGTCACGGCCATTACCCACAAACTGCGCGCCGTCACCGGCAAGGCGCCGCGTGTATGGGTGTGGCCTTACGGCGCCGCCGACGGCACCTCGTTGGCGGTCGTCGGCGAACAGGGCTACCAGATGGCCCTGACCCTGGACGACGGCCTCGACGACCTCGCCAACCTCAAAAGCAGCCCACGCTTCCTGGTGGCCTCCGACCCGGACGGCGAGCACTACGCCAACGCGATTGTCGGTACGCAGGCGCGGACCTCGATGCGCGTGCTGCACGTGGACCTGGATAACGTCTACGACCCGGACCCGGCCCAAGAGGCACGCAACCTCGACCAGCTGGTGCAGCGCGTGGTCGACATGGGCGCCAGCACCGTGTTCCTGCAAGCCTTCGCCGACCCCAAGGGTGACGGCCTGGTGCATTCGTTGTACTTCCCCAACCGCCATCTGCCGGTGCGCCGCGACTTGTTCAACCGCGTCACCTGGCAACTGCGTACCCGTGGCCACGTGGCGATCTACGCGTGGATGCCAGTGCTGAGCTTTGCGCTCGACCCTTCGTTGCCGCGTGTCACGCGAATGGACCCGAAAACCGGCCAGGTCGGCCTCGACCCGGACCAGTACAAGCGCCTGTCGCCGTTTGACCCGGCCGTGCGCCAGCAGATCGGTGAGATCTATGAGGACCTGGCGCGCAACACGGCCATCGACGGCGTGCTGTTCCACGACGACGCAATCCTTTCTGATTTCGAAGACGCCAGCCCCGCTGCGCTCAAGGCCTACGCCGCCAACGGCCTGCCGGGCAGCATTGCCGCGCTGCGTGCCGACCCGGCCGTGATGCAGCGCTGGACGCGTTTCAAGAGCCGCTACCTGATCGACTTTACCCAGGAGCTGGCCGCCAAAGTGCGCGCCATCCGTGGGCCGCAGGTGCAGACCGCGCGCAATATCTTCGCCGAGCCGATGCTCAACCCGGCGAGCGAAGCGTGGTTCGCGCAGAACCTCGATGACTTCCTCCAGACCTACGACTGGACCGCGCCGATGGCCATGCCGCTGATGGAAGGCGAGACGCTGAAGAACTCCAACGCCTGGCTGGAAAAACTCGTGGCCACCGTCAAGGCTCGTCCCGATGCCTTGCAGCGCACCGTGTTTGAACTGCAAGCCAAAGACTGGCGCACCAAAGACGCACCCGATATCGACGGCGCGCAGATGGCTGAATGGATGGGTGTGCTCAAACGCCAGGGGGTCAGGAGTTTTGGCTACTACCCGGACAACTTCCTGGAAAACTCGCCGGACTTGAAGACGGTACGTCCGGCCCTGTCCAACCAATGGAACCCTTGACCATGTTCGACAGAATCCTGGCTTTATTCGTGTTGGCGCTGGTGTTGGGTGTGCCCCTTGGCCTGATCTTTCTGGTCACCGGGCAGTTCCTGATGGACTTCGTGTTTTTCTACCCGCTGTTCATGTCGGCATTGTGGATCGCCGGCGGGCTGTACTTCTGGCTGCACTGGGAGCGTCACTGGCCGTGGAAGGAAGACACGCCGGCGCCGACCCTGGCCGGCAACCCGCTGATCTCGATCATCATTCCTTGCTACAACGAGGGCGATAACGCCGCCGACACCATTCATGCGGCGCTGGACCAGCTGTACCCGAACATCGAAGTGATCGCCGTCAACGATGGCTCCAAAGACAACACCGCCGCGGTGCTTGATGCCCTGGCGCTGGAACACCCACGGCTGCGCGTGCTGCACCTGGCGCAGAACCAGGGCAAGGCCGTGGCCCTGCGCATGGGCGCGGTGGCCGCGCGCAGTGAGTACCTGGTGTGCATCGACGGCGATGCCTTGCTCGACAAAAATGCGGCGGCCTACATGGTCGCGCCGATGCTGGATAACCCGCGCCTCGGTGCGGTGACCGGCAACCCGCGCATTCGTACGCGTTCTACCTTGATCGGCCGGGTGCAGGTGGGCGAGTTCTCTTCGATCATTGGCTTGATCAAGCGCACCCAGCGGGTGTTCGGCCGCATCTTCACGGTGTCGGGTGTGGTGGTGGCGTTTCGCAAGAAAGCGCTGGACCGCATCGACTACTGGAGCACCGACATGATCACCGAGGACATCGATGTCAGTTGGAAGCTGCAACTCGATCACTGGGCCATCTTCTACGAGCCGCGTGCTCTGTGCTGGATCCTGATGCCCGAAACCGTCAGTGGCCTGTGGAAGCAACGCCTGCGCTGGGCTCAGGGCGGCGCCGAAGTACTGTTCAAAAACATCCGTGGCATCTGGCAATGGCGCCATCGTTACCTGTGGCCGCTGTTGTTCGAGTACTGCTTGTCCACCGGTTGGGCCTTCACTTTCCTGCTCTCGGTGATCTTCTGGGGCCTGGGCAAATTCATGGTGCTGCCGCAGGCGATTGCCGTGGACTCGCTGGTGCCGCCGGCGTTTACCGGGCTGGTGCTGGCGATGGTGTGCCTGCTGCAATTTGCGGTGAGCATCCTGATTGATCGGCGCTACGAAAAAGACCTGTGGAAAACCCTGTTCTGGACCGTGTGGTACCCGATGGTGTTCTGGCTGGTGAGTTTGCTCACCACATTGGTCAGCTTTCCCAAGGTGCTCTTCAACCAGCACCAGAAGCGCGCGCGCTGGGTCAGCCCGGACCGCGGTATTAAACCTAGCGAAGAGGAGGCGTGACGATGAAACTGGTCAGAACTCGCCAGAACACAGTGATGTGGATCATCGACGTGCTGCTCACCTTGCTGGCCTGGGCCGGGCTGGTCTGGCTGCTGGCACGCGGGATCGGCGCAATGCTGGAAACCCATGGCGGCCCGCGCATTGAAGCGCCGATTTTTGCGGCGCTCAACACCTTGCAGATCTACCTGTGGATCGCCTTGTTCAATGCGGTGATCCTGATCAGTTGGGCACGCTATCAACAGCGCCGCGGGCGCAAGTTTGCCCAGCGTCGCGCCGAAGCCAACGCGCTCAGCGATAAAAGCCTGAGTGAAAGTTTCAACTTGGGTGACGGCCACCTCGAGCAGTTTCGCAAGTCGGGCGTGCTGGTGATTCACAACGATGACGAGGGCGGCGTAGAAGATGTGAAGGCCCATGTTTCGCGCGATGTTGAGCGGCCAGGGCTGACCTTGGTGCCAGGGCAGGAAAAAGACAAAGGCGCAGGCTGATTGCCCCCAGCTCTGTGGCGAGCGGGCTTTGTGGCGAGCGGGCTTGCCCCGCGTTGGGCTGCGAAGCAGCCCCAAACCTGACGCACGATGTTCCTGACGTAACGCGGCGACACTGACTCGGGGACGCTTCGCGCCCCAACGCGGGGCAAGCCCGCTCGCCACAAGCGGCGTATCCCAGACTAATCCGATAAATGGGATCCAATTCACAAAGCATCCGCGAACTTTTCTGTATTCCTCTGCACTAACCTAACTCGGCATTTAATTGATGGCTAAATAATGGCATCTGCTGGGTTGTTTGCCCAAGGGTTATCAAAAACAGTGGCCGCTTGTCGGAATAAAAGTTTCAACAACAAGCGCTGTCGCCGTTTTATGATTATTTGTTGTTATTAATCAATATGTTGCGGTTGCAATAAGTACGAATGTTCGACAAGTCCAGCTTCTTGGGCTAGCGCGAGTTCGATGTTAGTTTGCCGCCCCTTGATTTTCGATGGATCGAACATGTCTTTGTTATTGCCACGGACTCGGTATTTGCTGTGCGCTTTCCTGCTCGCCTGCCTGGGCCTGAACAGCGCCACAGCCGCTCCCACGCCAGGGGATCAAGACTTGATCCGCGACCGGCAAAATCGCCTGCTCGAAGAGCAGGGCCGGCGCCTGCAAGAACTCCAGGACCTGCCCGGCAAAGAGGCCAAGCCCCAAGCCCCGGCGACGCCCGCTGACACCCGCTGTTTCCCGATCAAAGACATCGAGCTCAAGGGCGCCGACAGCCTGTCCGCTGCCGACCGCACGCTGTTGCTCAAACCCTATGTGGGCCAATGCCTGGGCGTCTCGCAGCTCAATGAGCTGCTTAAAGTCATCACCGACTATTACATCGCCAAAGGCCGCGTCACCAGCCGTGCCTACCTGCCGCAACAGGACCTGTCCAGCGGCCACCTGCAAGTGCTGGTGGTCGAGGGCAAGCTCGAAGCCTTGAGAAGCGCCGAAGGCAGCAACGTGACCGAGCGCGAGCTGGCCATGGCCTTTCCCGGCAAGGTCGGCGAGGCGCTGAACCTGCGCGAGGTCGAGCAACTGGTCGACCAGCTCAACCGTCTGCCGTCCAAACAGGCACAAATGGAACTGACCCCCGGCAAAGACGTGGGCGGCAGCGACGTGGTGGTCAAGAACACCGCGCAAAAGCCGTGGCGCGCCAGCCTGTCGCGCAATAACGACGGGCAAAGAAGCACCGGCGAGCAGCAATGGGGCGCGGGCCTGGAGTGGGACAGCCCGCTGGGGCTGGCCGACCAACTGGTGCTGCGCGGTGGTCACGACGCGATCAGCGACCACCAGAAAACGTCGAAAAACACCATGCTCTACTACAACGTGCCCTGGGGCTGGTGGAACTTCAGCTACACCTACAGCGAGAGCGATTACCGCGCGCTGGGTTACACCGACACCTTCAAGTTCAAGCAGTCGGGCGATAACGAAAACCACCAACTGCGCGCAGAGCGCGTGATTCACCGCGATGACGTGAGCAAGACCTCAGTCAACGTCGGTCTGGCTCACCTGCGCACCAACAACTACATCAACGACGCCCACCTCGAAACCAGCAGTAACCGCCTCAGCGAACTGCAATTTGGCATCAACCACGGCCGGCGCATCGGCAATGCCTTCGTCAACGTTGACCTGGGCGTGCAGAACGGCATCGGTGCATTTGACGCCCAGCGCGACGACCAGCATCGCAATCAGTACGGGCACCTCACGGCCACTCCCGATTACCGCAAATACACCGCCACCGTCAGTTATCTGCAGCCGTTCAGCCTGTGGGGCGAGTCGTTCAGCTTTACCAGCTTGGCCACCGGGCAACGCAGCGAAGACGTGCTGTTCTCGCCGCAACGCATCAGCCTCGGCGGCTCTTCTTCGGTACGCGGTTTCAAGGATCAGCAACTGTCCGGCGACAGCGGTGGCTACTGGCGCAATGAAGTGCGCTGGGCCCGCCCGGTCACGTTGGAATGGCTGCGCCCGGCCTTCGCCGAATACGGCACCAGCCTGGGTTACGACCAAGGCGTGATCCGCAACGACCGTTACAACGACGACTACCACGGCCGCGTTTCAAGCAACTCCGTGGAGCTGTTCGCCCGGGGCAAATACGTCAGCACCAGCGTGACGTTTGCTCACTCGTTAGAAAGGCCTGGGGTCGTGACGGAGCGCGAAGCACCGATCTACTTCCGCATGGATTTCTTCCTGTAATTCAACGCCCTGCTGCAACGAGAATCTGAAAATGGATGTTCGCCACTTTGCCTTTCTGGCCCGCCAACCTTCTGCTGCCCTGAAGCGCCGGGACGCGTTCCTTGGCCTGCCCAAGCGCGGCCTGGTGCTGATTCTGGCCAACGCGCTGTTCTGGCAGCCGTTGCTCGCCCAGGCCGAAGGCATTGTGGTCAGCAACCCGGCCACCAGCGTCGGCCAGGCCGGCAATGGCGTGCCGGTGGTGAACATCGCTGCGCCCAATGGCAGTGGCTTGTCCCATAACCAGTTCAAGGACTACAACGTCGGCCCCAACGGCGTGATCCTCAACAACGCCACCGGCGCGGTGCAGAACACTCAGCTCGGCGGCTACATCGTCGGCAACCCGAACCTCAAGGGCGGCGCCGCCAACGTCATTCTCAACGAAGTCAACGGCGGCAGCCCCAGCCAGCTGCGCGGCTACACCGAAGTGGCGGGCCAGTCGGCCAAGGTCATCGTCGCCAACCCGTACGGCATCACGTGCAGTGGCTGCGGTTTTATCAACACGCCCAACGTGACCCTGACCACCGGCAAACCGGTGATGGACAACGTCGGCCGTTTGGACCACTACCAAGTCGACGGCGGCGCCGTGACCATCGACGGCGAGGGCCTGAACGCCAGTAACGTCGACCGCTTCGAAATCATCACCCGCTCGGCCAAGATCAACGCCCAGATCAACGCACGCGAGCTGGCCGTAATCGCCGGGCGCAACGACGTCGATGCCAAAAGCCTGAAAACCACCGCACGCGCCGACGACGGCAGCGCCAAACCCGAGCTGGCCATCGACTCCAGCGCGCTGGGCGGCATGTACGCCGGCGCGATCAAATTGGTAGGCACCGAAGCCGGCGTGGGCGTGAAGCTCGACGGCACGCTGGCAGCCAGTGGCGGGGATATTCAGCTTGATGCCAATGGGCATTTGAGCATGGCGCAGACGGCGGCCAGCGGCGCGGTCAACGTCAAAGCCGCGAGCCTGGATGCCAAGGGGCCGGTGTACGCCGGCACGGCACTGGACGTGCAAACCCAAGGTGATCTGACCAACCGCCAAAGCCTGGCCGCCCGTGACCGCATTGCGCTGTCCAGCGGCGGCACGTTGACCAACAGCGACATTATCGAAGCGGGCGTCAACGCTGATAACACCCGCAACGCGGCGGGCGACGTCAGCCTGCGCGGCAAGACCGTCAACAACACCGGCACCAATGTCATCGCCAGCCGTACGTTGAGCGTCGATGCCCAGACCCTGAACAACCAGGGCGGCACCCTGAGTGCAAAACAGCGCACGCAGATTACGGTAGGCACGGTCGACAACCAGAACAAAGGCCGCATTCTGAGCAATGCCGGTTTGGCCCTCACGGCCGATCGCCTGCAGAACACCCAAGGTGGGCTGGTCACCAGCAACGGTCCGCTGACCGCGGTTGTCGGTGAGTTGCATAACCAGGGCGGCGAAGTCTCCAGCCTGGACACCGCAGCGCTGATGGTCACCACCCTCGACAACGTCGCGGGGCTGGTCACGGCGGGTAAGGCGTTGAGCCTTAACGTCGGCAGCCTGAACAACCAGGGCGGTCTGGTCACCAGCCAAGGCTTGGTCAGCGTGGCCGGTAACAGCCTGGACAACCGTGAAAAAGGCTTGGTCGCCGGCGTCGAGGGTGTGCAGGTCACTGTCGCCAACATCGACAACCGCAACGGCGAGCTGTCCAGCCGTGCGGGCGTGCAGGTCACCGGCACGCAACTGGATAACAGCGATGGCGGGCTGGTGATTGCCGGCAGCGGCGCAGGCCTGAATGTCGATCAATTGCTCAACCGCAACCAGGGCCTGATCAGCAGCGAAGGGCTGTTGAGCGTCACGGCGCGCAACGTGGCCAACAACGGCGGTACGCTGTCCAGCGCCGGCCCGCTGACCCTCAACGCCCTTGGCGCGGTGGACAACCAGGGCGGGCGGCTGGTGACTGACGCCCGCCTGATCCTCAACAGCGCGAGTCTCGACAACAGCCAAAAAGGCACCCTGAGCGCACGTCAGGCCGCGCAGATCACCACCGCTGACCTGAACAACCAGCAAGGCGGCCAGATCACCAGCGCCGAGGCCCTGACCCTGGACCTCAACCGTGGTCAGCTCAATAACCAGGGCGGACTAATCAACGCGCCGCTGCTGATGCTCAACAACCTCAAGGAGGTGCATAACCAGGGCGGCGAGATTTCCAGCAGCCAGGCGTTCACACTCACCGCCGACAACCTGGACAACAGCGGCGGCAAACTGCTGAGCAATACCGCGCTGACCTTGCGCATCGGCCAGGCCCTGGCAAACGTCAAAGGCATGATCGCCGCAGCGTCGGTCGACGCGCACGCCGCCAGCCTCGACAACAGCGGCGGTACACTCACCAGCCGTGGCGACACCGTACTCAACATTGATGGCCGCCTGACCAATCGCGATCAGGGCCTGCTCAACGCAGACGCTGCCCTGACACTCAACAGCGCCGAGCTGGATAACCAAAATGGCTCACTGCTGGGCAGCGCAATTGCCCTGGACTTCGGCAACGCCACCGGCGACCTGAACAACGCCGGGGGCCTGATCACCACCGCCGGCAATCTGACCATCAACCATCTGCGTGACCTGAGCAACGGCGGTGGCGAACTCTCCAGCGCGCAAACCCTGAACCTCAGCGGTCGCACGTTGAACAACAGCAACGGCAAGCTGATCAGCAATAACCTGCTGCTGCTCAATGCCACAAACCTGATCAACCAGAACGGCTTGATGTCCGGCTGGCAGGGCCTGACCGTCAGCGGTACCAACCTCGATAACCGCAACAACGGCACCTTGTCGAGCCGTTATGGCGACCTTAATGCCACGCTGACCGCCAGCCTGCTCAACAGCGGAGCGGGTGCGCTGGTGAGTCAAAAAGCGCTGTACGTGACCGCCGCCGAGCTGGACAACAGCAACACGGGCGTACTCTCCAGCGCCGCCGGCCAACGTCTCGACGTGGGCGGTTTGCTCAACAACGCCCAGGGCGGCGTGATCGACAGCGGCGCAGCCCTGAACCTGAACGCGCAAAACCTGGACAACAGCGCCGGCAGCATCAGCGGCGGCACCGCCACCACCCTCGACCTGCTCGCGACCCTGACCAACACCAATGGCAAGTTGTCCAGCGGCGGCCCGCTGCTGATCAGCCGTGCCGCGCAGATCAACAACCAGGGCGGCCAGATCGCCAGCCAAGGTTTGTTGACCCTGCTGACTGGCGGCCTGGACAACCGCAACCGTGGCACCCTGGCCGCCAACGACCGCTTGAGCCTCACCGCCAGCGGCCTGGTGCAGAACGGCAACGACGGCTTGATCTACAGCCAGAACGCCGACCTCAGCCTCACGGCCAACCGCGTGGAGAATGGCAAAGGCACCGTGCAAAGCCAGGGCGGCATGACCGTCGACGTGGCCGACGCGCTGGACAACCAGAGCGGCAAACTGATCGCCCAGGCGGGCGATTTGAGTGTCAACGCCGCCAGCCTCGACAACCGTGGCGGCACCCTTGCCAGCCTCAAGGCCGCACTGCAAACCCGTGTGGTCGGCGTGCTGCGCAACGGTTATGACCTCAACAACAACCGTCAGGGCGGCGTGATGCAGGGGCAAAGCCTCAACCTGCAAGCCGGCAGCGTAGACAACTATGGCGGGCGCATCGCGGCGCAGGGCGGCAACGCACTGGTGACCACCGGCAATTTCGACAACCGCAACGGCGGGCTCTATGCCAAAGGCCTGATGCGCGTGGTCGGGCATGACGTTGATAACAGCGGCGACAACGACGGCCAGATTGCCGGTCAACAGATCGACCTGGACCTGAGCGGCGCACTTAACAACCGCCTGGGCATCATCGAAAGCGAAAGCACCCTCAAGGTGCGCGCTGCCAGCCTCGACAACCAGACCGGGCGCCTGCGTGCCCTGGGCACGGCGGGCACCACCGAATTCGCCATCGGTGGCCTGTTCGACAACCGCAACGGTGTGGTGGAAACCGCCAACAACGACCTGACCCTCAACGCCGGCAGCCTGCAGAACCTGGGCGGCAACGTACTGCACGTGGGCACCGGCACCTTCGGCATTGCCCCCGCCAACCTCAACGACGTGGGCGGCAGCCTGGTCACTCGTGGTGACTTGACCATTAGCCAGGGCCACTGGACCAACAGCAGCGTGATCCAGGCCGGGCAGCTGACAGTCAACGTCGACACCCTCGACCAGACCGCCAGCGGCCAACTGCTCGGCGCCCGACGCTTCGTCGGCAGCGGCGCCAACTGGAACACCCAAGGCCTGATCGCCAGCGACGGCACGCTCGACCTGACGTTGAGCGGCGCCCTTAACGGCAGCGGGCGCATCAGCAGCCTCGGCGACCTCAACCTCAGCGCGGCACAGGCCACCCTGAGCGACACGGCAAGCATCGCCGGCGGCGGCATCACTACCGCCAACATCGCTGGCACGCTCAACAACCGCGGGCGCATCACCGCCGCCACCGACCTGGTGCTTAACGCGGGCGCGATCAACAACTACGCGACCCTGGGCAGTGGCCAGCGACTGACCGCTACCACCGGTGCGTTACTCAACGACCACGGCCTGATCTTCAGCGGCGGCGACATGAGCCTGCGCGTCGACGCGTTGAACAACAGCTACGCCGACCTCTACAGCATGGGCAACCTGAGCGTCGACCGTGACGGCAAGGGCGGCCTGGCCAGCAGCATCCTCAACAGTTCATCGACGATCCAGAGTGACGGCAACCTCAGCCTGTCCGCCAACTCGATCAAAAATGAAAGGGCGGTACTGACCGTTAACGACGCGGGTGTCTATACCGCGTCCGCCACCGAAGGCACCTGCATCAAGTACGTCAATGCCGGTGACTGCCACGCCGGTGGTACGGGGCGCAACTACGTTTGGGAGCTGGTGACCCGCGACAAACTGGAAGTGACCGCCGCCAGTGCCGGTTCGAGCATCACCTCGGGCGGTAACATGACGCTGGCGGGCGGCGACTTGCTTAACAGCAGCAGCTCGATTGCGGCCGGCGGCAACTTCACCGCGCGCCTGAACAACCTGGTCAACACCGGCATCGAAACCGGCGAGACCGAGACCTACCGGCTCTTTACATCGGCGCGCACCGAGCACCCAAGCGGCTGGTTCAATGCGGCTCGCGCACTGACCAATAAATACTGGTATCAAAGCCCTGGCTACAATCCCAATGACCTCGGTGGCCTGGAGGCTGCCGTGGCTAACTTCATCGGGATCATGGAGATCGAGCGCACCCAGTTCGGCAAAGTCACCAAAATCGCCAGTGATGACCAACGCTACGCCGCGGTGATTCAGGCTGCCGGCGCGGTGGACGTCAAGGCGCAAGCCGGTATCGACAACAGCGTGGTGCGCCTGGGCTACAACTACATCGGTGCGGGCGCCAAAACCACCACCGGCGCTACGGGCGCCAGTGGCGCAGCCGGTTACTCGACGCGCGTCACCCTTAACCAGCAACTGCCGCCTGACCTCGCCCAACAGCAGATCAACCCGCTGAGCCTGCCCGGCTTCACCTTGCCCAGCGGGCAGGGCGGGCTGTTCCGCCTCAGTGGCGAAAGCGCCAGCGCGCCGGCCAGTACCGGCCCGCAAGGCTGGACCCTCGGCGGCGGCGGTGTAGACCGCACGCCGGTTACCGGCCCGGTCGTACCCGGCAGCGGCACCTCGGCCGACGGCGTGGTGATCAACCGTGTGCAAGGCCTGCCAGACAGCCAGTTCGTCTCCAACCCACAGAAATACCTGATCGAAACCAACCCGCTGCTGACCAACCTCAGCCAGTTTTTAAGCTCTGATTACATGCTGTCCAAACTGGGCTACGACCCAGACCAGGCCCAAAAGCGCCTGGGTGACGGCCTGTATGAACAACGCCTGATCCAGCAAGCCGTGATCGCGCGTACCGGCCAGCGCTTCATCGATGGCCAGACCAGCGACGCCTCGATGTTCAAGTACCTGATGGACAACGCCATCGGCACCAAACAAGCGCTTAACCTGGCCGTAGGCGTGAGCCTCACCGCCGAGCAAGTCGCGGCCCTGACCCACGACATCGTGTGGATGGAAAACGCCACCGTCGCTGGCCAGCAAGTGCTGGTGCCCGTGCTCTACCTGGCCCAGGCCAACAACCGCCTGGCGCCCAACGGCGCACTCATCACCGGCAGCGACCTGAACCTGGTCAGTGGCGCCGACCTCAACAACGTCGGCACCCTGCGCGCCACCAACAACCTGGCTGCCAGCGCCGGGCGCAACATGGTCAACAGCGGCCTCGTGCAAGCCGGCAACCGCCTCGACCTGCTCGCCGGCAACAACCTCACCAACCGCGCCGGCGGCATCATCGCCGGGCGCGACGTCAGCGTCAGCGCAGTGAATGGCGATGTACTCAACGAGCGCACCGTCACCAGCCACCAAAGCAGCAGCGGCTACCGCACCGAGCGCACCGACTTCGTCGACAACGCCGCCCGCATCGAAGCCGCCAACACCCTCACCCTGCAAGCCGGGCGCGACGTCAACAGCACCGGCGGCGCCTTCAAAAGCGGCGCCGACCTGGGCGTTCAAGCCGGGCGCGATGTAAACCTGGCCACCGCCGAACAGCGCAATGCCAACACCGTCAGCACCAACATGCGCAGCAGCAGCGCAAACCAGTACGGCACCGTGATCGAAGCCGGGCGCGACTTCCAGGTGGTGGCTGCGCGCGATATCAGCGCCATCGGCAGCCAGTTGAATGCCACGCGTGATCTGGCGCTGGTGGCCAAGGGCAATGTGAACCTGGCGTCGGCGGCGAATGAACAGCATTCGGCGTTTAATTCCAAGAAGGTCACCAGCCAGGAAGACCACGTTCAGCAAGTCGGCACATCGTTGGTTGCCGGTGAGAACCTCTCCCTCAGTGCCGGCAACGACCTCGTGGTCAGCGCCAGCCGTGCGAGTGCCGGCAAGGAAGCCTACCTGTACGCAGGCAATGACCTGGCGCTGAACGCTGCGCAAGACAGCGACTACAGCTATTACCGCAAAACCAAAACCAGCAAAGGGTTGCTGTCCAGCACCCAGAAAACGCGCATCGACAGCAGTAACCAGATCAGCCAGCAGGGCTCTTCCATCAGCGCTGATACCGTGGTCGTGCGTGCTGGCCGTGACATTGGTACTACCGCCAGCGATGTGGTTTCCACCAACGCCACCAGCCTGATTGCCGGGCGCAATGTGGTGATTGATGGGGCGACGGAAACCTTTGAACAAAGCCATTCGTCCTCGACCAAAAAATCGGGCTTGATGAGCAGCGGCGGCATCGGCGTGACGTTGGGCTCAAGCAGCAACCAGAACACCTTCACCAGCAGCACCGAAACCACCCGGGCCAGCAACATCGGCAGTGTGCTGGGCAGTGTGGATATTCAGGCTGGCAAAGACCTGACCATACGCGGTTCTGACGTGGTTGCCGGTAAGGACATCAGCCTGGTTGGGCAAAATGTCAGCATCCTGGCTTCCGAGAACAACAACCGTAGCGAGCAGATCTCCAAGAGCAAAACCAGTGGTTTGACCCTGGCGTTGTCCGGCACCGTGGGTAGCGCGGTGGACTCTGCTTATAAGACCGCCAAGCAAGCCAAGAGCGAGGACGACGGCCGCCTCTCGGCGCTGCAAGGTGTGAAGGCGGGGTTGACGGGGGTGCAAGCGTGGCAGGCGGCGCAGCAGAATGGTGGCATGACCGGCGCTAACGCCGCGGAATTTGTCGGCATCGCCATCTCGCTCGGCTCGCAAAAATCCAGCTCCAAACAGACCCAGGAGCAGACGGCAAGCCAAGGTAGCAGCCTCACCAGTGGCAATAACCTCAGTATTGTAGCCGCCGGTAACGGCACGCCTGGCGCAGATGGAGACATCCGCGTTCAGGGCAGCAAGCTCCAGGCCGGTAATGAAATGCTGTTGGCAGCAGAGCGTGATATCCGCCTGGAAGCAGCCGCCAACACACAAAAACTCGATGGCAAGAACAGCAGTGGCGGCGGGGCCGTAGGCCTTAGCTTTGGGGCGAGTTCCAATGGTGCTGGCCTTAGCATCTTCGCCAATGCCAACAAGGGCACCGGCAGTGAGAAAGGCAATGGCACAACCTGGACGGAAACGACGCTGGATGCGGGCAAGCAAGTCAGCCTGATCAGTGGGCGAGACACCGTCCTCAAAGGTGCACAGGTCAGTGCAGATCAGATCAAGGCCGCGGTAGGCCGCGATCTTATGCTGCAAAGCCTGCAAGACACCGATGACTACAAGTCCAAACAAACCGATGTCAGCGGTGGCGCAAGTTTCACGTTTGGCACCATGACGGGCAGTGGTTCGCTCAGCATCAGCAAGAGCAAGATCGACTCCAACTATAAAAGCGTGCAGGAGCAAACCGGCCTGTTCGGCGGTAAGGGCGGCTATCAGATTGATGTGGGCAACCACACGCAACTTGATGGCAGCGTGATCGCCAGCACTGCAACAGCGGACAAAAACCGCCTGAGCACCGGCACCCTCGGCTGGAGCGTTTTAAAGAACAAAGCCGACTACACAAGCCAGTTGCAGAGCGCCAGCGTCAGCAGTGGCGCAAGCAGTGCGAACGCCTTCATCAGCAATATGCCTTCCGGTAGCTTGATCGCGTTCAATCATGGCGACAGTGACAGCGGCACCACGTCATCGGCCATTTCCAACGGCACCCTAGACATTCGCGACCCTGCCAAACAGCAGCAGGACGTGGCAACGCTGAGCCACGATGTTGAACACGCCAACGGCAGCATCAGCCCCATTTTTGATAAGGAGAAAGAGCAGAAGCGCCTGCGGCAGGTGCAGTTGATTGCGGATATTGGTACTCAGGCATCGGACATCGTTCGCACGCAAGGTGCCATTAACGCGGCCAACGCTCAAAAAGATCCTGAAGCGGTAGCGGCTGCGCGAGACAAGCTTATCCGTGAGGGCAATACCCAGCCGACGGAGAAAGAGATCGCCGCACAGGTGACCCGTACTGTGATGCAGCCGTACGGAACTGGGGGCGATTATCAACGCGCCGCCCAAGCGGTGACGGCAGCTTTGCAAGGACTGGTAGGGGGTGACATCGGCTCAGCCCTTACGGGTGCGTCGGCGCCCTATCTGGCGAACCTCATCAAGCAATCAACGCAGGGTAACGATACCGCCCGAATCATGGCCCACGTGGTATTGGGTGCTGTGGTTGCACAAGCCCAAGGAAACTCGGCGGTTGCCGGTGCCGCAGGAGCCGGTACGGGGGAGTTGATTGCGGCGCGGTTGTATCCGGATATTAAAACTGAGAATTTGAGCGAGGAGCAGAGACAGACCGTATCGGCGCTTTCGACATTGGCGTCGGGGTTGGCAGGCGGACTTGCGGGAGGTGACCTGAGCGGTGCAATTGCCGGTGCAAAGGCTGGCAATAATGCAGTTGAGAACAACTCGATGGGTGATATAGGTATTGCGTTATCTGAGGGTAAAACACTTGAACAAAAGGCCGGAGAGCACGTCAAGGCTGAAGACGAGCGATACAAGGAGCAAAACTGTGCAGGAATGAGCGCGGATGCGTGCTCGGCTCAAATGTATGCTGAACGTCGCGAAACACTTGCTTATACCGTGGCGGGTGTTGGAGCTTTAGCCGGAGCAGTGCTGCTCGGTCCTGCATTGTTAAATTCCTGTGCGATGAACCCAGCTGTTTGTACCGAACTGTCATTAACAGCAGTTGAATTGCCCTTTGGTGCCGCAACGGCTGGCGGTACGGCGTTAGGTGTGGGAGGCTTTGGCAGTCTGGCAGCGAAGGAAGTCGCTGCCACAGCCGACGCAGCGGCGGCTGCACGAGTTGCCGAAGGTGCAAAAGCGGCAGGTGAAGTCGTGCCTCCCGCGCCTGTGGTTACTTCTGGTACGACTCGGACAGGTGTTGTTCGTACAAATGCCGCAGACTGGAGAGTACTACGTGATAACTGGGATGACCTTGGATATGGCCAAATCTTAAGTACTGAAAATCGGGCCGCGATTGCTAAAGGGAAGACTCCGAAGGTCGATGATGCATGGGTTAAAGTTTTTCCTGAAGATGCAGGGCTAAAGGGTGAGAGAATACCTATGCATCATGTTCAGGGTTCGCCACTTACTGTGCCCCTGCCTGATACACGGCATTTGGACGCGCATATGCCAGGAGGATTTAGATATAATCCGGGCGGTCCAGGGTCAGCTCTCCCGGCATACCCTCCGAAAAAAGGAGCTGATTAATGCATTCCATACCGCTAGAGCTTGCGAAGCAAAAGTTAATTTTTTACGTGGCTCAGGATTTGGACCAGTCTATTAGATCTAATGTGCAGCAGCTTGTGAGTGAGGTTGCTGCGTCAAGAATATGGAGCGTTACTCCGCCAAGCTTTATTGACGAGATAGACGAGAGTGGTACGGAAGTAGTAGGTGGGATTTTGGAAATTTATTCGGCTTTGCCGCCAAACCTACTTCCTATTGAGATGGACTCAAAAAACCTAGATGACGTAGAGGCGCTGGTAGGCGCCGTAAAAAAACTATCTGAAAATGAAAGTCTTTCCTTTGAGTTTCAGTTAGATACTACTTATGTTGGCGCTATTGAGGACGGTGTTATTGATCGAGTCCTGCTGGACGGTTTGCTAGTACCGTGGCGAAATCACCTCAAAGGGAAAATTTGAGTTGGTGCAAAAGACATAGGAGAAGCAGCTGGTTCTGCTGTGAAGCCTACAGTTGATTTGTTTGGTGGGAAAAATGCGCAAACACCGGGAGCCATAAACGTTGATATAAGTGCGGATATTCAGTCTGGTATCCGCGCGGATGCAAGGCAGCTACCTTTTAAAGACGACTCAGTGGGAGAGATTGTTGCTAGCAATCCATTCATTCCAAAAGAAGCGGGAGGTACCTTCTCTATGATGGATTATTTGCCGGAAGCAACTAGAGTAGTTGAGCCAGGTGGAAAAATTTTCATCAACGCGAACGCCGCAAACCCTTATGGAAAGCTTCCCAGTGCATCTGATCTTGAGTCTTTGGGAGGAAATAGGGGTCAGACCACGATTTTGTTTTTTAAAGTTCAGCAGAGTTGCTCTTTAAAAACATGATTTATTTTTTGTAATTATTCCAGTCTGTTGGCCTGTTGAAGGGCGGCTAAGCTGTAAGCTCCTATCCAGTTAGGGGTTTATATGGCTCGCCGTCCTAGAGTGTTACTGCCGGATATCCCGTTGCATATTATTCAGCGGGGAAACAATCGGTCTGCGTGTTTTTATTCAGATGAAGACTATATTTTTTACATTGATACATTAGCCGTGCTTGCTGAATTGTATGGCTGTAAAGTTCACGCATTGTGCTTGATGACAAATCATGTTCATTTGTTGTTGACTCCCAGCTGCTGCGCAGGGGCCAGCCTGCTTATGAAGGGGCTGGGGCAGCGCTACGTTCAATATGTCAATCGAACATATCAACGAACGGGCACGTTGTGGGAAGGCCGTTTCCGCTGCTGTTTGGTTCAACAAGACAACTATGTTTTAGCTTGCTATCGATATATCGAAATAAACCCTGTTAGAGCCGGTATGGTTGCTCATCCGGGCGACTATCGCTGGACCAGCTATAGGGCAAACGCACAGGGCGAGCTGTCAGGCTTTATAAGCCCGCATGCGGTTTATAACGAATTAGGTAGCGGCACCGCGCAACGAGCCGAAGCTTACCGGTCTATATTCAATGAACGACTTTCACCTGGGCTGATAGAACAAATTCGATCTTCTACAAACGGAAATTACGTTTTGGGCGATCAGAAGTTTGCGTCCGAGATCGCGCAGGCGTTAGGTAAAAGAGTTTCGCAGGGCGTGTCAGGACGCCCGAAAAGTGTCAGTTAAAAGAATAGAGGAATAGTGGTCTGACCCCTATTCCCCTCAGGGTCTGTCCCCTATTTCCCTCAGCTCAAGGCGCGACGGTGGAGTAGTGCCCGTCGCGATCAGGGCGGCAGATGTTGGTTGAAACGGGCTGGGTTTCCTGGAAGGAGCCGGCGCCGCTGAGTGTTACCAGCTCGATAGAACACTTGGCGGAGTAGAAATTCTGCTTGTGGAATTCGATGCTTGCTTCGTAATCCTTTCCGGCCTCTGGGACGAACTGGATGGTAGGTGGGTAGCAGTAACCGTTTTCGGATTTATACCCGATGTCGACCAGAACTGGCTGGTGGGCGGGGATGACGAATTCGTCGTAGCCCAGCCGGTCGGTTTTCACTGCTTCGGTGTGCGCGGTGGCGGGCATGCCGATCACGCGGTTTTGGTAGTCCTCGGCCTTCATGCCAAGTAGGTCGGCGGTGCGCCAGAGGATGTAGCTTTGTTTGGGATCATGGGCGCGAGTAGCAATGCTTCCCTGTAAGCGACCATTTTCTGGATGGTTGTAGTAGGCCTCACAGGTTTTACCGGGGACATAGATGGCGTACTTTTCCGGTGCAGAATAGATGCGGATGCGCGCGCTGGTAGTCGGATCGTACTTGGCCGCTTCAGCTTCGTTACGCAGGTTCGTCTTATCGTAGCTGGTGCACCCTATTAGAAGCAGTGCGCTTGCGGTGAGTGTGAGTAATTTCATCGTGTAACAACCCTCCTTGTCGTTTCTGTAATCAGCATCTATTTGATGCGAAAGACCTCGATCTTACATGTGCGAGTCTTCCGGCCCAATCTCCCAAGAAGGAAAAAGCCGCAGATTTATTTAATCTCGTTGGAGTGATTTTCTTCTCTACCACCCACATACAAAACGGGCGACGTCTAAGCCGCCCGGCTTTCACTCAAGATGGATCGGCATTGAGTCTACGACTGATGACATCCAGCAAATCACACCCATCGCGCAACGGAATGGCCAACAATTGCGCGAAGTCTTGAAGCACCACGGCATCGCTGCTGAGCTGTTCGCGAAAGGCCAGGTTTTCCAACAGTTGCGTGACGGCTCGAATCCGGTACACGGCGGCGTCGTGGAGCACGTCGAGGGGCGCACAGGTGTCGATGAGCAGAGCGGGGACGGTACTGTCGTGACCCGTCAGGGGCATGTATTGGTTCATGGTGAAACCTCGGTCAGTAGAGTGAAGCAGTCACCTATCGTCGCCAAACGAATGGGTGACAGCTGTACGCAGGTTGGCGAACCGGGACCGAGTTCCGGCAGACCCGAAGGTCTCCCACGCACAGCTGCCATAAAGCAGCGATGCGGGTACGGAAGCCCCTGCAAGCAAGCAGAAAGCTTTCGCATACGGTCAACGGATCGCCAAATCCGATCGCCCTTGTTGGGCGACGGGCCGGACTATAAGCCTCGCACCCAAACCCACGCAAGGCATCAACGCCCTGACTCAAACCCCTGCGTCCTATCCCCAACCCCCACCGACGCCAACGCTTCCCGCCGTCTGCTCACGGGTATTACGCAAATCCCCAGTCGTTTCGGGAAGCGTCCGACCGCAAAAGGAACCATCTCCCTCAAGCCCGGGTCTTTACCCCGCCCACCCGCAACCGGTCGGGCTGCATGGACTGCAGCGTTTTCAAAATACATTAAGGATTAATGTGAACCTCACCTCCCCAACCCCTTTTCTGCCACCACCGGCTGCGGTGCGTTTGCTCGCGCCTGCGTTTCAGGAAAGCACCTTGGGAGCATGCACTCGGATCAAGTGATCCTTCGCTCAGCACACCTACGGCCGCCGGGCTTATTGGCGGCTTTGACTGTAGTTCATGGAGTTTGAAATGAAGCGTAAGCCGTTCCAGAAAACCCTGTTGGCGTTGATGGTCAGCGCAGGCGCCGCGCACGTTGCTGCGGTGGAATTTGACGTCAGCAGCGGCCAGAACACGTGGAAAGGCCAGGTGTTCAACGAGCCTGTGACCTTGGTCGGTTCGCGCAATGTGGTGGCCACCCAGCGTTATGTCGATGGGGCGAGTGTTGCCGAGACCGATATTCAGGGCTCGCTGATCAACCGCGCCGACTACACCATCGATGGCAGTGGCCTCAACATTCGCGGGTTCGTGGTGGATGGTGCGATTGACTCAGATCTCAGAGCCCGTGGCGGCATTATCACCGGCGATGTGGTTCAGTCCGGTGTGATCAGGCTGACCAACCAGACCTGGGCCGAAGGGTTTGAGGTAGGCGCCGCCACCGTCGGCGGCAACGTGATCAACACTGGCACCATCATCACCGTCGACGTGCCGGGTTCCGGTCCCGAGAGCGATGGCGAGGGGATCTACCTCAACGGCACCACCGTAGGCGGCGATGTCGTCAACTCCGGCCTGGTGGACGTGACGTCCTACTACGGCTTCGGCCTGATCCTGGACACCCACAACAATTTGCCGGTGACCGTCGGCGGCAAGATTCTCAACTCCGGCACTATTCGCGTCACCGGTGAAGAGGCGCTGGGCATTGAGGTTGAAACCGACACCAGTGACCTGCGCATTGAAAACAGCGGGTTGGTGACGGTCAATGGCGGCCTTGCCAGAGCGGTGCGGTTCGACTCCGGTACTTACGACTATCTGCTCAACACCGGCACCCTCGAAGCCAATGGCGCCAACGCGGTCGCTGTCAGCCTGCGGGGCGCGACCTTTACCTTGAACCCACAGACGGGCGCGCGCGGCATCGTCAACCGTGGCCTGATCAAGGCCGACAGCACGGCGATCCTGGTGGACGCGCGGTACCAAACCTCGCCTTTTGAAATCAACCAGCAAGCCGGCGAGATCCGCAGTAACGCCGGCACCGCCATCGACGCCGCCAACCTCGCCACGCTGAACTGGACCGGCGGCAAAATCACCGGCGACCTGCTCAACTTGAGCGCGGTGAATGTCGCGGGCCAGGCTGATTTCGTCGGCCAGCGCATCATCGCGCCGGTCTTGGTCAACGCCGGTTCGTTGAACCTCTCTGCGCCGGGCACCACGATCACTGGCGACCTCAACGTCGCCAGCGGCGCGGGCATTGATATGCACTTGGCCGACAGCGTGGTGCCGACCACGCCGTACCTGACGGTCAACGGCACGGCCAATTTTGCCCAGGCCTCAAAGCTGACCGTGAGCGCCAACCCTGGCGACTTCACGCGCACCAACAACGGCACCCAGTACACACTGCTGCAAGCCAGCAGCGTGCAAAACAACGGGCTGTCTGTTGCCAGTTCTTCATCGCTGCTCAACGTGCTCAGCTACTCGGCGGATGCCCAAACGGTCAAGGCTGTCGTCGCAGTTAAAGACAACCAGCAAGTGCAGCAGGAACTTACCGGTGCGGGTGCCACCGCCGCAGCGGCGACGGCGGTCAATACCTTCAAGAACGAGGTGCTCGGCGGGCTGAACCAGAACGACCCCGTGTTCCAGTCCCTCGCCAACGCCGGTACTGCGCAACAGCTTGCTCAGGTGAGCGAGCAGCTCAAGCCAGACGTCAACCGTGGCGCGCTGGATGTGGCCTTGTCGGGTCAAACCGTGATCAACGGCGCGATCTTCAACCGCCTCACTGATCAGCGCGAAGGCCATCAAACCGGTGGCGTGTGGGTGCAGGGCCTGAGCAGCAACATGGACCAGGACGGCCGTGGCGGCAACAACGGCTACTCGGCCAACAGCAGCGGCATGGCGGTGGGTGTGGACGGTCGCTTGAACGACACCACCCGCTTGGGCGTGGCCTACAGCTACCTCAACTCCAACATCCATTCCGACCTGGGCAACAAGACTGACGTCGAGGGCCACGCGCTGTCGCTGTATGGCAACTGGGCGCTGCAAAACTGGTTTGTCGACGGCAGCCTCAGCTACGGCCACAACGACAACGACAGCAAACGTCATGTGGCAGGCACCACGGCCAAGGGCAGCTACGACAGTAATGTATTGGCGGCCAGCGTGATCGGCGGTTATAGCTTCAAGCCGTCGCAGGCGGTGGTGATCGAGCCGCGCGTGGCGGCGCGTTATGCCAACGTGCGCATGGATGGCTACGACGAGAAGGGCTCTTCGGCAGCGCTGAGCACCCGCTCGCAACGCTATGAAGTGGGTGAGCTGGGCGCCGGCCTGCGGTTGGCAGGCAACCTGCCGATGGGTGCTGGCAAGCTGCAACCGGAAGCAACCCTGATGGCCTATCACGACCTGATGGGCGATCGCGTCGCGCAAACCTCCAGCTTCGTGGCGGGTGGCTCGCCATTCACCGTCACCGGCGCTTCGGTGGCGCGTGACAGTTATGAAGCCAGCGTGGGCGTGAACTACCAGGTGTCGGACTTTGCCGTGGGCGCCAGCTACACCCGCCAGGCGCGCAGCGGGTTTGACGCCGATGGCGTAATGCTCAAGGCGCGGTATGCGTTCTAAGCCAACACCTTAACCCTGTGGGAGCGGGCTTGCCCGCGATAGCGGTAGATCAGTCGATACTTGAGGTGACTGAAACACCGCCTTCGCTAGCAAGCCCGTTCCCGCATGTGGATTTGAGTACGCGGGCGCGTTCTGCTATCAGAACAGCTTGCGCTGCACCGCCTCGTCCAGTGTGCTGCGCGTCAGCGCTTCAACCACTTCACCCGTGTTCGCCTGGAAAGGGATGCCCAGGATCAGCACCAGGTGCATCCAGGTGCGCACGGATTCGCTTTTGCTGACCCGGCCCAATTCTTTGCCGTCCTTGTCCTTGAACACCGTTTCCATCGTGAAGGTGTTTTTCGCCGTGGACGGAATAATGAAAAAGGTGACACCGGTAATGATCGCCGAGGCCATGCTGAACTGTTCGTTGTTATACAGCTTGGCGTCGGCGTAAATGTCCGAGTCCACTTTGTCAGTGCTTACCCGCGCAAAGCGGTTGGACTGGCGGAAGGCATCCGCCACAGCTTTTTCCCACAGCGCTGCCGGGGCGCCGGCGGCGGCGTTGGCGGGGCCGCCGTTGACCTGGTTCAGCGCTGTGGTGCGCACGAATGCGCTGGGTTTCTGCGCTGGCGCGTTGGCGGTCGGCGGCCAGGTCTGCACCGGTGGCAGTTCGTGTTGCGAGTAGGACACGCAGCCGCTCAGCAAGATCGCGACGAGGACCAGGCTGTGCTTGATCAATCCTTTCATGTGTTGCTCCTTGAATTCAGGGTTTGGCCAGTTTGGCGGTAGCGGTGTCGAGCAGTTGCGCGACCAGTTTGTTCAGCTGCTGGGCGCCCATCGACGGTGCCCAGTATTCGCCGCCATACAGACCGACGTTGTGTTCGAACTTGAGCGCTTGCTCGGCCGTGGCCAGTTCTTTGCCGTTGCGGTCGACGATCACCAGGTTGCCGGCCACGTCGAAGCTGTCGACGTAGATCGGCCCGTTGACCCAGATCCAGATCGTCAGCGTCAGCAGTGCGCCGGGTATGTAGGCCGGGTGCGGCGCGCGATGGCCCTTGAGCGAGGTCATGTTGAATTTGAGCACCACGTCGTTTTCTTCCAGGCGCGTGGGGTACTCGGTGACCTGCTTGAAGTAACCTGCCGCGCGCACGTACTGGTTGAGCTGGGCCGTGAGCGAGCGGCTGATCGCAGTTTTGTTGGCCTCGTTGACGTCGGCGGCGTTCACCGTCACGTCAGCGATTTGTGCACTGCGCGGGCTGCTGGCGGCAGCCGGGTGGAGCGGGGCACCGATGGGGCCGGTGACGGTGTAGGAGACGCAGCCGGTCATCGACAGCGTCGCGATCAGGGCCGCAGCCCTCAGGAGGGTGTTCAACACGCAATATCCCTATTTAATGAGCAAGCCAAGCCAGTGTCTCGACCGGTGGCTGTGTAACTTGAGGTGGGCGCGCAGCTTAGCAGGCTGCCGTTGGGCGGCGAACTTCACTGTGGCGGCAAAACCGCTTGAGTACATCGGGCAACCCCGTAAAATGCCGCGGCACTGGCTACATCGCATTTTTCAAGGACGAATCAAGCAATGCGCACTTCTGTTTTTCTCCCCGTCACCTGCCTGATGGCTGGCTGCACTTTCCAGCCGGACCACTGCGCGCCGGTCATCCTTGCCAAAATACCTACCTGCTGGCCCGACACGTTTGATGTTGAGGTGCTGGGCAAGGTCGCGCGTTTTTTCAGCAAGTTCTGATCGCCGCGACCGCGTAGTTGACGTACACAACAGTCCCTCCCGCGGGTTCACCCGCTGCAACCGCGGACCTCTCACCCTAGGAGCACCCTGTGAAAACACTGTCCAAAATCCTGCTGTCTGGCCTCACCGCCGCAGCGCTGCTGACCGTGGCCGGTTGCGCCACGGAGAGCAACCGCGCGATGCCGGTGGAGCAAGTCGCCAGCGCCAACGTCGCCTACTCCGGCGTGCGTGTGCCGATTGCCGTGGGCAAGTTCGATAACCGCTCCAGCTACATGCGCGGCATCTTCTCCGATGGCGTCGACCGCCTCGGTGGCCAGGCCAAGACCATCCTGATCACCCACTTGCAGCAGACCAACCGCTTCAGCGTGCTGGACCGCGACAACATGGGCGAAATCTCCCAGGAAGCCGCGATCAAAGGCACTGTGCAAAAGCTTAAAGGTGCTGACTACGTAGTGACCGGCGATGTGACCGAGTTCGGCCGCAAAGAGACCGGCGACCGCCAGCTGTTCGGCATTCTTGGCCGTGGTAAAACCCAAGTTGCTTACGCCAAAGTCGCACTGAACATCGTCAACATCAGCACCTCCGAAGTGGTGTATTCCACCCAGGGCGCCGGTGAATACGCGCTGTCCAACCGTGAAGTCATCGGCTTTGGCGGCACCGCCAGCTACGACTCCACCCTTAATGGCAAGGTTCTGGACCTGGCCATGCGCGAAGCCATCAACCGCCTTGTCGACGGCATCAACGCCGGCGCCTGGAACCCGCGCAACTGATCAGCAGCACCTCAAGGAGCAGTACACGGATGAGCAAGGCAGTGAAGTTGGCGCTGATGCTGACAACAATCGCGACGGTCGCCGGGTGCCAAACGGCGCCCCAACCCCTGTATCAGTGGGAAAGCTACCAGCCGCAGGTTTATGAGTACTTCAAGGGCGAGCCCAAGGAAGCGCAGGTTGAGGCGCTGGAGCGCGATCTGCAAAAGATCAACGCCAGTGGCCGCAAGGCGCCGCCGGGTTACCACGCCCACCTGGGCATGCTGTACATGACCATGGGCAAGGATGACCAGATGGTGCAGGAATTTCGCACCGAGAAGGCACTGTTCCCCGAGTCTGCTTCCTACATGGACTTTCTGCTGAAAAACGCCAAGACCGGAGTCGCCACCAAATGAGCCTGTTAAAACTCACGGGCGCCTTGCTGGCCCTGGCCTTGCTCGGCGGTTGCGCAGCGCCCAAGACCATCGATTACACGGCATACAAACAGGCGCGGCCGAAGTCGATCCTGGTACTGCCGCCGATCAATGAGTCGCCGGAGGTGCAAGCGTCCTACAGCATGGTGTCGCAAGTGACTTACCCGCTGGCCGAAGCGGGCTACTACGTGTTGCCGATTGCCCTGGTGGACGAAACCTTCCGCCAGAACGGCCTGACCACCGCCAACGACATCCAGGGTGTGGCACCGGCCAAGCTGCATGACATCTTTGGTGCGGATGCGGCGCTGTACATCACCGTCAGTGAGTACGGCACCAAGTACATGCTGATCTCCAGCGACACCTCGGTGACGGCCTCGGCCAAACTGGTCGACCTGCGCACCGGCACCACGCTGTGGACCGGCTCGGCGCGGGCGTCGAGCGAGGAGGGCAACAACAATGGCGGCGGCCTGGTGGGCATGCTGATCACGGCGGCGGTCAAGCAGGTGATCAACAGCTCCACCGACGCCGCGCACCCGATTGCCGGCATCACCAGTGCGCGCCTGCTGTCGGCGGGGCAACGCACCGGGATTCTGTACGGGCCGCGTAACCCGAAGTACGGCACCGACTGATCCGGGTACTGAAAACACTGCAGCTCCAATGTGGGAGCTGGCTTGCCTGCGATAGCATCACCTCGGTTTAACTGAAAAACCGAGGCGTTTGCATCGCAGGCAAGCCAGCGTCTACACACTTGCACAGTGATCGAGGTTTTATCCCACGCCGGTTTAACCCGAACCCTCCACACCTTGCGTCTGACCTTGTGAACGGATCATTCATTCACGAGGTTCAGCCCATGTCCCGTCCGCTGCTTTTCCTGCGCCCTGCTGCCCACGGCTTTACCGTTACGTTGCTGGTCGCGTTGGCCGGTTGTGGGTTGTCTTCTTCGCGTGATGCCGCCAAGCCTGAGCACGCAGCACCTATCGCCGAACTGCAACGCGCGCCGGTACAGGGTGCGCTGAGCAAACGCATGCCGATGCCGGCGCCAATGGCCATGCGCATGGTCAGTCAGGATTCAGCGGCGATGGCCTACCGCAGCGAGCCTCGTGAGCACTACGCAAACCTGCCGGACAACCCGGTGCACCGCGTGGCCGAAACCCCCGTTTCGACCTTCAGTGTCGATGTCGACACCGGCAGCTATGCCAACGTAAGACGCTTCCTCAACCAAGGCCGTCTACCGCCTGAAGGTGCTGTGCGATTGGAGGAAATGGTCAATTACTTCCCCTACGACTACGCACGCCCCACCGACGGCTCGCCGTTTGGCGTGACCACAGAGATCGCCGCCACACCGTGGAACCCGCACACTCAGCTGCTGCGCATCGGCATCAAGGCGTCCGACCGCACCGTCGCGGAGCTGGCGCCGGCCAACCTGGTTTTTTTGGTGGATGTGTCCGGTTCCATGGACCGTCGCGAAGGCTTGCCCCTGGTGAAAAGCACCCTGAAGTTACTGGTGGACCAGCTCCGCGACCAAGACCGCGTGTCGCTGGTGGTGTATGCCGGTGAGTCCCGCGTAGTGCTCGAACCCACGTCTGGCCGCGAAAAAGCCAAGCTGCGCAATGCCATCGACCAACTCACGGCGGGCGGCTCAACGGCCGGCGCATCCGGCATCGAACTGGCCTACCAGATGGCCCGCGCAGGCTTTATCGACAAAGGCATCAACCGCATCCTGCTGGCCACTGACGGTGACTTCAACGTGGGCATCAGCGACTTCGACAGCCTCAAGCAGATGGCGGCCGAGCAGCGTAAAAGCGGCGTGTCGCTGACCACCCTGGGCTTTGGTGTGGATAACTACAACGAACACCTGATGGAGCAATTGGCCGACGCGGGCGATGGTAACTACGCCTACATCGACAACCTGCGCGAAGCGCGAAAAGTACTCGTCGACCAGCTCAGTTCAACCCTGGCCGTCGTGGCGCGGGATGTGAAATTGCAGGTGGAATTCAACCCGGCCCAGGTCAGCGAGTACCGACTGCTGGGCTATGAAAACCGCGCCTTGAAACGTGAGGATTTCAACAACGACAAGGTGGATGCCGGCGAGATCGGCGCAGGGCATACCGTGACGGCGTTGTACGAAATTGTCCCGACGGGCCAGAAGGGCTGGCTGGAGCCGTTGCGCTACGCCGCTGCGCCAGTGGCTGAAAACAAACCGGCCGAGTTGGCGATGCTGCGCGTGCGCTACAAGCCTGCGGCGGGCGGTGACAGCCAATTGATTGAGCGGCCCATCGGCAACCAAGCGACCAAGGCCAGCGACGACCTGCGCTTCTCGGCAGCTGTGGCTGCCTTCGCCCAACAGCTCAAGGGCGATGGCCGCTACACTGGCAGCATGAGTTTGCAGGACACCGCCGCACTGGCCCGCTCGGCCCGAGGCGATGACCCGTTCGGGCTGCGCAACGAGTTCGTGCAACTGGTGGAGCTGGCGCAGAGTCTTAAGCATTAACGACACTCAATGTGGGAGCGGGCTTGCTCGCGAAAGCGGTGGATCAGTCGGTATATCTGTTAACTGACACTGCGCATTCGCGAGCAAGCCCGCTCCCACATTTAGAACGATTTCGATTGTAAGAAAGGAGTTCGCCCACTACATGGCCGTACCCGATGATTCACCCAGCGACGAAGCGCTGCTGGCCCGCTACCGAGCCGGTGACGGCGCCGCGTTCGAGCTTTTGTACGCGCGCCATCGCCAAGGTTTGTACCGGTTCCTGGTGTCCCTGAGCAACAAGGTCGAGCTGGCCGAAGAGGTGTACCAGGAAACCTGGCTCAGCCTGATCCGCAGCACCACCCAGCCACAAGGTCGGGCGAGCTTTCGTACGTGGTTGTTCCAGATTGCCCGCAACCGCCTGATCGATCATTGGCGCAAGCACGGTATCCACAACCCGCTGCACGACAGCTACGATGAACAACTGCACGCCCAGCCCGACGACAGCGCCGGCCCCGAGCAGCAACTGAGCCTGAGCCGCGACCAGGCGCGCCTCGACGCGGCGTTGCAGGACTTGCCCGAGGACCAGCGCGAAGTCTTCCTGCTGCGCCTGCACGGCGACCTCGAAGTGCCGCAAATCGCCGCCCTCACCGGTGCCCCGCTGGAAACCGTCAAAAGCCGCCTGCGCTACGCCCAGCAGAAACTGCGCCGCCTGCTGGCCGAGGAGATACCTGCATGACTGACCTCCGACACACCCAGGACCCCGACGACGTGTTGCTCCAACACTTTAGTCAACACAGCACAGGCGAGCCGCCCGCGTCCCTCGACGCCTTCATCCTCAACACCGCCCGCCGCGAAGCCCCGACGCCGCCGCCGAGCCTGTGGCAACGCTGGCTGAACGCCTGCCGCCAGCCGCGCTGGCAGATGGCTTTCGCCACCGTCGCCGGCGTGGCGCTGATGATCGGCGTGGTGATGCGCTCACCCGTGCCGCCGCCGGAGATATCCACCGCGACCTTCTCCGCGCCCCACCCGCAAGCAGCGCGCCCAGTGGTCCAAGCGTATTCGGCGCCCGCGCCCATGACCCGCATGGCTGCCGCACCACCGGTTCAGGCTGAGGTCGCCGGTGCAATGGCGGATGAGCCGGCCGCGAAACTCAGCAAGCGTGCGGTGGCGTTGCCATCATTGGAGGAGGGGTTGCAGGAGATTGTGGATCTGCGCCGGGCTGGAGAAACCAAAGCGGCCGATGAACAGTTGCTGGCGCTGCATAAGCGCTTTCCCAAGGAAGACCTGCCGGCGCGGTTGGAGGCGTTGCAGAAGCGTTAATCGACACCCACAAAAAAGCCCCAGGTCTTTCGACCTGGGGCTTTTTCGTCTGTGTCTGGTGCCCCGGCGTCGTTTGAACTGGGCAGTAAGAGGCCCGTATTCATTGGGTATGTTTGGTGGTGCTTCGGTTAGGCATACACGTGGGCATACACGGCGCTTCCTTCTGGCCACCTTTTCGAGGTATCCCCGTAGGGTAAAGCAACACCCAATGGTTGCTGATGTGTCGCCATCCGGCTGAGTAGTTACTTCTTCGTTCGACCTTCTGCCGCCAGTGAGGCGAGCGCAAGGGTGATGAATCCTGCATTTCCATCCAGGGTATCCAGTGCCCCTCGAATGTTCTGTGCCACTTCTGTAGATCCTCTTTGCTCAACCCAGTTTGACAGCTCCTCGATAGCTGCCCCTAGGGCCAGTTGGTTTTCATTCATGCGCTTGAGTAATGACGTAAGCAAAGGGGTGTCTTCCATGATGTTCTCCCGCCCTGTTGTCAGGTAGTCAATCTACCTCGAGCCAGTGGCATTGCATATCAGCTGTACTTACCACCTGGTGATCAGGAATCACGCTGCTCATCTTGACTCACCAGAGGCCAACAATTTGGTGTAGGGCCAATTTGGAAAGGCAGCATCAGAGCACATATCCAGCCCCCCTCCAAAACTGGTGTAACCGGTGTTACGAGTGTAACGCCCTTCACCAGACGTCCGGTTTCATTGGCTTTCACGCCTGTTACACAGTTGAGCGACATAGCGTACATCCGATGTAACGCTGCCCGTGCGTGTAACGCTAAAGTCAGCATCCAGGTGTTGTGGGCAGGCTACCTGAAGGACATGTACGGCAAGTTATTCCGTCGCTATATGTTGCTGGTAAACGAAGCGGTCCCGCGCCTTTGGAAGGTCACGCCTCTGTAACGGAGGGGTAGGTAGTGTCATGATTCGACGGAAATGAACTTCACAGCCAGGCAAATCTATGACCGATACGCCGCAACATCAGCTTCTTGCTGGGCTGCCGGGTGATGGCCCTCTACCTCTCCAGTTCAGTGCAACCGGCCAAGGGCAGCACAGTGAGGGGATCGTTATCAGGTTCTTGCCGGAAGGGATGCCTTCTTGGGTGGGGAACTTCCAACCCGGTTTTTGCCGCTTCAACTGTGTGTTGGAAGTGGAGTCGAGTTTTCACGTGATCGTAGTTGCCGGTGGTCAGGGTTACATTGTGGACATTCGTAACGGACTGCTTTTGAAACACTTCGGTGGCGATATTGAGAATTTGATCAGCATCCCAGAGCTGGGTAGCACCCTGGTTTCAAATGGGCTGTGGCTTAGGCTTTTCAAAGGAGAAGCTGAGGTCTGGTGCACTGAGCGTTTGTCTTTAGATGGGATTAGGGATATCCAAGTTTCTCTCGCAGATGGCGTCATTACGGGGGAGGGATGGTACTTGGAAGACTCTTGGTCCCCGTTCAAAGTTTGCATTTCCTCTGGAGAGGTTGCAGGAGGTCCTTTCGAGTCACTTGAAATCAGCTAGGTCGACCTCTCCATTCCTAGAGGATTAACGCCGGGGACCCTGGCGACATTCAAGGGACACGGGGCATGAAACCCGCGGGATCGAGGTAGCGGCAACCACACCAGCTTACTGAAATTTCAATGTTGAAATTGAAAGGAGTTTGAAGAAAAAAGGGCATCGTTGCCGTATTGGTAACGGTACTCGCAGATGGCTGAAAGAGTAGGGCATATGCACAGGTGAACTGGAGTTAACCAGGTTCACCTGGTCCAACTGTTCAACAAGCTGTGCATCTTTACACCAACACGGTCACGCTGGTTTCCAACCCTGCATTTAGTCAAACGCCCAAGGGCCCCTTTCAATGGATGGTTCTGTCATGATCATGACCTTATGTCGCTGGAGGTGTATCCATCACGGGGGCCAGGGGTTCTAAAATCTGATGTTACAGATGTTACGGGTATTGCAAATTTATTTATCTTTATATTTTTTATAGATATTTAGATGGTCACACCTCTGTGCGCAACGATCAAAAGGTGGTGTTATAAGCTATATAGGTGTTACATCTAGAGACTGTGTCTCGAGCTGAATACTTCCAGTCACGGATGAGGCGCTTGAAGATGGGGCGATTAGCAACGAACACGTAATGCTAGGCGAAGAAGGGCTGTGCCTGATCACAGTCATGCGACTACAGCGGAGGTAGGGATGGCGTCTGCAGAACACGACTATCAGCACTTCATTCAATGGCTTCATCGACCTGACGGAGAGGTACCAGAAGACGTGCGTCGTTTTGGACGGCTGGTCCTGGACAACTTTGAAAGTGTCAGTGCAACTACACGTCATCGGAGCCAGCGGTCGGTACATCTAGTCGATCTGGCGCGCGAGCGGTTCCTTGCTAGTGATCCGGGCCAACCTATGCTGGAACAAATAGCAGCAGGTGCAGGATGGCATTGGGAGAAGTTATGTCATCTCTCCCTTGGGCCGTTCCGAGGTTTTCGGAATGCTGAGGCGTTTGACCTCACACGGCGCATCGTTTTGTTTTATGGTCCCAATGGTAGCGGCAAGACCAGCCTTTGCGAGGCGCTCGAGTTTGCCCTGCTCGGAGCTGTAGATGAGGGGGCGCAAAAGCGAATTGATGCTGCTCAGTATCTACGTAATGTCCATGAAGGTCGGTTTGTACCCCCTCAGTTGACGGCGTTGGACCCACAAGGCCAGCGAGTTGCCGTTCAGGCGGATACCGATGCTTATCGGTTCTGCTTCATTGAGAAAAACCGTATTGATTCCTTCTCGAGGATCGCTGCGAAACCTGCCGGTCAAAAGACAGAGCTAATAGCCGCGCTGTTTGGTATGGACCACTTCAACGAGTTCGTAGGTCAGTTTAATGAGTCAATTGATGGGCAGTTGTCGCTTCTGCCTGTGCAAGGTCAGGAGCTGACACGGAGACGTCAAGCGATCGCTCATGACATCGAACTACTTGCTGGTGAGGCTGAGAGTATTTCTGCACTTGATCTGGCTGAGCGGGAGTACGCGGAGGCTTTTCAAGCCGGGTTGACGTATGCCCAGTTGCAACAGGCGGTGGGTTCTAACGACGTCCCCGGTAGACTGCAGGCGTTGATAGATATACTGAACCAACCTGCGCCGGCCCTTCTGGGTATTCGGCAGCAGGATCTTCTTACAGTATTTCGCGCAGCAGATGAGTCTCACGAACTTGTTGAGGAGCTTGCTGGTCAACTGGCCTTGCAGCAGGATGGCGCTACCTATCAAGACCTCTACACTGCAGTTCTTGAGCTACAAGCGCTTTCTCCTGATCGTTGCCCAGCATGCGAGACTGCAATTGTTGGGGAGCAGCATGTCCACATTGATCCTTTTTTAAAGGCTGCACAGGGTCTTGAGCATCTGCGAGAGCTGACTCAGCTCAAGCAGAGGTTCCAAGCAGCTGTTGATGAGCGGCGGCTTGCCTCAGATGCATTAAGCGCATACTTCGCTAATTTTGCCCATCGCGTCGGCGCTACGGTCGACAGTGAGCATGAAGTTATTCGCTATTTGGCAAATCCAGGTGTTCGACCCGATACGGCATGGTGGAGGCCAGGGTACAACCCTGTAGCCGGGGGTGTTTCGCTGTCACAACAAGCAGTTAACTACGCGCGGCTGTTGGAGGAAGCGGATGCCGTTACTCAGCAAAACTTGGAGCAGCGTGCGCGAGTGATTGCAGAGCGGGATCGACTTTCCGTTGCCCGCATCGTAGTAGTTGAACAGGCAACCCGACGCCAACAAACTATCGCAGCCATTGCGGGGGCCCGTCAGCGTATCGATGCCTTTGATGCGCAGAACGCCGGACTGATCGCTGCTGCTGCGGAGGAAGAGACACAAGTTGTAGCAGAGGTAAGAATTCAAGTCGCCTACAATGAATTTTTGGGCCTGCTAAGGCATTACCGATCGGAGCTACCGGGAACGTTGTTGGCAGGTCTGAACAATTTGGCCATGGAATTGTACAACGAGTTCAACGTCCGTGATGCACCGGAAGACAAACTGGCAGCACTTCACCTACCCATTGGTGGGGACGGTCGTATCGAATTGAGTTTTCAAGGCTCCCCGCAAGCGCGTGTTGATGCTCTGCAGGTACTGAGTGAGGGGCACGTCCGCTGTTTGGGATTGGCCATCTTGTTGGCAAAGGCTTCCAACATCCAGGCGCCTACGGTGATCTTCGATGACGCGATCAATGCTATTGACCATGAGCATCGTCAGGGAATTAGGGAGGCCCTGTTCCAGAGTAGACGCTTTGCCAATACGCAGATCATCGTGACCTGCCACAGCAATGAATTCATCAAGGACATCCAGAACCATGTTGATAGAGCTCAGTGGTTGTCTTACACGTTTCGTCATCACACCGGCGATCATCATCCGCGCGTTCTGCGAGATCTACCGCCACAAGCCTATCTTATAAACGCTAGGGCTGCTGTTGACCGAGGAGACCATCGTGGGGCTCTTCAGCCGTGCAGACAGGCGTTAGAAATGCTCGCTAACAAGATATGGCGATGGTTGGGGCAATGCGACTTAGGCTTAATCAGTGTCAAGTTGGCTGGTGTGGGAGATCAGCCCTCATTGCGAAATTTGTGCGATGGTCTCCGCGCAAGACTGAATGCCGCGGGCACATTCGAACATATTGACAAGCAGCCTTTGCTGGATGGATTGGGGCAGATTCTCGGAATACCTGAGCAGACGTTGTTATGGCAGTACTTGAACAAAGGAACTCACGAGGAGCAGGACCGGGAAGACTTTGATGAGGGGGTGGTTGAGCAACTGGTTGGTTTAATGGAAGGGATGAATGCTTTGAGGCTACGTAACCGTTAAAAGTACATTGTGAAAATAGCCTCCATGATGTAGCGGACAGGCCCGTCATGAATGCTGCCAGTAACATCCTATACACTGCCCAGCCAACATGTCACCAACTTTAACTGGCCAAACCTCACTTTCGATTTAGAAGTGGCGTTTTTCAGAAATCAAAAAAGTAATAGTAATGGCGTCGTAGTTGTTTGAGCTTGTAATTGTGCGTATTAATATCAGGAAGATAAAGAAATGACAGCAGTAGGACAGCGGGTGAATGCGGTTCCAGCATTAAGCAAAATTCTTGCCTCTGGTACTGAGGGGGGCAAAGAGTTTGGGAGGATAGTTGGCTTATTACTATTTAATGATGCAAAACGAAGGGGGGAAGAATTCAACCTTTTTGATGATGCTTCTGGAGATTTTGAAGGTCTGGACGGTTTTTCACGAACAAAACAATCTAGCAGTGCTATAGGGTATCAATATAAATTTTTTTCTTCCCCTTTAAGTAATGATCATCGCCAGGAAATTATTAAGTCATTGGATAATGCTTTAGAACGCAATGAAACTCTGAATTTGGTAAGGTGGATTCTAGTTACTCCGGATGATTTCAAAAATCCAGCGCAGCGTAAGGGAGGAGGCGACGTTGGATGGTTTGAAAAGTTGAAGGTGAAATATAAAGACAAGCTTGAGTTAGATCATATTGGCCATTCAAAACTTCAAGATCTGTTTCTTCAGACGCATCACCTGTGTTTATATTATTATCCGGGGCACGTAAATTTAGGGGTTGAAAGGCGAAAAACTATCCATGAGCTAAGAGCTCAGTATGATGAAAATATGCGTCGCAGATATGGACGGATTGAATTTGTTGGTATGTCTGTATACAAAGAGGAAACTTCTAGACGAATTCCTCTTGAGGATATCTACATTCCATTGTCTTTGGTTTCTGAACGAGCTAGTGAAGAGACTGATCAAACTCCGAGAATAGAAGCGCTTAGCCTTTTAGAACCAGGATCTCGATCTGTGATATTGGGTGATCCGGGGTCTGGCAAGTCTACATTGTTAGCCTTTTTAGCATTGGCAGGGATAAGCGAGCGACTGCAGTCTCGATGCGGTTACTTTGCAGATGGCAGGTTAACTATAGTTGTGACTTTGCGGCGCTATGCAGATGAGCTTAAGATTGACAAGAATTTATCCATTCTTGAATACGTTAGAAAAGTTGCGGAAGCTGACTTTAACTTGAGTGGTTTAAGCCCCGCTTTCTATGAGTATTATCTAGAAACTGGGCAGGCAGTTGTGCTTTTTGATGGGCTGGATGAGTTGCCGGGATACCAATTCAAGAACATTGTAAGGCATCGAGTTGAATCGTTTACATCTAATTTTCCGGGTAATACAATTATTTTGTCCTCTAGAATAGTTGGATATGAGGCCGAGGCGCGATTCGACGAATCTTATAACCACTTTCGAGTTGCCAAGCTAAAGATTGAGGAAGTGAAGAATTTTATTATCGATTGGTATTCTTTAAGAGTTGAGGACGTCAACGAGAGGGATAGAAACGCGAATGATCTAATCAGGGTGATTGTGTCTCCTGAAAGTGACTCAATCAGGGCTTTAGCTAGAAATCCATTGTTGCTCACTATCGTTGCTCTAGTGCATAGAATTGATGCGGTATTGCCTGATCAACGAGTAGTGCTCTATCAGAAGTGCACAGAGACACTGCTGAATACATGGTATAAGGCAAAGCGTAACGATGAAGAAGTAGTAAAGGGGCGAATTGAGCAGCGTAATCGAGTTAGAGTCGAATCAATTGCTTATTGGATGCATACCAGGAGCGTTCGCGCGCAAGGGCGTTCAGTTGCGGAGCATAAAGAGCTATTGGAGTTTTTAACTGACCATATAAAAAAGTATGAGTCTATTAAGGAGGCTGATGATCATGCCGAAGATCAGGCTGAGGCTTTCCTTTCTTTCATAAAAAACTCTGCTGGGTTACTTGTTGAAGCCGGTGACGGATTATATAGCTTTATTCACCTTACCTTTCAAGAATACCTTTGTGCGACTTACCTCCTGGCTTTCGGCGAGACTAGAGGAGCCCAGTCAATTTGGGATGAGTTGCATGGTGCGTTACAAAATCCACGATGGAGAGAAGTAGTTCGTCTGTTAGTTGCAAGCCTAAAGTCTTCTTCCGGCAAGGCATTTTTTATTGATAAGCTTTTGGATGAACCTAGTTCCGCTAGTACGAGAGATACGGCACTGCTACTTTTGGGGCTTCTCAGAGATTCTATTGAAGCTGCGGAGCTTCGTGCTGAGGATATATTTTCCGTCACGCATAATGCACTCGCTTTATGTCAGGAGATAGAAGACTTTGTTGACTTGAAACAGTCTGTCGAAGGGCTTGTGACAAAAGATGCTATTAATCTCTCTCATGCATTGTCAGCATTTAATTCGCAGTTTCAAAGAGCCTCAGCTTCCAATAGGCTAAGGCTGGCATTAATAAGCTATTCTTTGGGTTATCCGGGTTTAGATGGAGGTTGCTCCGGTCTTGATATAAGTATGTCCGAAGAAACTTGTGCTGTGTTTAATGCGCTGGTTTTATCAAGGTCTGACTTTGTTGTTGGTGGCGGTCCATTGGGTAAGTTGAGGTATGTCTATAATGAATGGGCTACTAAGAACTCTGAGGCAAATGCGGCATCAACTGTTGGTCTTGGTGTTTTGATGCTTCTTGATCCATCTAATCAAGCGGAAAAATTATTCGATCGAGAACTGTTTCTAATGTTCTCTAGAAATTTTGGTCCACATCATGATCATGGCTTGCACCTCGCGGCAATCGCCTGTGCATCGACTACCATGCATCCTACGATGATCAAAGCATTAGGTAATGCACTTCGCGGTTCTAGCCATACTAATAAGAAGCAAGTTAGGTCATTTTTGGCGCCTGCAATCAAAGTTTGGCTTAGTGAGAACCTATCACGACCAACAGGTGTGGAAAGGTTTTATGATGCCCTGGATGAGCGTCAGAAATTCGAAGAATTAGGGATAAAATTTGAAGATGAGAGGAGGTTGATGCGTCGCGGTCGAAGTCAGGCTTTTCCAATATCTTCGTTGAGAAGAAGTCTAGTAGGCACCAATGGATCGTACGATGACTCTTACTGGGAGGGGATCAGGAAAACGGATGTTTTCTCGAATTACTTAGTTCCGTCGTTAGAGGTCGCTTTTGAGGAGAGCTTTGATTTTTATTGGGGCGAAGCTTTTAGAGGTTCGCTGAAGTTGTTGCCGTTAAGTTTTAATAAGTACTTTGATCCTGATGAATGGCTAGATTTGGCGGTCAGGATTAAAGATGGTAAATATAGCGTTGATGATGTGAACTTTGCGGCGTGGTTAATATTGTATGATGTTTGGGTCTACCTTCGTAAAGGCTATGATGAGGAGAGTATGTCTCCGATTGCAGAGTTAATTTCCATTGCTTCAGGATTAGATGAGCCGAAAATAAAGTTATCAATTGTCCTTCGCAGCTCTTTTTTTAATAGCACAGAGTCTGTCGGGGGGTTGTCAAGTTTGCTGGCTTCTGACGAAAGAGTCATGGAGGTTTTAGAAACGATTGGGTGGCCGAGTGCGGCTTTAATTACGAAAGTGAAGGCCAGTAGGCGTAATTCTTTACATGCGAACAATGTCGAGGACGATGTCGTCGAAATTTAGTATTGAGCCAAGCTGACAAGTGATGTTGGCTTGGTTTTTTGTATCCTGGGGCTTAACGTGTAGCTGGTTGGAGTGTAGACGGCTACCAGTTCAGAACAAATTCAGAATAACGGCATGGTCGCTGCAGTTGCGCATCTGTCCAGTCGTGCTGATGGGTGGAGTAAACAGCCCGCGAGAGCGGGCTGATTTCGGGGTTACGCGGCGATTAGGTCGTCAAGGGAAATATTACGGGCCGCAGCTGCCAAATCGGAACGATTAAGTCTTGAATGGAAAGGGCCGAAGCGAGGCACCTCTAGTCCAGACAAGGCATCGCCCATTCCTCCTTTTAGGTAGCTGAGGGCAATTATTCGGGCGCCTACAGCGAGAAGTTGCTCGGTCGCAGCGTTCCATTCCTCGTTAAAGGCAAACCCGACCGCGTTCAATACTGCGGTCTTGGCTTCATCTGCACGTTGGCGGGCATTCGTGATTTGAGCCTCAAGAGTATCAAGCTCGACTTGGAGAGCACTGAGGATAAGGTCTTGCCTTCTGACCTGCTCGTCCGTTGTTGCCAATTGCTTAGCCGCCTTTTGCATTTCGCCGCTTGCTGATTTTTCCCCTTCGGCGTCACCGCTTGCCAGGCTTTTGGCGTAGTATGTTGCAGCGTCGCGCTCGGCTTGTTGCGCCTTTTCCAGGGATTGATTGGCTTCTGATTGAATTGTCTGAAACCGCTCACTCAAGTGCGTTTTTTTCCGTTCCAGCGCTTCGACTTCAGCTGTTGCATCGGTCATCGCTTGAATCGCATCAGTTTTGATCTGATCAATTTTTTCAAGCTGCTCCAGGTGCTTAATTTTCCGATTAATTGATGCGAGCTCGCCTGGAATCACATGTATCCGGGCTTCGACGCTTGAAACTTTCTCCATAGCCTCGCGACCCTCCGGGCTCCCAATTACGTTGCCATTCGCACTGAATCCGCTGGGTGCGTTGCGCCATTCGGCCTCCAGTTTCGGCAGGCTTTCTTCCAGTGTTTCCAGTTCTTGAATCAAAGCGGCTTGTTGCTGTTTTAGCTGGTTCATGTTGCGTTCCTAAAGGCGAGAGGTTGATTGGTTTTTTTTCGTTGGCGGGCCAGGCCAAAGTGAGCCTGCATTCCTCATGGCGCTGCCGTTTTAGGCCGCCTGGGCGCCGTGATCACCTTGTTCTGGCACTGCGATAACCACATAGCAACGCTGCAAGCCCAGCCCAGGTAGTCGCACTGCGGTCGAAGCTTTGCCATCCTTTCCCGGCTCTAAAACGCCTCGTCGCAGGAGCTCTTTGTTAACCGCACTCAGGTTCATGCCTCGGAAGATTTCGGAGCGCCATGCTTCCGGCAGCACGTAGTAGGTGTTGGTGGTGTGCAGGGCATCGCCCATGCCGTATTCCATCGTCTTGCGAAAGCCCAACCGGTCAATCGTGCGTGGGCCGTGTTCGTCGATCTTGGCGGCGGCAGATTCCCAGCGGGTAAAGCGGCTTTCTCCAAAGCGCTCGATGACCTGGCGCAGTCGAGTCAAGATCGCATCACCCTCGAAATTTCCGGCGCCGCCACGCTCGGCTAGCCACGCATGCAGGCAAACCCGTGCAGCGGTCGTGGCCGTGCCATCCGGCCAGCCGGTGACGCCGAAGGCGGTAGCCAACTCTCCGGCCGCTGCTGCGAGCCCAAAGCGGAGGGCGGCACGTTGCGCCTGACCACTGGCCGACGCCGGCAGGTTTTGGGTGATGAACTGCTCCACCGTGCGGCGAATGATCACCGACCACCTGAGCATTTCTCCTGGCGCGCACAGTGCGTGCAGGAAGGCGCTGAGGGGTGTGCCGTAGTATTTGGCTACACGGGCCTTGAGCGCATCGGAGAGGGCGGCTGCGTCTTCAAATCCGTTCAGCACATCGAACATGCCGAGACCTTTGCTCGCATCGGCAGGGACGGCAAGCATGCGCACCTCCATACCGGCTTTCAGCTCCTTGTTGGCATCCGCCATGTGCTGCGCCAACGTCTTCTCGCCGGTCGAGAGAAACAGCAAGCGCCACTCCTGCACCTGTCGGCCCGCTTGTCCTCGATCATTCGCCCGGGCTTTACCAGTGCCATTGCCGAGCATGTACACCGTCTCGCCAATAATGCGCGGGTCACACATGCCGATTTCATCCAGTACCAGGAGCCCGTCTGAATGGGCGGCTGCGATGGACTCCAGGGCGTTATCTGTCGAGCGCCATGAACGCACTAGGCGCGGCCCGCCATAAACCGAAGCAGCGACTTGCAGGTGAGTGGTCTTGCCCCCGGAGCTGTCGCCATACAGGTGGAAGCCACCCGACTCATGACCTAGCAGGTTCAGCAGAGGCCCTGCAAATGCTACAGAGACAACGAACGCCAAGCGGTGGTTGCCAATGCACAGTGCGCCTATTTGCTGCTGCCATTGCTCCAGAGAACCCGCTTCGCTGATCGGCGGCAGCTGGGCACCTGCGTCATAGAAATGCAGGTGTTCGACGTGCGAGCCAATCTGTTGTTCGGGCAATAGAAACGCCTTGTCATGCCAGCCCAAGCGCGTTACCAAGCGTGCGCGCTGGTCGCTGTCGAAGCCGCCGAGATAACTCTGCAGATCATTGCGTGCGTTACGCCCGGATCGACTTCCTGCAAGGCGCAAACCCATATCTACCAGTGGACCGAGTACGTCCTTGCCGAAGTCGCCGGTCATGGTTCGGGCTGGAATGTTCCAACGTTTTTTAGCGCCGTCCGGGTCATCGAACTCAACCAACAAGCCCCAGTTGTGTCCCTTGTCGTCGCGAGTGCGAGCGATGATTTCGAGAGGCGAACTGACGGGGCGTGCCTCACCATCATCGCCGGAATAGAACACCCCTTCAGCGGTGAGGCGAAAGCCGCCCGGCAACAGATCATTTTTCGATTTCGCGGGGCGTTTGGCGGGCGCTTTGGCCTTCTTTTCTTGGGGTTCAGTTGGCTCAGCGGCACCGCCGAAAAACTCACCGCTGCGCACCAGCTCGGCTACGTGACCAGCAGTCCAGCCTTTGGCTAATGCGTCTGCTGCATCGTCTCCGTCAGCCCATTTTCCACCTTTGACGAGTGTCGGCTTTCCGCCTTTGCTGCTGGGCTTAAGATTGAACACGTCGAGCGCAACTCGTTGCACTGAAGCGGCGCCCAGCTCAATCAACTTGAGCTGGATGGCGTCCATGCAGACCTTGCCGCTCACATCGTTATCCGGCCACAGCACCACCGTGCGCCCTGATAGTGGTGCCAGGTCAGCCTTGTGCCAAGAGTTGGAGCCGTTCGGCCAGCACGTGGCAACGTAGCCCGGCATCAGCTCAGCAGCGGCATCAGCTGCTTTCTCTCCCTCACACAACACCACGGGCGCATCGGCGCGCTGTACCAGCTCATCCAGGCGCAGCAGAGGCCGAGGCTCCGGTAATCCTTGCCAACGCCATTGTGTGGTTTGTCCATCGGAGCGCTTGCACCAGGTCAGCGGAGCAAAGACCTTCCTCGGTTTGCCGTCTTCATCGGGGCCCAGGTCGAAGCGATACAGCGCCATGACTGGCTGGCCCTGCACATCGCGATAGATCCACACCTTGGACGGGGCGCCGTGTTGCCGATGTTTGGCCGGGCACTTGTTCACGGCCTCGGCCGGGATCGGCTGAATCGCGATCCACTCCGGTGTTGCGCTTTTGGCCGGTGCGCTTTGGGTGGTTGCAGATCCTGCGGAAACGCTGAGCAGATCCGCCAGCTTTTTGCAGGCTTCAACATCGGTGCCACCGTCGATGTAGCGCACCAGGTCGATCAGGTCGCCGCCCTTATCGCCGGTGGCAAAATCCGCCCAGGTGCCTTTGCTCAAATTGACCTTGAGTGAGCCTGCACGTTTGTCCGTGCGCGTCGGGTTTGGTGCGGTGTACTCCTTGCCGCCGTCGACGCGTTTGCCGTTCGGCAGCCAGTGAGCAAGCACGCGGTCGATGTTCTTCAGGGCAGCGCTTTTTACGTCAGCGAAGCTCGGGCGTTTTGAGGTGTTGCCTGTGCGCTGAGTCATGGTGCGGTCCTCGACTCAAGCAACGTTTCGTTTACGTCGTCGATCAGCGCCTTCGCCATCTCGCCGAGGTAGAACGCAGGCCAACTAAAACGCTCGCCCGCATCGCTGATGGCGGCGTCGAGGATCAGTTGATTGGCGTGGTGCATAATCTGGGAGACGGCTCCAAGTGCGTCTTCCAGCGGGATACCGGCATTCACCCGAAACAGGTTCTGGCCGTTACCGTTGGCAGGGGAAAACTCGGAGCGTCCAAGCGTGCTGGAGTGGGTCACAGAGCACCGCCTTTCTGGCCCATTGGCACAGAGGAGGCATCACCGTACAAGGCGAGTGTTTTGATCAAGCCCAAGGTTCCGCGCACGTCCCAAATGACGGATGACAGCACGCGGTTGGAGAGTACGGGTTTATCTCCGTCTAAATGATCTTCCAGCAGCATCAGAACTGAGTCGGCACGGTCGAGGGCGCAGGTGATGGCATCGATGGGAATACCGGCTTCGGCGTCCTGGCTGACGCAGAGCAGATCCTCGGGAAGTGAGAAGCCTGGGAGCATGCTCATTGGGCACCCCCTGCGGCTTCCAGGGCGCGAGCCTTGGACATATGGGCGTTGTAACGGGAAAGGCGTGTAGCGAGGCTGGAGTTGGCGTGTAAAGCGGCGAGAGCCATAGCTCGATGAGCGGCGGCGCGAATTTTGGAGGGATTGAGGGCGTGCATGTGGTGAGCTCCTACTTTCAGACTGGAGCCGCCACCGTCCTTCCTACGGGATTGGGTGGCAGCTGTGCACGGGGTAGGAATACCGGGATAGTAGGCACCCGGCCAGGCCGAAGCCTGCCCGCACACAGCCGCCATAACACGTAACTGCGGACGAAAAAAAACGCCGGCAGTTGTGATCTGGGCGCTGATGCGCCTACTAGTTATCGGGTTCCTACGCCCGGTCGCTGAATTTGCAGCGACAAGCGAAGAGTAACGTTCGTTTTTTGAAAGTGCAACTGTGCTGATGGCTTGCGGAATTTTTTGATGCGGCATAAATTGATTAGGCATGTAGATTTACCTCAACGCCTCCGGTTGCCGCCGGGGGCGTTTTCATTTCAGGCATGGATTTCCCAGCTCAGGGAAACAAAGGGCAAGAAGTCGCTATCGAGGCAAGCGCGTGCATCTTCGTAGGCGTCTATTTGTTGGCCTTCGTCTACGATGATTGCCCGGGGGGCTTGGCAGGGAACTGACAATGTGCACCAGATGCCGTCTGCCCATCGCATCACCATCACGTCCCGATTCAGGCGTTTTTGCTCAGTGCGGTAGCGTTCGAAGCGCTGCATCCACCGAGGCGTGAATCCGACTGTTCTGAGTACAGAAAAGGGCTGCAAAATGGCCTTATTGGCGACTCGATTTTTCATGCTGCCACCTGGTCGCGAGCCTCTATGCGACTTCGTGCCCATGTTTGGATTTCAGATAAAACCCAAGCTACGGGTGCACCGCGAGCGTTGCTGTTGCTCAGTTTGACAGGCAGGGGAAAGCCGCTATCTGTGCGCTGCATGAGTTTGTAGATGGTGGAACGCTTCATGCCCACGATCCGCTCGACCTCGGGCATACGGATCAATGTCGAAGATGCGTCAAAGATGGGGTTTTGAATGGTTGGGCTAAAGCCAGGGAGTTCGGTGGTAGAGGCTTTCATAGGTCTTGCTCTCGACTGGTTAGGACTGAGAGCAATGATCTAGGTCGAGGTCGGAGGTGAGCAGTTCACTTCCAATTGAAATCCGATTGAAATTTCTGGCTTACAGTACGAAATAGCGTTTGAGAATAGCCTCAACTCTTTTGCGAGATAAGGATTTTTCGGTCTCAAGTGCAATCCACTCAGGCCTTTGTTTTGGAGGGTTTGCGACCTCACGCTGTAGCCAGGCATGTACCTTCGTTGCGACGTTACGTTTGGGCATCCCCGCTGCGCGGTAGTGATGTCCCTGTTTAACTATCGCGGCGTCTCGAACGCTAATCTCATCGTTACGCTCCATCCCGCTAATGAGGCCGCCTTTTTTGCGGATGGCATTTCTGATCGCTCGTTCGGCGATGGGTATTAGTTCATCGTCGGCCAGGCAGTGTAGGGATGTGATCGGTTTGAGATAGAGGGCGTAATCATCAAGTGTTTGAATGCGCTCATCCGGATCGATCTGCATCTCGACGAACTGGCAGTAGAGAGCCCTCGGCCAGTCGGTGGGAGCTTCAGAGGCATGAGACCAAGCCTCTTGATCAGCTGTCTGCATCCAGTTGGCTAACGTTTCCAGCGCTTTTACGGCACAAGCCATGATGTATGCAGAATGAGCATCACGCTCTGATGCCGAGTAGCAATTGCTGTACAGGCGGACCCAATGCGCGAGGCGTGCACTAGTGTCGGTGGAGGCATACTGAAAAATTGTCTCCTCATGGATCGTCGTCTGAATGCACATGCTGGCAAGATCTTTGTTGATATCGTCACCATGAATGCGCAGAAAGCATTGGTCGATCAAACGGCAGGCGTCAGCGACCTGCTCACGGCAGAGGTCATAGAGCGGTTGCGTAGAGAGATAACTGAACAAGCCTCGGCTTAACGCCAAATGCAAAATGAGTTGGTGATCATTCATTGCCAACTGTCTCAGGCACCGTGTAACGGGGAGTCCCGCGCCCTGCATTCAAAGCGAGTAGCCAGCGAAAGCCGTTTTGTAGGCGCAGGTTTAGACCGCTTGCCCACAGCAGGCGTGTAAAGACTTTGGCGTTACACGCAAGGGCAGTGTTACATCGCATGTACGTTAAGCTGCTGAACTGTGTAACGGGTGTGAAAGCCAATGAATTCGGGCACTTGGCGATGGGCGTTACACGAGTAACACCCGTTACACCGGTTTTAGAGCGGGGTTGGGTATGTGCTCTCATACTGTCTTTCCAAATTGCCCCTGCACGACATTTCCACTCACTAGGGCATCAAGGTGATCGGAGTACCACTGCATCATCACTCTGCGCTGAGGCAGGTACACCGCTTTGTTATAGACCCCGGCAATCCCCTCCTTTGCATGAGAGAGCTGGGCCTCAATGTGATTCTCATCGAAACCCTGCTCATTGAGTATTGTGCTCGCGATGTGACGAAAGCCGTGGCCTGTTTGCCGACCGGCATACCCCAGTCTGCGGAGTGCCATCAGAAAGACGGTGTTGCTACGGGGGATTGTCCTGTCTTTCCTGCCGGGAAATAGTAGAGGGTACCCACCTGTCAGTGTCCGTAACTCCGTGAGTGCTTCGACTGCCTGTCGAGAGAGAGGCACTACATGTTCGCGTCGACGCTTCATTCGTTCGGCAGGGATCGTCCATAACTTTTTGGAGAGATCGATTTCTGACCAGCGTGCTTCTCGAATCTCGCTCGGACGCGATGCTAATAAGGAAAGCAAGCGAAGCCCTATACGAACGTCCTTTGCGTGAGGGTAGGAGTTGATCGCTCGAAGTAGCGCAGGCAGTTCTTCAATCGAAACGTGTGCATAGTTTTCAGCGCTACGTGACTGCAGGAATTTGCTGAGACCTTCAAGGGGGTTGTGGACGGCTCGTCCTGTTACGCGGGCCAGGTCATAGATCTCTTTGCAAAAGGCGCGAACTCGGCCCATTTGCTCAATGATCCCCTTCTGCTCCATGCCGCGTAGAAACTCCATCCACTCCAGGGGCAGTATTTCTGTGTATACGCGTTTGCCGAACACGGGGAACACGTGAAGCTCCAGTGCGCCAAGCACTCGTCGAGACGTACCTGACTCCCAGCTTTTGCGTCTGGCCTCAAACCACTCACGGCCTAACGCCTCAAAAGTGTTGTTAGCAGCGACCTGGTCTGCAACCCTCCGAGCTTGTTTGCTCACCAATGGATTTTTGCCGGTCGATGCATCTTCCCGCAGTTGGGCTGCTTTCTGTCTCGCCAAAGAACCACTGATTTCCGGGTATCCGCCGAGGCCTAACCAAGACCATTTACCGTCTGGCTTTTTATAGCGCAGCTCCCACGATTTTTGCCCGTTAGGTTTTACCCGGAAGTACAGACCATTCCCGTCCTGCTCCCTATACGTAGCGTGCTCAGGCTCCAGGCCTGCAAGCGTGGTGTCTGCTAAGGGGCGGCGTTTGATTTCAGAGCGCTTCACTTCCTGTATGCCTCCAGTTATAGGAATCTCAAAGCATACACGTGGGCATACACGGCGGGAAGTTATAGGGGTAGACAGGGACGGATAGCCAGAAACAAGAAAGCCCGCACAGGGCGGGCTTCTTGGGGTGTTTCGTAGACTGTCTGAGACAGCCCGAGACTGCTATATGGTGCACCCGGCGGGATTCGAACCCACGACCCCTGCCTTCGGAGGGCAGTACTCTATCCAGCTGAGCTACGGATGCTTGTGCGGGCGACATCATACCCATGTCGTCCTTGGGCGTCCATGCCGGTCTTTGGCCGTTTGTGGGTAGGAATTGGCTGCACAGAGGCCCTGCGCTGGGCGCCGGTGGTCGATGGGGTGGAACGCGGCCGAATCACGCTGATCAGAAAGATTCGGCAAATGCGCCGTTTTCGTTCTTTTTTTCGAACAGACTATTGCCCTGTACCCCCATTGATCCTAGGATTCGTTTGAGATTTCAAACGCTCTGTCTCCCGTGCGCTCTTTCACTCTTGCCGCGCGCTGGGGCTGATTTCCCTGACGGCAGCCCACAAGGCGCCTTTCAACAACTCTAATTCGCTCCGCGTGCGCGCGGTGCTGTTAAGGAAAGCCGACATGCAGCTCAAAGATACCCAGTTGTTCCGCCAACAAGCCTTTATCGATGGCGCTTGGGTCGATGCGGACAACGGTCAAACCATCAAGGTCAACAACCCGGCCACGGGCGAAATTCTCGGCACCGTGCCGAAGATGGGCGCCGCCGAAACCCGCCGCGCCATCGAAGCCGCCGACAAGGCGCTGCCGGCCTGGCGTGCACTGACCGCCAAGGAGCGCGCCAACAAGCTGCGCCGTTGGTTCGAGCTGCTGATCGAAAACCAGGACGACCTCGGTCGCCTGATGACCCTGGAACAAGGCAAGCCGCTGGCCGAAGCCAAGGGCGAAATCGTCTACGCCGCTTCCTTTATCGAGTGGTTCGCCGAAGAAGCCAAGCGCATCTACGGTGATGTGATTCCCGGCCATCAGCCCGACAAGCGCCTGATCGTGATCAAGCAGCCGATTGGCGTGACCGCTGCAATTACTCCGTGGAACTTCCCGGCCGCGATGATCACCCGTAAAGCCGGCCCGGCCCTGGCCGCCGGTTGCACCATGGTGATCAAGCCGGCTTCGCAAACGCCGTTCTCGGCCCTGGCCCTGGTTGAGCTGGCGCACCGTGCCGGTATCCCTAAAGGCGTGCTCAGCGTGGTCACCGGCAGTGCCGGCGACATCGGCGGCGAGCTGACCAGCAACCCGATCGTGCGTAAATTGTCCTTCACCGGCTCCACCGAAATCGGTCGCCAGCTGATGGCCGAATGCGCCAAGGACATCAAGAAGGTCTCGCTGGAACTGGGCGGCAACGCGCCGTTTATTGTGTTCGACGACGCGGACCTGGATAAGGCCGTCGAAGGCGCGATCATTTCCAAATACCGCAACAACGGCCAGACCTGCGTCTGCGCCAACCGCCTGTACATCCAGGATTCGGTGTACGACGCGTTCGCCGAGAAACTCAAAGTGGCCGTGGCCAAACTCAAGATCGGCAACGGTCTTGAAGAAGGCACTACCACCGGCCCGCTGATCGATGAAAAAGCCGTGGCCAAGGTTCAGGAGCACATCGCTGATGCCCTGAGCAAAGGCGCCAAGCTGCTGGCCGGTGGCAAGGTGATGGAAGGCAACTTCTTCGAGCCGACCATTCTGGTCGACGTGCCGAAAAATGCCGCCGTGGCGAAGGAAGAAACCTTCGGCCCGCTGGCGCCGTTGTTCCGCTTCAAAGACGAAGCCGAAGTGATCGCGATGTCCAACGACACCGAGTTTGGCCTGGCTTCCTATTTCTACGCCCGCGACCTGGGCCGTGTGTTCCGTGTGGCTGAAGCCCTGGAATACGGCATGGTCGGCGTCAACACCGGGTTGATCTCCAACGAAGTGGCGCCGTTTGGCGGCATCAAGGCGTCGGGCCTGGGCCGTGAAGGCTCCAAGTACGGGATCGAGGATTACCTGGAAATCAAATACCTCTGCCTGGGCATCTGACCGGCAAGAGCTTGCGGCAAACGCAGAGGGCACGAGAGCGCTGACCCTTTGCGTGTTTCACACCGTTATTCGTAGTGGCCGGGAAAGCTGTGGCAGTCGATCATCGCATGCTGCCGTAGTTGCCTCCCCGCCACGTATTCCTTGGACCACGCCACCCGATGAGTGGCGAATGAGGACTTTATGAGCAAGACCAACGCATCCCTGATGAAACGCCGCGAAGCCGCTGTACCGCGCGGTGTTGGCCAGATTCACCCGATCTTCGCCGAATCCGCGAAGAACGCCACCGTGACCGACGTTGAAGGTCGTGAGTTCATCGACTTCGCCGGCGGTATCGCTGTGCTGAACACCGGCCACGTGCACCCGAAAATCATCGCCGCCGTGACCGAGCAACTGAACAAGCTGACCCACACCTGCTTCCAGGTTCTGGCCTACGAGCCTTACGTGGAACTGTGCGAAAAAATCAACGCCAAGGTGCCAGGCGACTTCGCCAAGAAAACCCTGCTGGTCACCACCGGTTCCGAAGCGGTTGAAAACGCCGTGAAGATCGCGCGTGCCGCCACGGGGCGCGCCGGCGTGATCGCCTTCACCGGCGCTTACCACGGCCGCACCATGATGACCCTGGGCCTCACCGGCAAAGTCGTGCCTTACTCGGCCGGCATGGGCCTGATGCCAGGCGGCGTGTTCCGCGCGCTGTTCCCGAACGAACTGCACGGTGTGAGCGATGACGACGCCATCGCCAGCATCGAACGCATCTTCAAAAACGATGCCGAGCCGCGTGATATCGCTGCCATCATCATCGAGCCGGTGCAGGGCGAAGGCGGTTTCTACGTCGCGCCTAAATCCTTCATGAAGCGCCTGCGCGAACTTTGCGACAAGCACGGCATCCTGCTGATCGCCGACGAAGTGCAAACCGGTGCCGGCCGTACCGGTACGTTCTTCGCCATGGAACAGATGGGCGTCGCCGCCGACCTCACCACCTTCGCCAAATCCATTGCTGGCGGCTTCCCGTTGGCCGGTGTGTGCGGCAAGGCGGAATACATGGACGCCATCGCCCCAGGCGGCCTGGGCGGCACCTATGCCGGTAGCCCGATCGCGTGCGCCGCTGCGTTGGCGGTGATGGAAGTGTTTGAAGAAGAGCACTTGCTGGACCGCTGCAAGGCTGTCGGCGAGCGCCTGGTGACTGGCCTCAAAGCCATTCAAGCCAAATACCCGGTAATCGGTGAAGTGCGTGCCCTGGGCGCGATGATTGCGGTCGAGCTGTTCGAAGGTGGCGACAGCCACAAGCCGAACGCTGCTGCCGTCGCCTCCGTGGTGGCCAAGGCGCGTGACAAGGGCCTGATCCTGCTGTCCTGCGGCACCTACGGTAACGTGTTGCGCGTACTGGTCCCGCTGACCTCGCCGGACGAGCAGTTGGACAAAGGCTTGGCGATCATCGAAGAGTGTTTCTCCGAGCTGTAAGCGGAACCTGATTTGACCGACAGAAAAAACCCGCCTCGGCGGGTTTTTTTGTGCCCGATGCAGCACATTCAGGCCTTGTTCATTGTACGTAGGCAGCGTGATTGTCTAAGGTTGCAGCATTGCCGATGGAGCGTGCTGGATGACTGCTGTTGATTTACCGGCTGTACCCCGAGTGTTGATTGCCGAGGCGGACCCTTGGTCGCGGGATCTGCTCAAGCAAGTGCTGTTGAATGTGCGCTGCGACGCACGGCTGGATGTGTGTGCTGATGGGCAGCAAGCAGCCACGCTGTTGCGAGAAAAAACCTACGACCTGATTCTCGCGGATTGGGAGTTGCCCGGCGTCGATGGCCTGAGCCTGCTGCGCAGCGTGCGCCAGAAGCGCCGTTCGCTGCCCTTCATTCTGTTGAGCAGTCGCAATGACAGCGCCAGCGTGCGCGAAGCCTTGCCCCTGGCGCCGACGGCGTACCTGACCAAACCACTGAACATGGAAGGCCTGACCCAGCGCCTGCAAGACCTGCTGCTCAACGAAGGCGAAAGCGTGTACTGCGAAATTGCGCCGCTGGCGCCGGGCATGACGTTGCCGGTGTTCCTGGAGCGCCGCCGCGAAGCCTCTGACGGCGCGCCGTTGCGGGTTGATGTAAAAAACGCCGTGGCGCACAGCCTCACGCCGGATGGCCTGGACCTCGAACGCCTGGAAGACCAGGTGCGCATGGACCCGCAAATAACGGCCGTATTGATCGCCGCCGCCAACAGCGCCGGTCATCACGGCACGCCGGTACAAACCCTGTCGGCCGCGCTGCACACACTGGCGGCCGGGCAGAGCATGAACCTGATTCTGGGCCTGGCCCTCAAGCACAACGTAGTGCTGGGCGACCCGGCGCTGGTGGCCTATGCCGAGCGCCACTGGCAACTGTCCCAAGACACCGCCGACTATGCCCGCCGCCTGGCGCGCATGCTGGAGCTGGACCACGAGCGCTGCTACAGCGCCGGCATCCTGCACCGGTTGGGCGACTTGGCGTTATTGCGTTGCCTGGAAGACTGGCGCCAGGGCGGCGGGGCGTTGGATGACGAAGCCATTGGCGAGTCTCTGGATACCTACGGTGCGGCCTATGGGTCGGCATTGCGCACACGTTGGCGCTTGCCGTTGGAGCTACGCCAGTTGATCGCGTCGATTTATTCACTCGAAGGTGGGGTGTATTCGCGAGAATCGCTGGTGATGAACCTGGCGGCGCAGATGGCGCGCTTGACCGAGCGTGAAGGGTTGGAAGAGCTGGCCAGCAGCAAAACGGCGCGCTTGCTGAGGGTCGGGTTGTCGGAGTTGACTCGGGTACGCAAGGCCTAGCCAGCAACGGGGCCGCGTGTGGGAGCCAGCCCGCTCCCATCGTTTGAGCGGCGTTAACTCGCTATGACGCGGTTCTTGCCTTGGCGTTTGGCCTCGTACATTGCCGCATCAGCGCGCGCAAACAGGCCGTCCAGAGACGCATCTTCTTCGCGCAGGGTGGCCAGTCCCTGGCTGACGGTGACGGTGAATTGCCGCCCTTCATAGCTGAAACTCAGCGCCTGGATTTCCTTGCCCAACCGCTCGGCCACTTGCAACGCCATGTGCGGCGCACAACCGGGCAGCACCGCGGCGAATTCTTCGCCACCGATGCGCCCGAACAGGTCGCCACGGCGCAGTACGCTGCGACCGCTCTCGGCGATACGCCGCAACACCTGATCGCCCTCCAGGTGGCCGTAACTGTCGTTGACCTCTTTGAAGTCGTCAATGTCCAGCAACAGGAACGCCAGCGGTGTGCCCTGAGCGCAAGCGCTGTCGAAGGCCAGGTTGGCGCATTCGAAAAAGTGCCTGCGATTGCTGCTCTGGGTCAGTACGTCGGTGGTGGCGAGTCGGTGCAGTTCCAACTCCATTTGTTTCTTTTCGGTGATGTCTTCGGCCATGCCGACCACGATCACCGGCTTGCCGGGCTCGACCTGCTGGTTGATATAGCATTTGTCGCTCAGCCAGCGAATCTGCCCGTCGGCGGTAATGATGCGGTACTCGCGGTCCTCCACGGCGCCTTGCTCCAACACGCGGGCGAGGCTGTATTCAGCGTAATCGAGGTCTTCGGGGTGAATGCTGTTGCGCCATTCGCGGTGGTCGGCCAATAGCAGACCGGCCGAACGGCCAAACACTCGCTCGTAGGCCGGGCTCACGTACAGCACTTGGCGCGTTTCCCAGTCGATGGCCCACAGCACGGCATTCACGCTGACCAGCAGTGAGCTGAGCAGTTGCTCGCGCTCACTCAGCCGCTCGACTTCACCCTGGGCGTGCATGAGCGCCAACAAGGTTGCCGCCGCAGCCGGGCGGGCAGGCTCAGCTGTGGGGGCATCGGGCAAGTAAGGCTTTTCGTGGACCATCGGTACAACTCTCTCTGGGCGCGCCGCAGGATGGAGCAGCGGTCACTACAAGGGGTCACCATGATGGCGAAGTGTTCTTTGAGAGAGGGGAATTGCGGTGAAGTTCCGTGAACAGCCTGACTAAGAAATGACGTCAGAAACCGGTTGTAGGCCGATTTTCGTGGTGAATAGGCTGGTTTTAGTGATTAGTTTTACGGCGGCGAGGGTGCCCCTTGTGGCGAGGGGCTTGCTGTGGCGAGCAGGTTTGCCACAGCAAGCCCGCCTGCCAGGGCCAACCCCGCCGCCTTCGGCCAGCCCGCTCGTACGAGCGGGCTGTGAATGCCTGATTAGACCGCTGCAGGACGCAGCGAGTAGGTCTTCAGTTGGTGGGCAAAATCGCGCAGGGACTGAATGCCGCTGGCCTCGGCCTCGTGCACCCATTCCTTGATCGCTGCCAGCATGTCGTGGCCATTGGAGCTGGTTTTCAGCCAGATCTGCTGCAGCGCCAGGCGCTTCTCGTAGATCACGGTGAGCGCATGGCTGTGTTCCAGCAGGCTCTGGATACGCACGTGGTGGCGGTCATCGAGCAAGCTGGTTTCACGCGACAGCAGGCGTTTGGCCCGGTGGAACTGGTGACGCACCGAGTGATCGACCTTTTCCAGCTCTTGCTTGACCAGCGGGCCGATTACCAACTTGCGGTACTGGGCCATGATCTGGAAGCGGTTGTTGAGGATCGCCATGGCGGTGTCCATGTCCAGATGGCCTTTGCCTTCGACACGGTGGGCGATGGGGGCAACGCGCTGCACCTTGGCCAGGCGCAGGAAGCTGAAGACTTTGATCCACGCCCAACCCAGGTCGAACTCCCACTTCTTCACCGACAGCTTGGCCGAATTGGGGTAGGTGTGGTGATTGTTGTGCAGCTCTTCGCCGCCGACGATGATGCCCCACGGCACCAGGTTGGTCGCCGCGTCACGGCATTCGAAGTTGCGATAGCCCACGGCATGCCCCAGGCCGTTGATCACGCCGGCAGCCCAGAACGGAATCCACATCATCTGGATCGCCCAGATGGTGATGCCGATGGTGCCGAACAGCAGCAGGTCGATGACGCCCATGATCGCCACGCCCAGCAGCGGGTAAGGCGTATAGATTTTGCGCTCGATCCAGTCGTCCGGGCAGTTCTTGCCGTAGATGCGCAGGGTCTCCGGGTTTTCGGCTTCGGCGCGGTACAGCTCGGCGCCTTTGCGCAACACGGTGGACAGGCCTTTGACGACCGGGCTGTGCGGGTCGTCGACGGTTTCGCATTTGGCGTGGTGTTTGCGGTGGATGGCGGTCCACTCGCGGGTGTTCTGCGCCGTGGTCAGCCACAGCCAGAAGCGGAAGAAGTGTTTCAGGCCGGCATTGAGCTCCAGGGAGCGATGGGCTGAATAGCGGTGCAGATAAACCGTGACCCCAACGATGGTCACGTGGGTCATCAACAGAGTGACTGCCACCAGTTGCCAGGCTGACAAGTCAAGAAAACCGTTGTACCACATAGGCTGTATGGCCCTCAGATAAAGAAAAAAGCAGCTCACGCATTATCACTAAGCCTACAGAGAAAACCAGCCGCCCTTTCAGATAGAAGTGACTGGATGTTTCTTATTCTATAATCCGCAGCCTTTGTAGGGCGATTTTGTTTTTTGGTAAGGATTACTGACCATATGCTGTTTTCATACCGAGGTGCCCTGCGTGTGGGGCTGGTATACCTGCTGGTTTCCATTGCGTGGCTCCAGCTCAGCCATCATCTATTGATCGACTTTCTCGATGACCCTTGGGAATTGGAGCGCTGGCTGCAGGTGCGCGGCTATGTCTGGGTGGGGCTCAGCGCGCTGACCCTGTCGCTGATTTGCGCCCGTTTTGCCCGTGCTCACCAGCTGCAGCAGCCACTGAAAGAAAACCGCGAGCGCCTGCGCCAGGCGGCTGCCGTGTTCGATTGCACCCGCGAAGGCGTGCTGGTCACCGACGCCCAGGGGCTGATCGTGCACGTCAATCGGGCGTTTATCGAGATCACCGGCTATCGCCGCGAAGATGTCATGGGCGAGCGACCAAGCTTGTTCAAGTCCGGGCGCCATTCGTCGAATTTTTATCAACAGATGTTCCAGACCCTGGAACGCACTGGCGAATGGAGCGGCGAAATCTGGAACCGGCGCAAAAGCGGCGAAATTTATCCACAGTGGCAAACCATCCGCGTCATCCAGGATGACCAAGGCAAGGTCAGCCATTACGTCGCGGTGTTTTCCGATATCAGCGCAATCAAGGATTCCGAGCACGAACTGGCGCACCTGGCCCATCACGACCCGCTCACAGACCTGCCCAACCGCTTGCTGTTCACCGACCGCGCCGAGCAGGCGCTGGCCTCGGCGCAAGTGCACAAACGCGGCTGTGCCTTGCTGTTGCTGGACCTGGATCACTTCAAGATCATCAACGACAGCCTCGGCCATAACGTCGGCGACCAGTTGCTCAAAGCGGTCGGCGAGCGGCTCAAGGGCCTGTTCGGCCCCGGCGTGACCCTGGCGCGCCTGGGCGGCGACGAGTTCGCCGTGCTCGCCGAAAGTTGTCCACAGGTGGTGCAGGCCGCCGCGCTGGCCCAGCGCATGCTCGATGCGATGAAGCAGCCGTTCATCTTTGACGGCCATCAACTGTTTATCAGCGCCAGCATCGGTATCAGCCTGTTCCCCAGCGATGCCCTGAGCGCCCAGCAGTTGCTGCGCAATGCCGATTCCGCGCTGTTCAAGGCCAAGAGTGCCGGGCGCGAAAGCTACGCGCTGTACACCGAAGAGCTGACCGCCCATGCACAGAACCGCGTGGAAATCGCCAGTGAACTGCGCCGCGCCCTCGACCAGCACGAGCTGCGCGTGTATTACCAGCCGGTCCACCACCTGCAGGGCAGCCGCCTGATCGGCGTCGAAGCGCTGGTGCGTTGGCAGCATCCGGAGCGCGGTCTGGTGCCACCCGGCGATTTCATCCCCATCGCCGAACGTACCGGGCTGATTGCCGACATCGACGCCTGGGTCATGGACCAGGCCTGCCGCCAGATGTGCCAATGGCTGGACGATGGCGCGCCGTTGAGTTTTATCGCGGTGAATGTCTCCAGCCGGCTGTTTGCCCGGCGCGAGCTGTACGAGCAAGTCGCCCAGGTGCTGCACGCCACCGGCCTCGATCCGGCGTTTCTTGAGTTGGAGGTCACCGAAAGCGCGGTAATGGATGATCCGGAAGTTGCCCTTGAGCAGCTGCACCGCCTGCGAGAGCTGGGCTTGCGCCTGGCCATCGACGATTTTGGCACCGGCTATTCGTCACTGCTGCGCCTCAAGCGCCTGCCGGTGCAGAAGCTCAAGATCGACCAGGGTTTTGTTGCCGGGCTGCCATGGGATGAGGACGATGCGGCGATTGTGCGCGTGGTGATCGCCCTGGCGAAAAGCATGGGCATGCAGGTGCACGCCGAAGGCATCGAGCAAGTGGAACAGGCGCGGTTCTTGTTGGAGCAGGCATGCGATATGGGGCAGGGGTACTGGTTTGGGCGGCCGATGCCGGCACAGGAGATTGATTGGCAGCGGGCACCTGCTATCCGATAGGCAAACCTCGGTCAATGTGGGAGCCGGGCTTGCCCGCGATGAGGGCCTTTCAGGCGAAATATTTCGTACCTGACGCACCGCCATCGCGGGCAAGCCCGGCTCCCACAGGGTTAAGCAGCGCCTGGGTATCAGTATTTTCATTACCAAAACCTTCGCAACCCCACGTCCTGCCAGAAAATTCTTTCTGGTTATATAAACATTCTTAAATAGTATTTTTAAGAATATCCGCGCTTATCTACTATCGCCCTCACGCCGCAAGCAGTGCCGCCACTGCCAGGCACTATTCATTTCAGGAGCGAGACCATGAGCGCATCTCTACGTAGCGTCGACGGCCAGGACGAAGCAGCCATTTTGCGTGAGATCCAGAGCGCCTTGCGCGACCTGCGGTTTGGCGCGGTGGAAATCACTGTGCATAACGCCCAAGTGGTCCAGATCGAACGCAAGGAAAAATTCCGTTTGCAGAACCCGGGTAACAAACCGAGCTGAGCAACAACGGCGATTCGCATGCTAGACCCGCAACTATAAGAAAAAGCCAACACCCCAGAATTTCAGGAGCCTTCTATGTCGTCGATTCGCCGTTACGCCCTGGCCGCACTGGCCAGTGCCGTGTTTGCCGGTTCCGCTGTTGCCAAAGACTATGAGTTGCTCAACGTCTCGTATGACCCGACCCGTGAGCTGTACCAGGACTATAACGCTGAGTTCACCACCTTCTGGAAACAGTCCCACCCCGGCGACAACGTCAAGATCCAGCAATCACACGGTGGTTCGGGCAAGCAAGGCCGTGCGGTGATCGACGGCCTGCGCGCCGATGTGGTGACCCTGGCCCTGGCCGGCGACATCGACGAAATCGCCAAATTGGGCAAGACCCTGCCGGAGAACTGGCAAACCCGCCTGCCGGACGCCAGCACCCCGTACACCTCGACCATCGTGTTTCTGGTGCGCAAGGGCAACCCTAAAGGCATCAAGGATTGGGGCGACCTGATCAAGAAAGACGTTTCCGTCATCACCCCGAACCCGAAAACCTCCGGCGGCGCCCGCTGGAACTTCCTCGCTGCCTGGGCCTATGGCCTGAAAGCCGGCGGCAGCGAAGCCAAGGCCCAGGAATACGTGAAGGAGCTGTTCAAGCACGTGCCGATCCTCGACACCGGCGCTCGCGGTTCGACCATCACCTTCGTCAACAACGGTCAGGGTGACGTGTTGCTGGCCTGGGAAAACGAAGCGTTCCTGGCGCTGAAAGAAGACGGCGGCGCCGACAAGTTCGACATCGTTGTACCTTCGCTGTCGATCCTCGCCGAGCCGCCAGTGGCCGTGGTCGACAAGAACGCCGAGAAAAAGGGCAACACCGAAATCGCCACCGAATACCTCAAGCACCTGTACAGCCCGGCTGGCCAGGAGATTGCGGCGAAAAACTTCTACCGCCCACGCGATGAGAAAGTCGCCGCCAAATACGCCCAGCAGTTCCCGAAACTGGACCTGGTGACTATCGACAAAGACTTCGGCGGCTGGAAAACTGCCCAACCGAAATTCTTCAATGACGGTGGCGTGTTCGACCAGATCTACTCGGCGCAGTAAGCCAAATTAAACTGTAGGAGCCTGATTTTCTGTAGGCGCTGGGCTTCTGTAGGAGCTGGCTTGCCTGCGATGCAGGCACCGCGGTGTGTCTGACACACCGAGGTGCCTGCATCGCGGGCAAGCCCGGCTCCCACAGTAAAACCAGCCCCCACAGAGAGTGCGCTCCTACAGTGGTTTCTACCCTTTAACCAAGGACTCTTATGTCGCGTCGTATTTCCCCCGTCATACCCGGCTTCGGGCTGACGCTGGGCTACACCGTGGTGTACCTCAGCCTGATCGTACTCATCCCCCTGGCGGCGATGTTTGTACATGCCGCTCAACTCACTTGGGATCAGTTCTGGAACATCATCTCGGCACCGCGTGTGCTGGCGGCGTTGAAACTGAGCTTCGGCACGGCGCTGTATGCCGCCATCATCAACGGCGTGATCGGCACGCTGCTGGCCTGGGTGTTGGTGCGCTACACCTTCCCCGGCCGCAAAATCATCGATGCGATGATCGACCTGCCTTTCGCCCTGCCCACCGCCGTCGCCGGTATCGCACTGACTGCGCTCTACACCCCCACCGGCCTGGTCGGCCAGTTCGCCGCGGACCTGGGCTTCAAAATCGCTTACACCCCGCTGGGCATCACCCTGGCGCTGACCTTCGTCACGCTGCCATTCGTGGTGCGCACGGTGCAGCCGGTGTTGGCCGATATCCCCCGGGAAATCGAAGAAGCCGCCGCCTGCCTGGGCGCCAAGCCATTGCAGGTGTTCCGCTACATCCTCGTGCCTGCGTTGCTGCCCGCCTGGCTGACCGGCTTCGCGCTGGCCTTCGCCCGAGGCGTTGGTGAATACGGCTCGGTGATTTTCATCGCGGGCAACATGCCGATGAAAACCGAAATCCTGCCGCTGCTGATCATGGTCAAGCTCGACCAGTACGACTACCACGGCGCCACCTCCATCGGTGTGCTGATGCTGGTGGTTTCCTTTGTTTTGCTGCTGCTGATCAACTTGCTGCAGCGGCGCATCGAACACCCATAAGGAGGCGCGGAACATGTCCCAATCGTCTATTTCCGCCGCGTCTTCGGCCAACGCCGCCCGTCGTGGCAGCGCAGTGTCGCGACGCATCCTGATCAGCCTCGGCTGGCTGGTGTTCTTCCTGTTCCTGCTGCTGCCGCTGTTTATCGTGGTGTCCCAGGGTTTGAAGAACGGCCTTGGCGCGTTCTTCACCGCGATCCTGGAACCCGATGCGCTGTCGGCACTGAAGCTGACGGTGATCGCCGTGGTGATTTCGGTGCCGCTCAACGTGGTGTTCGGCGTCAGCGCCGCCTGGTGCGTGAGCAAATACTCGTTCCGTGGCAAGAGCATCCTGGTCACGCTGATCGACCTGCCGTTCTCGGTGTCGCCGGTGATCGCCGGTCTGGTCTACGTGCTGATGTTCGGCGCCCAGGGCTTCTTCGGCCCGTGGCTGCAAGATCACGACATCCAGATCGTCTTCGCCTTGCCGGGCATTGTGCTGGCGACCATCTTCGTGACGGTGCCGTTCGTGGCCCGTGAACTGATCCCGCTGATGCAGGAGCAGGGCACCCAGGAAGAAGAGGCCGCGCGCCTGCTCGGTGCCAATGGCTGGCAGATGTTCTGGCATGTGACCGTGCCGAACATCAAATGGGGCCTGATCTACGGCGTGGTGCTGTGTACCGCACGGGCGATGGGTGAGTTCGGCGCGGTGTCGGTGGTGTCCGGCCACATTCGCGGCGTGACCAACACCCTGCCGCTGCACGTCGAGATCCTCTACAACGAATACAACCACGTTGCCGCGTTTGCCGTCGCGAGCCTGTTGCTGATCCTGGCGCTCTTCATCCTGCTGCTCAAGCAGTGGAGCGAGAACCGTATCAACCGCCTGCGCAAAAGCGCCGGTGAGGAATAAGTCATGTCGATTGAAGTCCGTAATGTCAGCAAGAATTTCAACGCCTTCAAGGCCCTGAACAGCATCAATCTGGACATCCAGAGTGGCGAGCTGGTGGCGTTGCTGGGCCCGTCCGGCTGCGGCAAGACCACCTTACTGCGCATCATTGCCGGCCTGGAAACTCCGGATGACGGCAGCATCGTGTTCCACGGTGAAGACGTGTCCGGCCACGACGTGCGTGATCGCAACGTGGGGTTTGTGTTCCAGCACTACGCGCTGTTCCGCCACATGACCGTGTTCGACAACGTCGCGTTCGGCCTGCGCATGAAACCGAAAAACCAGCGCCCGACCGAAAGCCAGATCGCGGTCAAAGTCCACGAGCTGCTGAACATGGTGCAACTCGACTGGTTGTCCGATCGCTACCCGGAACAACTCTCCGGCGGCCAGCGCCAGCGTATCGCCCTGGCTCGCGCGTTGGCGGTAGAACCTAAAGTGCTGCTGCTGGATGAACCGTTCGGCGCCCTGGATGCCAAGGTCCGTAAAGAGCTGCGCCGCTGGCTGGCGCGCCTGCACGAAGACATCAACCTGACCTCGGTGTTCGTGACCCACGACCAGGAAGAAGCCATGGAAGTGGCGGACCGCATCGTGGTGATGAACAAGGGCGTGATCGAGCAGATCGGCTCACCGGGCGAAGTCTACGAGAACCCGGCCAGCGATTTTGTGTACCACTTCCTGGGTGATTCCAACCGCCTGCATTTGGGTGAAGACAAGCACGTGCTGTTCCGCCCGCATGAAGTGTCGTTGTCGCGCCATGAACTGGAAGATCACCACGCGGCTGAAGTGCGTGATATTCGGCCGTTGGGCGCTACCACTCGGGTAACGCTGAAGGTCGAAGGCCAAAGCGAGCTGATCGAAGCTGAAGTGGTAAAGGACCACGACAGCCTGACGGGCCTGGCGCGTGGCGAGACCCTGTTCTTCAAGCCCAAGGTCTGGCAAAAAGCTTGAAGACACCGCAATACCCATGCGGGAGCGGGCTTGTGTGGGAGCCGCTTGCCTGCGATAGCATCACTGCGGTGTGACTGACACACCGAGGTGCCTGCATCGCAGGCAAGCCAGCTCCCACATTCAGACCTTGCTCGGCTTTAGATCGCGGCGTTCTACCGGCCCGGACCGCGCCTCAATCTGCTCCTTGAGGTCATGCCGCAACCCCAGCAAAAACGCCAACTCCGCGACCACAAACAGTGGCCCGACGATCAGCCCCGACACGTCGTCCACAAACGCGGGCTTCCTGCCCTCGTAATAGTGGCCGATAAACTGAATCACCCAGCCCACCACAAACATCCCTATGCCGCTGCTGAGCCACACCAGCGTGCTCTGCGCCGCCAACACGTGCCCGGCCCAGACCGACAAGCCCATCAGCAGCGTCATCAGCACGCCCAGCGCCAGTTCCAGGCGCAGGTAAAACCCGGCCGAGAACAACGCGAGGATCACCGCTGGAGATATCCACAAGCTGCCGACCGGCCATTCAGGACGTGAAAGCAGCACCGCCACGGCGACGACGATTAACGGGATGCCGACAAAGTGGCTGGCGATGTTGCGCGGCTCGCGGTGGTAGGCGGCGTATTGACTGAGGTGCTCGACGAGGCTTTTCATTGTTGTTCCTCCTGTAGGATGCTTGATCATGCCTTGCCGGCCTGTGACTGACTGTCAGCTGGGCGACAATCTTCGGAGTTCGCATGGACACAGAGAAATGGCGCTCGCAGCTGGCCAGCGGTCATTGGTTCAGTCACTTGCCTGCCTCTTTTCAGCATAGCCTGCTGACCAGTGCCCGGCAGCGCCAGCTGGCGGCGGGGCAATACCTGTTCAAGCGCGGCGACCCGCCTTGTGGCCTGTATGCCGTGCTCGACGGCACGCTGCGCATCAGCGCGGTGAACGAACACGGCAAGGAAGCGCTATTGAGCCTGGTAGAGCGGCCATATTGGTTCGGCGAAATCTGCCTGTTCGACGGCTTGCCGCGCACCCACGATGCCTGCGCAGTGGGGCCGTGCACGCTGTTGCAGGTGCCGCAGCAGGCGTTGCTGAACATCCTTGGCGAGTCCCCGCCGTACTGGCGCGACCTGGCCTTGCTGATGAGCCAGAAACTGCGCCTGAGTTTTATCAATATCGAGCACCTGAGCCTGATGCCGGCCTCGGTGCGGCTGGCGCACCGTTTACTGATGATTGTTGAAGGTTACGGCGATACCGAGCAGTCAAAACGTGTGCTGCAACTGCCCCAGGAAGACCTGGCGGCGATGTTGAGCCTGTCACGCCAGACCACCAACGCCTTGCTCAAGGACTTGCAAGCCCAAGGCGTCGTGCGCCTGGGCTATGGGGAAATTGAAATCCTCGATGCTCATCGCTTGCGTGAGGCGGCGCACACCTGAGGGTGTTAGCCTGCAAGCCTGATCAATCGAGGTGTGTTATGCGCGTGCTGTTAGTGGAACATGAAACCGAAGAGGCACAGCGGATGGCCCGAGGTTTGAACGAGGCCGGCTACACCGTGGAGGTCGCAGCCAATGGCATGGCGGCCTTGCGCTTCGTGGAGAGTACCGAGTACGAGCTGGTGATTCTGGATGTGATGTTGCCGGGCTTGAACGCCTGGAAGTTGCAGCAGGCTATTCGGTTGAAGGGCGAGACGCCGGTGTTGTTCCTGACCACGCCGGGCGGGATTGAAGACCGGCTGCGCGGGTTGGAATTGCATGAAGATGATTATTTGCTCAAGCCGTTTGATGCCAAGGCGCTGGCGGCGCGGGCAAGAAAGTTACTGCGCCGCGATCGTGGGCGCTGATTGATCCAGGATGTGCATGGCCTGATCCACCGCCTTCGCGGGCAAGCCCGCTCCCACTTTTGGCTGCATTCACACATCAAAATGTGGGAGGGGGCTTGCCCCCGAAGGCGCTGATTGATCCAGGTTTTGAATGGCCTGATCCACCGCCTTCGCGAGCAAGCCCGCTCCCACTTTTGACTGCATTCAAACATCAAAATGTGGGAGGGGGCTTGCCCCCGAAGGCGCTGATTGAGCCAGGATTGCATAGCCTGATCCACCGCCTTCGCGGGCAAGCCCGCTCCCACCTTTGACTGCATTCACACATGAAAATGTGGGAGGAGGCTTGCCCCCGAAGGCGCTGATTGATCCAGGATTGCATGGCCTGATCCACCGCCTTCGCGGGCAAGCCCGCTCCCACCTTTGACTGCATTCACACATCAAAATGTGGGAGGGGGCTTGCCCCCCAAGGCGCTGATTGATCCAGGATTTGCATGGCCTGATCCACCGCCTTCGCGAGCAAGCCCGCTCCCACCTTTGACTGCATTCACACATGAAAATGTGGGAGGAGGCTTGCCCCCGAAGGCGCTGATTGATCTAGGTTTTGAATGGCCTGATCCACCGCCTTCGCGGGCAAGCCCGCTCCCACCTTTGACTGCATTCACACATCAAAATGTGGGAGGGGGCTTGCCCCCGAAGGCGCTGATTGATCCAGGATTGCCCGGGCTGATCCACCGCCTTCGCGGGCAAGCCCGCTCCCACCTTTGACTGCATTCACACATGAAAATGTGGGAGGAGGCTTGCCCCCGAAGGCGCTGATTGATCCAGGATTTGCATGGCCTGATCCACCGCCTTCGCGGGCAAGCCCGCTCCCACTTTTGACTGCATTCACACATGAAAATGTGGGAGGGGCTTGCCCCCGAAGGCGCTGATTGATCCAGGGTTGCATGGCCGGATCCACCGCCTTCGCGAGCAAGCCCGCTCCCACCTTTGACTGCATTCACATATCAAAATGTGGGAGGGGGCTTGCCCCCGAAGGCGCTGATTGAGCCAGGATTGCATGGCCTGATCCACCGCCTTCGCGGGCAAGCCCGCTCCCAGCTTTGCCTGCATTCACACATCAAAATGTGGGAGGGGGCTTGCCCCCGAAGAGGCCCTACCTAGCGCAACCCATCCCGAAACTGCCCCGGTGTCATTCCCGTCCAGCGCTTGAACGCGCGATTGAAACTGCTGGTATCGGCAAACCCAAGCAAATGGCTGATCTCGGCCAATGAACACTGCGGGTCCCGCAAGTGCAGCAGCGCGAGATTTTCCCGACACTCATTGAGCAACGCGTCAAACCGGCAGCCCTCATCGGCCAGATGCCGTTGCAAGCTGCGCAAACTCAAATGCAACGCCTGGGCGATCCGTTCGGCGCTCGGTTCACCCTCCGGCAATTGCGCCTCGATGGCCGCGCGCACCTTGCGCTCCCAGGTCAGCGGTTGCAGCTGGGCGAGGGTGCGTTTGAGCACGGTTTCATTGTGTTCGGCCAACTCCGGGTTGGCGTCATCCAAGTGGCTGTCGAAGTCTCGCGCGGCAAACTCCAGGCGGTCTTCCTCGGCGCCAAAGAACACCGGTGCGCGAAACACCGTGTGCCACGGCGTGGGGTCGGCCGGCTCCGGGCGCTGCAGGTATACCGCCAGCGGCGCGTATTCACGGCCCAGCCGATTTCGGCAGGTGCGCACATAGATCGCTGCAAACGCATCAATCGCTTCCAGCGCCGGTGCCGGGCTGCCGGCGGGTTGCAGCAGGCGAAAGCAATAGCGCTCGCCCTCTCGACTAAGCTCCAGCGTCAGCGCATCGCTGACCACTTGGTGATAACGCACGATCCGCTCGAACACCTCGCGCAGGCTGCCGCTGGCCACCAACGCATAACCCAGCGCATGAAAGGTGGTCGGGCTGACAAATCGCGACACCCGCAAGCCGATGGCCGGGTCGCCGCTGGCCTGCACGGCCAGTGCCCATAGCCGCGTGGTGGCCGACAACGGATAGCGGGCGTTGGGGTCGTCCATCTGCTGCGGGTCGAGCCCGGCTTGCGCGCACAGCGCGGCGCTGTCGAGGTCCAGGGCGTCGAGCTGCTTGCGCAGGGCGCGGGTCCAGCTGGCGAGGGAAGTGGCTTCGGGCATGACGATTGGCGCTTGCGGTCAACAGGTTGGCGTGTGGGGCTGATGCCCTGGCGCACCGCTTGGGCCAGGATGCATCGATCAATAACCAAGAGGATGGAAGCATGGACGGTACTTCTGCAAGTCCCCAGCAGATGAACGCACAACAGCGTTCAGCGCATATCCGTGACGTGGTGCTCGCCGAAGGGGCCAGATTACGCCAACAGCACCCCTGGCTGCGGCACCAGGACGCCCTGGGCGCTGGCATTCTGGCGTTTGCCTTGCTGGGCATGCTCGGCTCGGCGGCGCTCTACATCACCGGCCACATGGCGTGGTGGGTTTGCCTGCTGCTCAATGCCTTCCTCGCCTCGCTGACCCACGAGCTGGAACATGACCTGATCCACAGCATGTACTTTCGCAAGCAACGCCTGCCCCACAACCTGATGATGGGCCTGGTATGGCTGGCGCGGCCGAGCACCATCAACCCGTGGATACGCCGGCATTTGCACCTCAATCACCACAAGGTGTCCGGCACCGAGACCGATATGGAAGAACGCGCCATCACCAATGGCGAACCGTGGGGCCTCGCGCGGTTGTTGATGGTGGGTGACAACCTCATGTCGGCGTTCATCCGCATGCTGCGCGCCCGGACCTGGAAGCACAAATTCAACATCCTCAAGCGCTCCCTGTTGGTGTACGCGCCCTTGGCGCTGCTGCACTGGGGCGCGTGGTATGTGTTTTTGGGCTTTCATGCGGCCAATGGTGTCGCCAGCCTGATGGGCGCGCCGATCGCCTGGTCAGCCGGCACCTTGCAGGTGATGCAGGTGATCGACATCGCCGCGGTGGTGATCATCGGCCCCAACGTGCTGCGCACCTTCTGCCTGCACTTTGTCAGCTCCAACATGCACTACTACGGTGATGTGGAGCTGGGCAACGTGATCCAGCAAACCCAGGTGCTCAACCCTTGGTGGATGTGGCCGCTGCAGGCGTTTTGCTTCAACTTCGGCAGCACCCATGGCATCCACCATTTTGTGGTGAAAGAGCCGTTTTACATTCGCCAGATGACTGCCAGCGTGGCGCACAAGGTGATGCGCGAGATGGGCGTGCGCTTCAACGATTTCGGTACCTTCGCGCGGGCCAACCGCCTGGAACCGCAGGCCCGCACACAGGCCGGGCTCAATCCGGCTGAAACGGCGACGCGCTGAGCACCACGCCAGTTTCGTCCACGTACTGCTGCCAGTGGCCGATCAGGGTGTCGAGTTTGTCCGGGTGGCTTGAAGCCAGGTCATGGATTTCTCCGGGATCCTGGCCCAGGTCATACAGTTGCCACGTCGCCGGCCCTACCGGGCCTGGGATGTACACGGCTTTCCACTGGCCCTGGCGAATCGCGCGGCGGCCGAACAGCTCCCAGCCGGTGACGGTATGTTCGTCGTGCACCTGGGCGGTCTCGCCGGACAAAAAGCCCAGCCATGACTTGCCCCGCAACGGCGCCACCGGCTTGCCGCGCCAGTGCTTGCCGGGGTGGCGTACACCGGCAAGGTCCAGAATCGTCGGCGTAATGTCCATCACCGTGCCAAACCCATGGCTGATGCGCCCGTTGAGCGCCAGTGGCGGGTAGTGCACCAGCGCCGGCACCCGAATGCCGCCCTCGGTGGTAAACGCCTTGAACAGCCGCGACGGTGCGGTCGCCACCTGCGCCCATGACGGCCCGTACCAGACGTAAGAGTTGGCGCGGCCGATGTTCTCCAGGCTGTTGTCGTAATGCTGGTTGAGATAGGTCAGCAGCTGCGGCCCGAACTTGGGGAAAGCTTCCAGCAGCGCGCCCTCGGCGCCGTTATCGGACATGAACACGATGAAGGTATTGTCCAGTTGCCCCTGGCGGCGCAGGTACTCCACCACCCGGCCGATGTTCCAGTCCATGCGCTCCACCATCGCCGCATACACTTCCATCGCGCGGGCCGAGAGCTGACGCTGTTCATCGCTCAAGGCCGCCCATTGGGTGTTCAGCTCGATCAGCGGGTGGGGCTCGACATCGGCGTCGATCAACCCCAGCGCCTTGAGCTTTTCCAGGCGTTCCAGGCGCAGCGCTTCGGGACCGGCGTCGTAGCGGCCACGGTATTTTTCGACAATGTCCGCCGGCGCCTGCAACGGCCAATGTGGCGCCGAAAACGGCAGGTAAGCGAAGAACGGCCGCGCCTGGTCGCGCTCCTTGAGGTACTGCAGCAGCTTGTCGCCAAACGCATCGGAGGAATAGAACCCCTCGGGCAGTTGCTCGACGAAGGTGTCGTCCTCGATGTACAGCGCCGGGGTGGACTTGAGCAGGCCTGGCGTGTCGTCGTCGTAGGTTGGCTCGAAACCATAGTGGTTGGCCGCGCCGGGCAACAGTGAAAACGACCGCTCGAAACCCCGCGCATGCGGCGCCCGTTCGGCGGTGAGGCCCAGGTGCCATTTGCCGCTCATCAAGGTCTGGTAACCGGCCTCGCGCAGCAGCTCCGGCAGCGCCACGACGCTGTCGTTGAGGTAGCCCTCGTAACCCGGTTTACCGATCAGCTCCGGCGTAAGCGCCTCGGCCATGGTGCCGATGCCGGCGATGTGATGGTCGGTGCCGGTCAGCAGCATCGAACGCGTGGGGGAGCAGGTCGGCGCGGTGTGGAAGTCGGTCAGGCGCAGACCCTTGAGCGCCAGGGCATCCAGGTGCGGCGTAGAGATTTCCCCGCCGAACGCACCGAGGTCGGAAAAACCCATGTCATCGGCCAGGATCACGAGAAAATTGGGACGTTGCGGCATCACGGCACTCCTCTTCAGCAGGCAATAAAGGCCAGCGGCAGGTCGCGAATCTGTTCGCGCACGGGCGGCTGATAGTGGTCATCGCTGATCAGTTCATGCAGCAGTTCTTCGCGCAGCTGGTGGAACTCGAAGCTGCTGCGCTGGCGCGGATGGGGCAGGGCGATATCGACGATTTGCTTGATCCGCCCAGGCCGAGGCTCCATCACCACCACGCGGTCGGCGAGGAAAATCGCCTCTTCCACGTCGTGGGTCACCAACACCGTGGTGATCTTGGCGCGCGCGCGGATCGCCAACAGCTCGTCCTGCATTTGTTGGCGGGTCAGCGCGTCGAGGGCGCCGAACGGCTCGTCCAGCAGCAGGATGCGCGGGCTGGCGACCAGGCCACGGGCGATCGCCACCCGCTGCGCCATGCCGCCGGACAGCTGATGGGGATAGGCGCGGGTGAAGTCGCTCAGGCCCACCAGCTCGATAAAGTCGCTGATGCGCCGGTTGCGTTCAGCTTCGCTCAGCGGCTCGTTGACCAGGCCCAGGCCGATGTTTTGCGCCACGGTCAGCCAGGGGAACAGGCGGTGCTCCTGGAACACAATGCCGCGCTCGCCGCCGATGCCGTTTACGGCCTTACCGTCGACCTGGATGTCGCCGCGAAACTGCGTGTCGAGCCCCACCAACAGGCGCAGCAGGGTGGATTTGCCGCAGCCGCTGGAGCCAACAATCGCGACGAATTCGCCCTCGGCAATCTCCAGGTTGAATTCGCGAATAGCCTCCAGCTCGAAGCCGTCGACGTCGAAGGACTTGCCCACATGGTTGAAGCGGACGATAGGTGCGTTCATGCGTGTCTCCAGCGGGTGGCGCGGGTTTCGATGCGTTGGCCGATAAAATTGAGCGTGGCGCCGGTAAGGCCGACCAGCAGCATGCCGCCCATGATCACGTCCATGCGCAGCAGCTGTTGGGCGCCGATCATCAGGCTGCCGATGCCGCCATTGGACGGCATGAAGTATTCCGCGCCGATGGTGCCGAGCCAGGCGTAGATCAGGCTCAGGCGCAGGCCGGCGAAAATCCCCGCCGCCGCGCCCGGCAACACCAGACGGCGCAGGCGTTGCAACAGGCTCAGGCGCAGCACTTGCGCCGCTTCGCGCAGTTGCGGCGACAGGTTGAGCACGCTGCGTTGGGTGGCGATAAACAGCGGGAAAAATGCGGCGAGTGCGATAAATACTGACTTGGCCAACTCGCCCAGGCCAAACCACGCGGTAAGCAACGGCACCCAGGCAAAAATCGCGATCTGGCGCAGCGCGGCCAAGGTCGGGCCGAGTACGCGCTCACTGCGCCGCGACAGCCCCAGCCACAGGCCCATGGCAAAGCCCAGGCCGCCGCCCAGCAGCAGGCCGCCCAGTGTGCGGCCCAGGCTTTTGACCAGGGCGCCGGACAGGCTGCCATCCAGCACGCCGGCGCCAGTGGTTTGCAGCACCGCCCATGGGCTGACCAGAATATTGGCGTCCACCCAGCCATGCAGCGTCGCCATCTGCCACAGCGCGACCAACAGCAGCGGCAGTAACCACGGTTGCAGGCGCTGCCAGCCTTGATAGCGCGGCCCGCGACGAATCTGCGCGGTGGCCGGGTGCGGCCAGTGCACCCATTTGCGATCCAGCCAGCCGATGCCACGATCCATCACCACGCCCAGCACGCCGATGACCACGATGCACACGAACACGATGTCGAGCATGAACAACTGGCGCGCCCAGACCATCAGGTAGCCGATGCCTTCACTGGACGCCAACAACTCCACCGCCAGCAACGACGTCCAGCCCGCCGCCAGGGCCAGGCGTATACCGGCCATGAATGCCGGCAGCGCGGCGGGCAGGATCAGGCGGCGGATCAACAGGTGCGGGGGCAGGCGCAGCACGCGAGCGGCTTCACGCAGGTTGGGCTGGGCATCACGCACGCCGACCAGGGTATGCAGGGTGACGGGCACGACGATTGCCTTGACCAGCACCACCAGTTTCAGCGTTTCGCCAATGCCGAAAAACACCATGAACAGCGGAATCCATGCCAGGGTCGGCACTTGCGACAGCGCGCTGAAGGTTGGAAATATCAGGCGCTCCGCCCGGGCGCTGAACCCCAACAGCGCGCCCAGCAGCGCGCCTGCGCCGACACCGGCCAGCAGCCCCCAGAACAAACGCTGCACGCTGATCGCCAGATGGCTCCACAACTCGCCGCCGGCCAGTTCTACTGCGCTGCTCCAGACCAGCGAGGGCGGCGGCAGAATCTGCTGGCTCATCCAGTGATTGCGGCTGGCCAGCCACCACAGCGCAAACAGTGCCAGCGGCAGCAGCCAGGGTATGAGGCGGTCGCTCAGCTTCGGCCAACGCAGCGCGGCGTCTTTGCCGGGGGCCGCCAGAGGTAGGCTCAGAAGTGAAATTCGGGCCATGGAGGACCTCCGTTGTCGCCGTGGGTGTTATGTGATTTCGATCTTAGAAAAATGCAAACAAGATGATTGTGAGATAAGAAAAATCATTTAAAGCCTCTGTCCGACACGCATCCAATGCATTCGAAGAATATTTTCGATGCTGTTTATGCATATCCCTCTGGAGCCTGCGTTTTAGCTCGCATAGTCCCAAAAGCTATTAAATTGTGAATTTATAGTATTTAAAGTTTTGATCGGCCTGTGCCTACTTTCTGCTCCCCAGGCGACCGTCCGCCCACCAGGAGCTGCGCTTATGAAACTGCCCTTCAAACGTCTGATCAGCCTGTTCGCCGGCACTGCCCTGGCCGGGTTGGTGCAGGCTGCCGATCTCACGGAAATTCGCATCGCCGTGCCCGACCTCAGTGCGGGCAGCCAGCACAGCGGCGGCGGGGTAACCGATGTACTGCAAAGCCAGCAAATCTTTGAAAAGGCCTTTGCCGACCAGGGCATCAAGATTCAATGGAATTATTTCAAGGGCGCAGGCCCGGTGATCAATGAGGCCTTTGCCAACGGCCAGGTGGACCTGGCTTACCTGGGCGACCTGGCGGCGATTATCGGTCGCTCCAATGGCCTGGACACGCGCTTGCTCAGTGCCTCGGCGCGCGGCGTCAAGCATTACCTCGCCGTGGTGCCAGGCTCCGGCATCAAGACCTTGCAAGACCTCAAGGGCAAGCGCGTCGCCGTGTTCCGTGGCACGGCCAGCCAGTTGTCATTCGACACCGCGCTGGCCAGCCAGGGTTTGAGTGAGAAGGACCTGAAAGTCATCAACCTGGACTTCAGCGCCGCCATTGCCGCCCTGGCCGCCAAACAGATTGACGCCACCTGGGGCGGTTCAGGCCTCACGGCGCTGCAAGCCAAGGGCCTGGCCGAGATACCGCTGACCACCAAGGACATCGGTGGCGCCGGCAGCGTGCAGGCGGTGCTGGTGGGCAGTGCCAAGTTTGTGGATGAACACCCGCAAGCCGTGGCCACCTTGCTCAAGGCCCAGCAGCAGGCGGTGCAGTGGTTGACCGATGACAACAACAAGCAGGCTTACATCGACCTGGTGTCGGGGCTGGCCAGTTACCCGCCGGTGATTCTGACCAACGATCTGAAAGACCAGAAACTCAGCGAAATTTTCCCCTCGACCCTGGACCCGGTGTTCCTCGGCAAATTGCAGGACGCGGTGGACTTGGCGTCCAAAGAGCGGCTGATCCGCAAGCCGTTTCAGGTGAGCGATTGGGTGGCGCCGAATCTGGCGGCGGCGGGGCGCTGAGCCTGGTGGAGGCTGGGTTATCGCTATCGCGGGCGAGCCCGCTCCCACAGGGGAACGCCTTCCAACTGGGCGAGCGGGCTTGCCCGCGATGAGGCCTTCAAACCGCCACGCTCACCTGCTGCCTGTCCACCTCCACCAGCGTCTCGATCATCGCCTTCGCCGCCGGCGACAACCGCGACCCGGTGCGGCTGACAATCCCGCAGCGCGCGCTCATGGTCTCCAGGTTCTGCGGCAGGTTGCGCCAGTGCAGCAGCACCAGCGAGCCCTGGGCGATGTCTTCGGCAAACGCCTCTTCCGTGCCCACCCCAATCGCATCGGACTGCAGCACGATCTTCACCAGCGCCGGGAAATGCTCGGTCTGAATGCTCGGTGAAAAGTCCATGCGCCCACTCAGGTTCGCCAGCAATTTTCGGATGCCCTGGGAGATCAACGGTGAGGCCAGCGGGTAGTCGAACATGTCGTTGGTCGACAAGCTGTCCTTGGCCAATAACGGATGCCCCGGTCGGCAAAAAAACACCCCGCGCTTGGGCGTCAGTGCGCGGGTCTGGAAGTTCGGGTCGGCTTCGAACTGGCGAATGTCGGCGATAAAAAATTCGATCTCTTCACGGCTCAGGGCGCGGCTGAGTTTCTCCCAGTTGTCCACCTGGAAACTGGTGCGGATTTTCGGGTGCGCACCGATAAACCGCGCCACCGCATCCGGCACCAGTTTCACGGCCGGCGCCGGCCCGGTGCCAAAGCGCAGGTCACCGGCGTCGAGTTTGGTCATGCGCGTCACTTCACTGCTCAGCAGGGCGGCGCCATGCACCAGGCTCAAGGCGTGTTGCAGCACCACCTGGCCCTCGGGCGTGGGGCGCAGATCCTTGTTGCCGCGATCGACCAGCACACAGCCGAACTCTTGCTCCAGCCCTTGAATGCTGCGGCTGAAGGCGGGCTGGGTGATGCCCATGGCGTCCGCTGCACGCACGAAACTGCGGTGTTCGTTGAGGGCGATGAAGTAGCGCAGTTGGCGAAGATCCATATGCTTTCCCGGCATCTGAAAAATAGGTCGAAGGCATTTGCGACCGAGGGAGCTGAGGTTTTAAATGCAAGCTCTTATTCCGTCAACGAAGCATTGATTCATTTGCTAGATCTAAAATGCATATCAATAGAGCGTTGCCGGAAGGCATCCCCACCATCAGCAGGCACATGAGGGTCTTCACCATGAGCAACGCCGCATTAGCTGTTCAACCCGTCGCCCAGGCGCTGGACATCCACCCGGTCGCTGGCCGCATCGGCGCCGAGATCCGTGGCATCAAACTGTCCGGTGACCTGGATGCCGCCACCGTCGACGCGATCCAGCAAGCGCTGGTGCAGTACAAAGTGATCTTCTTTCGTGAGCAGACCCACCTCGACGACCAGAGCCAGGAAGCCTTCGCTCACCTGCTCGGTGAGCCGATTGCCCACCCGACCGTGCCGGTGCGCGACGGCACGCGGTTCCTGCTGGAACTGGATGGCACGCGCGGCCAGCGCGCCAACTCCTGGCACACTGACGTGACCTTCGTTGACGCCTACCCGAAAGCCTCGATCCTGCGGTCGGTGCTGGCGCCAAAATCCGGCGGCGACACCGTGTGGGCCAACACGTCCAGCGCCTACAACGATCTCAGCGTCGAGCTGCGCGCCCTCGCCGACACCCTGTGGGCGATTCACAGTAACGAGTACGACTACGCCGGGCGCAAGCCGGATGTATCGGTCGAAAAGCTTGAGGAATACCGCAAGGTGTTCACCTCCACGGTGTACGAGACCGAACACCCGGTGGTGCGCGTGCACCCGGTCAGCGGCGAGAAAACCTTGCTGCTGGGGCACTTCGTCAAGCGCCTCAAAGGCTATTCTCAGGCGGACTCGACGCAGCTGTTCAACCTGCTGCAAAGCCACGTCACCCGCCTGGAAAACACCGTGCGCTGGCGCTGGAATGCCGGCGACGTGGCGATCTGGGACAACCGCGCCACCCAGCATTACGCGGTGGATGACTACGGCACCCAGGAACGCATCGTGCGCCGGGTAACGCTCAAGGGCGACGTGCCGGTGGGTGTGCAGGGGCAGCGTAGCCAGACGACAAAGGGGCTTTAGGCTAAGTTTGGAGATCAAAAATGTGGGAGCGGGCTTGCTCGCGAATGCGCAGTGTCAGTCGATGTATGTATCAACTGACAGACTGCATTCGCGAGCAAGCCCGCTCCCACATTGGTGTGTGGTGTTTACCAGACGCCTATCTGCACCACTTTTTCCGCCTCCGGCTCACCATACCGAAACCCTTGGCCACGCCGATCAATCTCCTCGTGGCTGATGGTGGTGCGCCGCTTTAACCCGCGCAGCCAGTCGAACAGATAGCCCAGGTGCGTTTCGCGCACCGCCGCATAGGCCGGATCGGCACCCAGGTCGTGTAATTCCTGCGGGTCATTGTGAAGATCAAACAGCTGTGGGCGAAAGCCGTCATACGCCAGGTACTTCCAGCGCTCGCTGCGCACCATGGTCATGCGGCAACGGTCGATAGGCTGTTCCAGACGCTCGCGGGCCGGGGCCTGGAACGCATAGTCGTATTCGGCGATGGCGTAGTTGCGCCAAGTGATGTCTTTGCCGTGCAGCAGCGGGATCAGCGAACGGCCCTCCAGGCGGTGGTCAGCCGCCGGCAAACCCAGGGCGTCGAGGAAGGTCGGCAGGGCGTCGATGGTTTCCACCAGGCGTGCGTCCACTGAACCACGGCTGATGTCGGCGCTGGCGCGCGGGTCGCGCACGATCAGCGGGACGCCCACCGCAGGCTCCAGCAAGAACTCCTTTTCACCGAGGAAGTGGTCGCCGAGAAAGTCGCCGTGATCGCTGGTGAACACGATCAGCGTGTCGTCCCAACGGCCGTTGCTTTGCAGAAAATCGAACAGCCGCCCGAGTTGATCGTCGACCTGTTTGATCAGCCCCATGTAGGTGGGAATCACCGTCAACCGCACCTCATCACGGGAGAAATTCAGGCTCTCCTGGTGCTGGCGGAAGGCGTGGTAAACCGGGTGATCGCTGGTGTGTTCAGGTTGAATGGGCGCCTGGACATGCTCGGCGCCATACAGCGCGTGGTATGGCGCCGCAGCGATATAGGGCCAGTGCGGCTTGATGTAGGACAGGTGCAGGCACCACGGCTGCTCGCCTTGTTCGGCGATAAAGTCGATGGCGCGGTCGGTGGTGTAGACCGTTTCCGAATGCTCCTGCGCCACGCGCGCAGGCTTGCCTGAGTGACGCATGTGCCAGCCGCTGAGGATTTCACCGTTTTCACCGGCGGCGGCATTGGCCCATTCATGCCACGGGTTGCTGCCGTCGTAGCCTTGTTCACGCAGGTAATGGGTGTACGGGGCGGACTCGCGTTTGTCCTCGAACAGTGGGCTGTCAGGGTAAATGCCGTCGTGGCGCATGTACGCGTCAAACCCGACCTCATTCAGCGGCTCGGCCTGCGCGCTGTGGGGGTCGATATTCAGACGTTGCAGGGCGTCCAGATTCGGCGTGGCGTGGGTCTTGCCGACCAGGGCGGTGCGGATGCCATGGGGGCGCAGGTAATCGCCAATCGTCAGCTCTTCCAGCGGCAGCGGCACCGCGTTCCACGCCACCTGATGGCTGCTGACATAGCGCCCGGTGTAGGCCGACATTCGCGACGGCCCACAAATGGTGCCCTGGGTGTAGGCCCGGCTGAAGCGCACGCCGGCAGCGGCGAGGCGGTCGATATTCGGCGTGTGCAAATGCGCATGGCCGTAGCACGACAGGTAATCGCGGCGCAGTTGGTCGCACATGATGTAGAGCACGTTGCGCACGGGGTTGGGTTGGGACATGGGGCTTCACCGAACAGAACAAAGGTGACGGTTTTCGCTGTTCGCAGGGGCACTGGCAAGTGCATTTGAGGACTGGGTTTTATGCAGCGAATGCATGGGTGCTACTGCTGACGCCTTCGCGAGCAAGCCCGCTCCCACATTTGGAATGCGTTCAACTGTGGGAGCGGGCTCGCTCGCGAAGGCGTTTACTCAAACAGCGACATTCTCCAATGCACACACATCCTCATCCAACTCATCAATCTGCTTGATCTGCTCGATCATCGCTTCGGCCAGCGGCGACAATCGATACCCCGCGCGGCTGACAATGCCATAGCGGGTGTATCGCTCCTCCAGGTCTTCCGCCAGCCCATCAATCGTCAAACACACCAACTCGCCCCGCGCCATGTGCAGCACATCGCTGTTGGCGCTGACGATGCCGATAGCGTCCGAACGCAGCACCACGCCCATCAGGCTGTAGCCGTTTTCGCATTCCACATTGGGCAGGTAATCCGGCCGGCCGCTGAGGTCGACAATGACCTTGCGCAGGTTCGGCGGGCGGAGGGTCACGGCCAGTGGATAGCTCATCAGCTCGGCGGCGCTCACGCTGCTGCGCATGGCCAACGGGTGCCCGGCGCGGCAGCAGAAATACCAGCGTCGCGGGCGCAGGCGGTGGGTGTGATAGTCCGGGTTGGCTTCGAAGTGGCGGGTATCGGCGACGAAAAATTCGAACTCTTCGCTGAGCAGGCGCTTGCTCAGGCTTTGCCAGTCATCCACCTGGAACTGCACGCGCGCCTTGGGGTAACGCCCGATAAAACTGCCGATGGCGCGCGGGATCAACCCGGCCGCCGGTGCCGGACCGCAGCCGAAGCGCAATTCACCGGCCTCAAGGCCATTGAACTGGCTGATCTCGTTGGCCAGTTGCTGCGCGCCGCTGACCAGCCGACGCGCATGTTCGAGCAGCACCTGGCCTTGCTTGGTGGGCGCCAGGTCCTTGCGGCCACGGTCCACGAGTTGGCACCCGGCGCTGTGTTCCAGCGCCTGGATGCTGCGGCTGAAGGCCGACTGCGAGAGGTTCACGACCAACGCTGCCGCGACAAAACTGCGCTGTTCAGCGAGGGCGATGAAGTGGCGAAGTTGGCGCAGATCGATATGCATTTTTCACATCAAAAATATCCGGGAAATGCATTGGCTATGCATTAGGTCGACTCCTTATAAAGGCTATCTCTTATGCAGTAAATGTTCGTAAAAACATAAATAAATAACCTAATGGAATATTCGATAAGGGATATTTCCGGGGTCCGGAGCCGCTTATGAGTCTGTTGAAGTCCTTGCCGATGGCCATGTTACTGGCCGGTAGCACCAGTTGGTCGCCGACCCAGGCCGCCGAAACGCCCGCACCGGAAAGCAAGGGCGAAAACGCCAGCGGCCAGCTTGAGACGGTCACGGTGACCGCGCGTCGGCGCACCGAAAGCGCCCAGGAAGTGCCCACGCCCATGAGTGTGATTGGCGGCCAGGCGCTGGAGAGTCAGCGGGTCTATCGGATTCAGGATTTGCAGCAACTGGTGCCCAGCGTCAACGTTGCCTACATGCATGCGCGCCAGTCCAGCGTGTCGATTCGCGGCTTGGGCAACAACCCGGCCAGCGACGGCCTGGAAGGCAGCGTGGGGCTGTACATCGACAACGTGTACCTCGGCCGACCGGGCATGGCGGTGTTCGATTTGATGGACATCGAACAGCTTGAAGTGTTGCGTGGCCCGCAAGGCACGCTGTTCGGCAAAAACACCACCGCAGGCGTGATCAATATCAGCACCCGCGCGCCAAGTTTTACTCCGGAACGCAGCATTGAAACCTCGTTGGGCGAGGACGGTTATTTCCAGACCAAGGGCACTATTTCCGGCCCGCTCACCGATGACCTCGCCGGGCGTTTTTCGGCTTATCGCACGCGCAGCGACGGCGATATCAAAAACGAATACAACGGCCACGACCTCAACGGCGGCTCACGCCAGGGCTTTCGCGGGCAGTTGCTGTACAAGCCCAGCGAGACATTCAACCTGCGCTGGATCGGCGACTACAACGAGGAAGATTCCAGCGCCGGCACCCGCGTGCTGTACAGCACCGGGCCGACCATCAATGGCACCAACCTGTATCAATCGCGGGCAACGGCGGCGGGAGCGACACTGGTGGATGGCACTCACCGCAAGGTCAATCTGGACAACGACCAGCACGTTACCGTGTTCCAGGGCGGCACGTCTGTGGAGGCCAACTGGACCCTGCCCAGCGACTTAACCCTGACCTCGGTCAGCTCGTATCGCTGGTGGAATTTCACCCCGCGCAACGATGACGGCCTCAATGTCCCGGCGGCGTATAACGCCGGGGTGTCGGTGGAAGATAAACAGTGGTCCCAGGAGTTCCGCCTGGCCTCGCCTACCGGTGGCTTCTTCGACTACGTGCTGGGCGCTTATTACTTCGGCAATTCGCTGGATAACAAATCCTTTGCCTACTACGGGCCCAAGGCGGATATCTGGAACGGCACGCCAGCCGGCGCGTTGAACAATGTGAGCAGCGTCGGCAACGGGCATATCCGCACCGACAGTTTTGCCCTGTTCGCCCAAGGCACCTGGCACCTCACCGAGCGCCTGGATTTCACGGCCGGCCTGCGCGGCACCTATGAAGAGAAAAGTGCCTGGGTCACGCGCAATGCGCCAGTGGGGGGCGCGGCGGTGACCGGCGCCGCAGCCACGGCGCGGCGCGGGCGTGCCGGGGTGTACGACTCGGGCGACCTCAGCCAGTACAGCGCAACGCCGTCTGGGCTGCTGAACCTCAGCTATCACTTCAATGAGAACCTGCTGGGCTACGCGACCTTGTCTCATGGCGAGAAGTCCGGTGGGGTCAACCTGGCTGTGGGCTCCGCGCCGACCGCCGGGGCCGACTCACTGTTGATCGGCACCGAGCGCGCCAACAACGCCGAGCTGGGCTTCAAGAGCACGCTGTGGGACCGCCGCCTGCAGCTCAATGCCAACCTGTTCTGGACCCAGGTCAACGGCTACCAGACCAACGCCTACGACCAGGACAACCGCGTGCAGTACCTGACCAACGCTGGCTCCGTGCGCTCGCGCGGGGTTGAAGTGGAAAGCACGCTGGTGCCGCTCAAGGGCCTGACGCTGAACCTCAACGGCTCGTTCAACGATGTGAGTTACCTGTCTTACAAGGATGCGCCGTGCCCACCGGAAGTCAGCCTGCGCCCCGGTGCGCCGGCGTCCTGCGACCTGATGGGCCACCAGGTGGTCGGCGCGTCCAAGTGGATCGCCAACGCCAACGGTGAGTACAAGTGGAACCTGGATAACGGCTTCGAACCCTACGTGACTGCCAGCTACGCGTTCCGCTCCAAAGCAGTGGGCACCGTCGAGGATTCCGACTACGGGCAGATCCCCGCCTACGCCGTGGTGAACCTCTCCACCGGCCTGCGCGGCAACTATCAGCAAGGGCAGTGGGACGTGTCGTTGTGGCTGAAAAACGCCTTCGACAAAACCTACTACACCACCCTGTGGACCGGCGGCAACGGCGGCTACGAAGGCCTGCTGGGCACACCGCGCACGTTAGGCGTGACTGGGCGCTACGACTTCTGATGCGCTGCGATAGGTGGCCGGGCTGAACACCCGTGTCACCAGCAGCATCGCCACCGCGGTCACCGTCAGCACCACCCAGGCGCTGACAAAGCCGCCGGTGAGTTGGCGCAGCCAGCCGGTCAGCCACGGTGAAATCGCGTTGATCAGAAAGCCCACGCCTTGCACGAAGGCGGCCAGTTGCCCGGCTTGGCGTGGGTCGCGGTGATGGTCGAGGGTCAGCAGCAGGCTCAGGGCGAAACACGCGCCCAGGCCGAAGCCGCACAGCGCCACCCACAGGTGCGGATAGTCCAGCGGCGCGATGATCAGGCCGAGGTAGCCGATGGTTTGCGCCAACAGGCTGATGCCCAGCAGCGGACGACGGTCGACTCCGCGTTGCGCCAGCACCGGCATCAACAGCGCGGCGATCACCTGGAAGATGGTCATGAAGGCCAGCAGCGAACCGCTCGGCAACACGCCCCAGCCCAGTTGCTGATAGTACGCAGGCAGCCACGCCACCATGCTCATGTAGCCGCAGTTCACCAAACCGAAATACAGCGCCAGCAGCCACGCGCGACGATTGCGCAGGCCTTTGAACGTGGGGGCCATGTGAGGATTGCGCGGCGCACCCAAAGGCAACCACGCCCACAACAGCAACGCCCCCAGCGCCGGCAGCAGCCACACGCCCAACCCCGCCTGCCATTGCTGGAAGTGCGTAGCCACCACCGGGCTGAGCAGCGCGGCCAGCCCGCCACCGGCCATCAACGAGGCCGAATACACGCCCATCGCCACCGGCACACGGTGCTGAAATTCCCGCTTGATCATCGCCGGTACCAACGCCTGGATCAGCGCCACACCGGCGCCGCCGAGCAAGGCCGTGACCAGTAACGCCGACGCCTGGGCCATCAACCAGCGCGCCAGGCACGCCAGCAGAATCATCATCAAGCCCAGGGCAATACCGCGCCGCTCGCCCAGTCGCGCCTCGACGCGCACGCCGACCAGCGCCACCAGGCCCATGCACACCACCGGCAGGCTGGTGAGCAGGGCGCTGCTTTGGAAACTCAGGCCCGTGGCCTGGCGAATCTCGCCGAGCAATGGGCTGATGGAACTGAGGATCGGCCGTAGGTTCAGGCCAAGCACTACCAGCAGGCCCCAACCGGCAAGTCTGCTCATGAATGAAGGGTTGAGCGGCATGCAGGACCTTTTCGGTGTGCAAAAGAGGCAGGAAGTATGGGCAGCTCGCGAGGTATTCTGAAATTAAATATAACCATGCCAATCAGTGGCAAACGCAATGGTGAAGCGCCATGTTCGACCCCGTGTTGTTACGCAGTTTTGTCGCCGTGGTGGATTGCGGCAATTTCACCCGCGCCGCCGAGCGCCTGCACGTGACCCAGTCCACCGTGAGCCAGCAGATCCGCCGCCTGGAAGAGGCCGTGGCGTGCCAGTTGCTCGACCGCGATCAACGCCGCGTGGTGGCCACCGCCGAGGGTGAGCGCTTGCTGGCGTACGCGCGGCGCATCCTCGCGCTGCATGAAGAGGCTGCCGACGTGCTGATCACTCAGCAAAGCGACGGCGTGCTGCGCCTGGGGGTGCCAGAGGACTTTGCCGCTGAACGGCTGATGCCGTTGCTGTCGTCGTTTGTGGTGGCCTACCCGCGCGTGCGCCTGGAAGTCACCAGCGGCCTCGGCCCGGAGCTGCAGCGTCAATACCGTGCAGGTGAGTTCGACGTGTTGCTGGTCAAGCAAATGGGTGACAGCGATGACTGCCTGGCGTCGTGGCCGGAGCCCCTGTGCTGGGTCGACAGCCGCAGCATGCCGTCACTGGGCCGCGACCCGTTGCCCTTGGTGGCGTTTCCGGTGGGTGGGTTGTACCGCAATGAAATGGCTGCATCACCTGGAAGTGGGCGGCTGGCGCTGGCGCATCGGCTATTCCAGCGCCGGCCTGGCCAGTGTGTGTTCGGCAGTGGCGGCGGGGCTCGGTATCAGCCTGTTACCACGCCGGGTAGTGCAACCGGGGCACGTGGTGCTCGGCGAGGACAGTGGTTTGCCCGCGGTGCAAGGCGTGCGCCTGGCGTTATATGGCCGCAGCGGGTTGGGCGCAGCCGGGCAGACGTTGCAACGTCAATTGCTCGCGTTATGCGCCAACAGCCCAGCGTAAAGCAGTCGCTGAGCGCCATGTTCCTGGCGAGCGGCCTTGCCCCGCGTTGGGCTGTGTAGCTGCCTCAAAACCTGCCCAACCGGTCTACCTGACACCGCGTTGTTTCCCGGCGGGTCTGCTGCGCAACCCCGCGCGGGGCAAGCCCACCCGCCGCATTCGATGCCTTTACTGAATATTTTTTATGCCTGAAATGCATCGAAAAACCGCGCCTTCGCCACAGGCCGCGCAGGCCGTGGCTTTGGCGTTTCAGGATGTTTCTGTTATTCAATTTAGATCTATGTATAACTTTAAAGATTACTTTAAGAGATAAGCGTCTGGCCCCGATGATTCAGCCCTCGACGGCCGCCAAGGCAGGCCTGTCGGTTTTTTTGTGTGAAAACCGTAGGGAGTGAATCAATGGGCAATGTCCAGACCGCCGCCAGTGCACCCGAGGCGCAATGGCGCCAGGCACCGGGTGGTGAGTTGGTCGACCTTGGCCGGCCGCATCGCGCGCCGTTGGGGCAATTGCGTTTGCAGAAAATCCCGAAGCGCTTCTCGAGCCGTCGCGAAGGGCTTCTGCTCGGCTTACTGGTGTTGGCGCTGCACGGCGCGGTGATCTATTGGGTGAGCCAGAAGCCGACGCCGGTGTTGCCGATTGTGCCGCCGGAAATCCCGCCGATGACGATCGAATTTTCCCAGCCGGCGCCGCCGGTGGTTGAACCACCACCGCCCGTGCCGCCACCGCCACCGCCACCTGTGGTCGAGCCACCGCCGCCGGTGGTGGATGAATTGGCCGCCAAGCCGGCGCCGCCAAAACCGATTCCCAAGCCTAAACCCAAGCCGGTGCCCAAGCCCGAGCCCAAGCCTGCACCGAAACCGGTCGAGCAGCCGCCCGCGCCACCGACGCCGGCGCCACCTGCACCGCCCGCGCCAGCCGCGCCACCGTCGCCGGCACCGGTGACACCCGCTTCGGCAAACGCCGCGTACCTGAAGAACCCGGCGCCGGAGTACCCGTCACTGGCCCAGCGTCGCGGTTGGGAAGGCACGGTGTTGCTCAGGGTGCATGTGTTGGCCAGCGGCAAGCCGGGCGAGATCCAGATCCAGAAAAGCAGCGGTCGTCAGCAACTCGATGACGCCGCACTGACCGCGGTGAAGCGTTGGAGCTTCGTGCCGGCCAAGCAGGGCGATGTGGCCCAGGACGGCTGGGTCAGCGTACCGATCGATTTCAAGATTCACTAACTATTCGGCAGCGGTGTGTTGGACACGTCGCGACCTGCACAGAGGGAAAACATCATGGCATTAGCATCTCCACTTGAATCCATCGAAAGCGCGGTGATCTGGCTGCTGGTGGCCTTTTCAGTCGCCACCTGGGGTTTCGCCTTGCTCAAGGGCGTGCAGTTCGGTCGCCTCAAGGCCCAGGATCGCAAATTCCATAAACAGTTCTGGGCGGCGTCGAGTCTCGACTCGGCCGCCGAACTGGCCGACACCCAGCCCGGCGCCGCAGCGCGTGTGGCCCAGGCCGGTTATGCCGCGATCCAGGTGGGTGACGCGCCTCACGCTGCGGACCTGAGCCAGGCCATCAACCATCAGGACCGCCTCGAACGCGCCCTGCGTCAGCAGATCGTGCGTGAGCGTCGCTCGCTGGAAACCGGCCTGGCCGTGGTCGCCAGTATCGGCAGCACCTCGCCGTTTATCGGCCTGTTCGGCACCGTGTGGGGGATCATGGAAGCGTTGAAAGGCATCAGCGCCGCCGGCTCCGCCAGCCTGGAAACCGTGGCCGGCCCGATTGGTGCGGCGCTGGTGGCCACCGGTGTCGGTATCGCCGTCGCGGTGCCGGCGGTGCTGGTCTACAACTATTTCCTGCGTCGTTTGAAGCTGACGGCTGCTGACCTTGACGACTTTGCCCACGACTTCTACAGCCTGGCGCAGAAAAACTCTTTCCGCGTGCTGTTGCACCCTGCGCTGACCAAGAACGCAGCCGGCAACCCGCAGAAAGTGAAGGAGGCGTCCTGAGATGGCCTTTTCCACGCAAGACAGTGACGAGGTGCTGAGCGAGATCAACGTGACGCCGCTGGTGGACGTGATGCTGGTGCTGCTGGTGGTGTTTATCGTCACTGCGCCGCTGTTGACCAACGCGATCCCGATCAACCTGCCCAAGACCGAAGCCGTGGCGCCGGTTGAGCAGAAAGACCCGCTGGTGGTGAGTATCGACGGCGCCGGCAAACTGTTTATCAACAAGGACGAAATCCAGCCGGACCTGCTGGAGTTCAACCTGCAGGCGGCCAAGGCCAAGGACCCCGATGTGCGGGTGCAACTGCAGGCTGACAATGGCGTGAACTACGGCGAAGTGGCGCGAGCCATGGCGTCTATCGAACGCGCGGGGATTACCAAGTTGTCGGTGATTACTGCACGTTAATTTCAAATGCCTCGACAATTTTTTGGCCGTCTCCTTGGCAGGGTGCGGCCTTTTTTTTGCCTGAAATTCCGCTGAAGCTCGATGCGAAATGAGGTCTATGTGGGAGCGGGCTTGCTCGCGAATACGGTGGGTCAGTAGCAGATGCGCTGTCTGATATACCGCCTTCGCGAGCCAGCCTGCTCCCACCTTTTGATCCTTTTCGTCTTTGAGTTTTTGGTTATTAATAAATAGCTTCTTATTCCTTAACGAATATAACCCCCGTCCCTATACTGGTCAGCAACGTTAAACGCTGCAGGAGGGCACACCCATGCACAGCGAGTCGATTCGTTATCTGATCGTGCCGGGCTGGCAAGGATCGCCAGAAGATCATTGGCAAACCCATTGGCAGAACAGCCTGCCCAACAGCGCGCGGGTGGAGCAGGCCGATTGGCTGACGCCGCGTCGCGAAGACTGGGTGGCCGCACTCGCCGAGGCCATCGCCGCCGACAGCACGCCGGTGATCCTGATCGCCCATAGCCTGGGTTGCATCACCGTCGCGCATTGGGCCGCCACTGCGCCGGTGCACTTTCTGCGTCAGGTTCGTGGCGCTTTGCTGGTGGCTCCGGCGGATGTCGAACGCCCGGCCTGCTCACCGGCCTTGCGCAACTTCGCACCGATCCCGAGCGACCTGCTGCCGTTTCCCAGCCAAGTGGTCAGCTCCGACAACGACAGCGCCGTCAGCGCCCCGCGGGCCCTGGAACTGGCGCGCAATTGGGGCGCGGAGGCCGGGATTCTGTCCGGCGCCGGCCATATCAATGTGAAGTCCGGCCACCAGCGCTGGGAGCAGGGCTTCGCCTACCTCTATCGCCTGCAAAATCGCCTTGAGCACCACGCCCGGCGTACTGCCTGAACATTTTTCAACGCCCCGTCCCTGAGTGGATTTGGGGCGGGAGCCTGCCATGAGTCTGCATGAAACCTACGGCCAGCCCTTGCTGACCTTCCCCGACGCCGAAAAAAGCCCGCTGAGCATCCGTGCCAAGGCCCTGGTGTTTGTCGACCCGCGCTCGCGTCAATTGCGTGAGGACCTGGAAAGCCTGGCGCCGCGCGCCTTGCCGGTGTTGATTCGCGGTGAGACCGGCAGCGGCAAGGAACTCCTGGCGCGGCATATCCACCGTGGCAGCGACCGCACCGGGTTGTTTGTCTCGGTCAACTGCGGCGCGATCAGCCCCACTTACGCCGATGCCGAACTGTTTGGCTACGCGGCCGGCAGCCACAGCGGCGCGGCGAGCAGCCGGGCCGGGTGGTTCGGGTCGGCCAACGGCGGCACCTTGTACCTGGATGAGATCGGCGACTTGCCGTTGCCGATCCAGGTGAAATTGCTCGCCGCCCTGGAAAATCACGAAGTCACCCGTGTCGGCGCCCACCAGCCCAGTCCGGTGGATGTGCGCCTGGTCGCCGCCACCAGCATCGACCTGGCCCAAGCGGTGGCGGCGGGCAAGTTTCACGAGCGCCTGTTCCATTACTTGAGTGAAGGCCGGCTCGACCTGCCGGCTTTGCGTGAGCGGGTCGGCGACATCCTGTCCCTGGCCGAGTATTTTCTCGGCATCTACAGCCAGCGTCTGGACCTGCCGGTGCCGCTGATCAGTGATGCCGCCCAGCGTGTGTTGGAACTCCACAGCTGGCCGGGCAATACCCGCGAGCTGGAAAACGTTATTCACTTTGCGTTGCTGGTGAGCAGTGGTGATGAGATTTTGCCCGAACATCTCAACCTGCCGGTGGCGGGCTCGCCACTGGAACAGGTGCAGCGGATCTTCGCGAGTGCCAGCGCCGCCGAGCGGCAAACCTTGCTCGGCTTTCTAAATGAACAGCAGCTACATGAGCAAAATGGAATATCAAAGTGAATAAAAGATATTGTTCGGGAATAAAAAATCTAGGTATTGTCCACTCCACGCCGCGATAGCACTTCGCTGGCACACCATAAAAACGGTCGTCAGAGACGCCCCGGAATTTCGATAAGGACACTGCATGAAAAAGGTTCTGTTGTTTACCGCACTGGCGGCTGCCCTGACTGCAAGCTTCGCCCAGGCGAACGAGAAACTGGTGATTGCCGCCACGCCGATCCCGCACGCCGAGATCCTTGAGCTGGTCAAACCGACCCTGGCCAAAGAAGGCGTGGACCTGGAGATCAAAGTATTCACCGACTACGTGCAACCTAACGTGCAAGTGGCCGAGAAGCGTCTGGACGCCAACTACTTCCAGACCCTGCCGTACCTGGAAAACTTCAACAAGGGCAAGGGCACCAACCTGGTCACTGTGATCGGTGTGCACGTTGAGCCTTTCGGCGGTTACTCGAAAAAGATCAAGAACATTTCTGAGTTGAAAGATGGCGCCACCGTGGCCATCCCGAACGAAGGCTCCAACAGCGGCCGCGCCCTGTTGCTGCTGCAGAAAGCCGGTGTGATCACCCTCAAAGACCCAAGCAACGCCCTGGCCACGCCGAAAGACATCGCCAGCAACCCGAAACACCTGAAATTCAAAGAGCTGGAATCGGCGCTGCTGCCACGCGTGCTGGACCAGGTTGACCTGGACTTGATCAACACCAACTACGCGCTGGAAGCTGGCCTGAACCCAGCCAAAGACGCACTGATCATCGAAGACGCCAAGTCGCCGTACGTGAACTTCCTGGTGGCACGCCCGGACAACAAGGACAGCGACGCTATCCAGAAGCTGGCCAAGGCCCTGACCAGCCCTGAAGTCAAAGCGTTCATCGATTCCAAGTACAAAGGCGCGGTAGTGCCTGCGTTCTGATGTAAACAAAACCCCCTTCAAGGTTTGAACGCCGACGGCTCACTTAGCGTCGGCGTTTTTTATGCCTGAAGTTTGGAATGCCAATCAAATGTGGGAGGGGGCAAGCCCCCTCCCACATTTGATTGGCGCAGGCTTACCTGTTTTGTGTATTGATCGCCCGGCGCAACGCCATCAACCACTTCACCAGCTCCTGCGGATCAATCGGTTTCGCTTCGTTCATGGTTCAATCCCTCGAATCTCAGACCCCCCAACCCTAGCCGTCACCCGGACAACCCGCGAATCCGGCGGTTATCTTTTTGGGTGATATCAATATGCTATTTGGGTATTTAAATTTTGCTTTTTATACCTTTAAAGTTCGCGCTACCCGGCGTTACCCACGCCGGACCGGACTGCGCCCGCTGCATTACCCTTGCGGCGTCATGGACTCAAGATGACCTTCGATTTCGCTTTTATCCTCAGCACCTTGCCGGCGTTTCTCAGCGCCGTTGGGGTGACGCTGCAAGTGGGCCTGATCGCCATTGCCACCTCGTTGCTGGTGGCACTGATCAACGCCGCGCTGCTGGTGTTTCGCACGCCGTACCTGTCGCGCCTGGTGGCGCTGTATGTGGAGCTGGCGCGCAACACGCCGCTGCTGATCCAACTGTTTTTTGTGTACTTCGCCTTGCCGGCGCTGGGGTTCAATATCTCCGGGTTCTGGGCGGCGATCATCACCATGACCTTCCTCGGCGGCGCCTACCTCACCGAAGTGCTGCGCGCCGGTGTGGAGGCAGTGCCGCTGGCGCAGATCGAGTCGGGCAAGTCCATCGGCCTGTCCGACTGGCAGCTGCTGCGCCATGTGATCCTGCCTCAAGCCGGCATCCTCAGCCTGCCGGCGCTGTTCGCCAATTTCATCTTTCTGCTCAAGGAGACCACGGTGGTGTCGGCCGTGGCGGTGCCGGAGATTCTCTACACCACCAAGAGCTACATCGCGCTCTACTACAAAACCTACGAAATGCTCGCCGTGCTGACGCTGATCTGCGTGCTGTTGTTTTTGCCGCTGTCGCTGCTGCTCAGCCGCCTGGAAAGGAGGCTCCAGCATGGCCAGTTCGGGTCTTGAGTTGTTGTGGGTGTCGTTGCCGCAACTGGGCAAGGGCGCTGCGCAAACGCTGTCGATTTCATTTTTGAGCATTGCCTTCAGCACCGTCGGCGGCGTGCTGTACGGCGTGCTGCGCACGCTCAATAACACGCTGATCAACGCGGTGCTGCGGGTGTACCTGGAGCTGTTTCGCGCGATCCCGGTGCTGGTGTGGTTGTACCTGCTGTTTTTCGGCCTGCCGATTTTCTTCGGCCTGAGCATTCCGAGCTTCTGGTGCGCGGTGCTGGTGCTGTCATTGTGGGGCGCCAGCGAGGTCGGCGAAGTGGTCCGTGGCGCGCTGCATTCGCTGCCGCGTGGCCAGCGCGAGGCCGGGTTGTCGATTGGCCTGTCCGACCCGCAGCTGTACGGCTACGTGCTGCTGCCCCAGGCCCTCAAGCGCATGACGCCGCCAACCATCAACGTCTACACGCGCATCATCAAGACCAGCTCACTGGCGGTGCTGATCGGCGTGGTGGACGTAATCAAGGTTGGCCAGCAAATCATCGAACGCACCTATGAGTCAGTACTGATCTACGGCGTGCTGTTCCTGTTTTTCTTCTTTATCTGCTACCCGTTGTCAGCCGCCTCCAAGGTGCTGGAACGGCGCTGGGCCCAAGCATGAGCGCATTGATCGAGTTCCAGGCTTTCAACAAATTCTTCGGCGAGCAGCAGGTGCTCAAGGGCATCGACCTGAGCGTGCAAAGCGGCGAGGTGGTGGTGATCCTCGGCCCCAGCGGCTGCGGCAAAAGCACCTTGCTGCGCTGCCTCAACGGCCTGGAAGTGGCGCACAGCGGCAGCCTGCGTTTTGCCGGCAGAGAGCTGCTGGACAAAAATACCGATTGGCGCCAGGTGCGTCAGGACGTGGGCATGGTGTTCCAGAGTTACCACCTGTTCCCACACATGAGCGTGCTCGACAACATCCTGCTCGGCCCACTGAAAGTGCAAAAACGCGCGCCTCGCGAAGCCCGTGCCCAAGCGGAAAAATTACTCGAACGCGTTGGCCTGGCCGACAAGCGCGACGCCTTCCCACGCCAGCTGTCAGGTGGTCAGCAGCAACGCATCGCCATCGTCCGTTCGCTGTGCATGAACCCGCAAGTGATGCTGTTTGACGAAGTCACCGCCGCCCTCGACCCGGAAATGGTCAAGGAAGTGCTGGAAGTGATTCAAGGTCTGGCCCGCGACGGCATGACCTTGTTGATCGTCACCCATGAAATGGCCTTCGCCCGCGCCGTCGCCGACCGCGTGGTGTTCATGGAGGCCGGTCGCATCCTTGAGCACAACACCCCCGAAGAATTCTTTACGAACCCGCAAACCGCACGCGCGCAGCAGTTCCTGGAGAAGTTCTCCTTTGTTTCAACACTGCCCAAGAAAACCAAGGAATTGGAGCTGATATGAAAAAACTACTGCTGCCACTGTTTGCCGTCGCCTTACTGGCCGGCTGCGATAAAAAGGCTGAAGAGCCTGCCAAACCCGTCGCGGCTGCCAGCTACATCGACAAGATCAAAGCGCGGGACAAGCTGATCGTCGGCGTATTCACCGACAAACCGCCGTTCGGTTTTGTGAACGAAGCCGGTCGTTACGTCGGCTTTGATACCGACATCGGCCGCCAATTCGCCAAGGACCTGTTGGGCGATGAAAACAAGGTCGAGTTTGTCGCCGTCGAACCGGCCAGCCGTATTCCGTTCCTGCAGAGCGACAAGGTCGACCTGATCCTTGCCAACATGACCGTCACGCCGGAGCGCAAGGAAGCGGTGGACTTCACCAATCCCAACCTGAAAGTGGCGGTACAGGCTTTGGTGCCGCAGGACAGCTCGGTGAAAAGCCTGGATGACCTGGCCACCCGCACCACCATCGTCACTACCGGCACCACCGCCGATATCTGGCTGACCAAAAACCACCCGGACTGGAAACTGCTCAAGTTCGAGAAAAACTCCGAGTCCCTGCAGGCGCTGTCCGCCGGGCGTGGCGATGCGTACGCGCAAGACAACCTGGTGCTGTTCAGCTGGGCCAAGCAGAACCCGGGCTACCGCGTGCTGGAAGAGAAACTCGGTGATGAAGCACCGATTGCGCCAGCCGTGAAGAAGGGCAACATCGAACTGCGCGACTGGGTGAATACCGAGTTGGCGAAGTTGGGTGAGGAGAAGTTCCTGCTCAAGCTGTACGACCAATATGTGCGTAAAGAGCTGAGCGATGACACCAAGCCTGAGAGTGTGATTGTTGAGGGCGGTAAGTGGCAGGGTTGATCCCGCGCTGACTGTCACACCGCTATCGCAGGCAAGCCAGCTCCCACCTTTGACCGAGTTCCAACCTTGGAATGCAGGCTAATGTGGGAGCGGGCTTGCCCGCGAAGAGGCCTATGCAGTCACTGCACCTACTCCGGCCAATGCCACGTTCTACCGCTATCGCAGGCAAGCCAGCTGCCACCTTTGACCGAGTTCCAACCCTTGAATACAGGCTAATGTGAGAGCAGGCTTGCCCGCGAAGAGGCCAGTGCAGTCACTGCACCTACTCCGGCCAATGCCACCTTCTACCCCTATCGCAGGCAAGCCAGCTCCCACCTTTGACCGAGTTCCCACCTTGGAATGCAGGCTAATGTGGGAGCGGCCTTGCCCGCGAAGAGGCCGGTGCAGCCACTGCACCTACTCCGGCCAATGCCACGTTGTACCGCTATCGCAGGCAAGCCAGCCCCCACCTTTGACCGAGTTCCAACCTTGGAATGCAGGCTAATGTGGGAGCGGGCTTGCCCGCGAAGAGGCCAGTGCAGCCACTGCACCTACTCCGGCCAATGCCACCTTCTACCCCTATCGCAGGCAAGCCAGCTCCCACCTTTGACCGAGTTCCAACCTTGGAATGCAGGCTAATGTGGGAGCGGGCTTGCCCGCGAAGAGGCCGGTGCAGTCACTGCACCTACTCCGGCCAATGCCACCTTCTACCCCTATCGCAGGCAAGCCAGCTCCCACCTTTGACCGAGTTCCAACCGTGAAATACAGGCTAATGTGGGAGCGGGCTTGCCCGCGAAGAGGCCGGTGCAATCACCACTTATTCCGGCCAATGCCACCTTCTACCCCTATCGCAGGCAAGCCAGCTCCCACCTATGACCGAGTTCCCACCTTGGAATGCAGGCTAATGTGGGAGCGGGCTTGCCCGCGAAGGGGCCCGTGCAATCACCACTTATTCCGGCCAATGCCACGCCGGCGCATCCAACATCCCTTGCCCCACAATCCGTGTCTCGCCCATCACCTTCTCCAACACAATCGAATTACACCCTTCATCCTGCTGCAACGCCGCAATCAACCGGCTGGCATGCGACACCACCCACACCTGGCAATGCTGGGATGCCTGGATAATCAAACGCGCCAGCGCCGGCAGCAAATCCGGGTGCAGGCTGGTTTCCGGCTCGTTCAGTACCATCATGGTCGGCGGCCGTGGCGTGAGCAGCGCCGCGATCAACAGCAGGTAACGCAAGGTGCCGTCCGACAGCTCGGCCGCCGACAATGGCCGCAGCAAGCCTTCCTGATAAAACTCAATCGCAAAGCGCCCGCCCTGCAACGGCTGGATATTCAGGCGCGCGCCGGGGAATGCATCGCTGACCGCGCGCTGCAATGCCTCTGGGTCGCCGATCTCGCGGATGGTCTGCAATGCCGCCGCCAAATCGCGCCCGTCGTGATGCAACACCGGGGTACGCGTGCCCAGTTGCGGTTGGCGAACGGGCGCGTCCACGTCGCTGCGAAAGTGATCATAAAAGCGCCAGCCACGGATGCTTTCGCGCAGCAGCAACACCTCCGGCGAGCCGCGCAGGCTGCCCACCTGATCGAACAGGCTGTGGTAATTGGGCGTGTGCTGGGCCACGACATTCCAGGTGCGCCCGTCTCGGGCCCGAACCATCGGTCCGCAGCGTTGCACCAAAAGGCTGGCGGGGCGATAAATGTGGCCGGCCCAGATGCATTCCTTTTTCACTTCTGGGTCGAGTGAAAAGTACGACGAGGTCGTTTCCGGCAGCCCAAGGGAAATTGCATAACTGAAATCTTCCCCGGCGAACCCAAGGCGCAAGCGTTTCACGCGTTGGCGTACGGTAGGCTCCACCGGCACCTCGCCGTTGCGCATGCGCCGGCTGATGGTTTCCGGGCCGGCCCAGAAGGTTGAATCCAGCCCGCCTTCACGGGCCAGCGCATTGATGACGCCGCCTTGGGCGGTTTCCGCCAGCAGGCGCAAGGCGCGATACAGGTTGGACTTGCCGCTGCCATTGGGGCCGGTGACCAGGTTCAGCCGGTCCAGGGGCACCACCAATTTATTGATCGAGCGGTAATTGGCCACCGCCAGGGTTTTCAACATAGGTATTCAGTCGACGTGGGAACCATTGAAGTATGGGATCCTCCATGCAGATAAGGAACCCTGATCTAAGCTCACAGTCGCATACACACTGGCAAGTCGGCATCACGTAAAAGGAGCCTGCATGGGCGGTCGCACTTCGATAGTTTTACTCAGCCTTGGCCTCTTGGCGCTGCTGAGCGGCTGTGGTCAGGAAAAGACCGAGCCCAAGGCGCATTCGCGGGTTTTTGTGCAGACTGTGCAGCCGGCGGATTTTGCCGCGGCAGTCACCCTGACCGGCGATATCCAGGCCCGTGTGCAAACCGATTTGTCCTTTCGCGTGGGTGGCAAAATCATCCAGCGCATGGTCGACGTGGGTGACCGTGTGACCGCCAAGCAAGTGCTGGCCAAGCTCGATCCCAAGGACCTGCAGACCAACGTCGATTCCGCGCAGGCCCAGGTCGTGGCTGAGCAGGCACGCGTCAAGCAAACCGCCGCCGCCTTCGTTCGCCAGGAAAAACTGCTGCCCAAGGGCTACACCAGCCGCAGCGAATACGACGCCGCCCAGGCCGCGCTGCGCAGCAGCCAAAGCGCCCTGGCCGCCGCGCAAGCCCAGCTCGCCAACGCCCGTGAACAACTCGGCTATACCTCGCTGATCGCCGATGCGCCCGGTGTGATTACCGCGCGCCAGGCGGAAGTCGGCCAGGTTGTGCAGGCCACCGTGCCGATTTTCAGCCTGGCCACCGATGGCGATCGTGATGCGGTGTTCAATGTCTATGAATCGCTGCTGGTAGAGCCGCCGCCGGATGCACCGATCACGGTCAGCCTGCTGGACAACCCGAACATCAAGGCCGTGGGCAAGGTTCGCGAGGTCACGCCGGCGGTGGCGGCCAATACCGGCACCGTGCAAGTCAAAATCGCCCTGCAATCGCTGCCCAAGGGCATGCAGTTGGGCTCGGTGGTTAGCGCCACCGCCAATGGCCCGGCCAAGGCCAGCATCGAGCTGCCGTGGTCGGCCTTGACCAAAGACCTCAACGAACCCGCCGTGTGGCTGATTGACGGTGACGGCAAGGCGCAATTGCACAAGGTCAGCGTGGCGCGTTACCTCACCGGCAAAGTCATTATTGGCGAGGGGCTTAAAGGCGGCGAAAAAGTCGTGGTGGCCGGCGGGCAATTGTTGCACCCCGGCATGCTGGTCGAGATCGCCCAGCAAGGAGCCCAGCCATGAAGCGCCTGACGGCTCTGCTCGCCGCCAGCCTGTTGTTGGCCGCCTGCTCCAAGAAAGAACCGCCGCCCGAGCCCGTGCGCCCGGTGTTGTCGATGGAAGTCAAAGCCGAAGACCAGGAAAACCTCGGCCGCTTCGCCGGCACCATCCAGGCCCGCTATGAAAGTAACCTGGGCTTTCGCGTACCCGGCCGTATCGCGCGCCGCGCGGTGGACGTGGGGGCTGAAGTGGAAAAGGGCGCCTTGCTTGCCGTGCTCGATCCCACCGATCAGCAAAACCAATTGCGCGCCGCCCAAGGCGACCTCGCCCGCGTGCAGGCGCAGTTCATCAACGCCCAGGCCAACGCCCGCCGCCAGCAGGAACTGTTCAACCGTGGTGTCGGCGCCCAGGCTCAACTGGACGTGGCCCAGACCGACCTGAAAACCACCCAGGCCACCCTCGACCAGGCCAAGGCTTCGGTCAACCAGGCCAAGGACCAGCTCAACTACGCCGAACTGCGCACCGACCACGCCGGTATCGTCACCGCCTGGAACGCCGAGGCTGGCCAGGTCGTCAGCGCCGGCCAGCAAGTGGTGACCCTCGCGCGCCCGGACATCAAGGAAGCGGTAATCGACCTGCCGGCCGGTCTGGCTGAGCGCCTGCCTACCGATGTGGTGTTTGTGGTTGCTGGCCAACTCGACCCGAGCGTCAACACCACCGCCATCGTGCGTGAGATCGAACCCCAGGCCCAAAGCGCCACGCGCACCCGGCGTGCGCGATTGACCCTGGCCGAAACACCGCCAGCCTTCCGCCTGGGCACCGCTATCAGCGTGACCTTGAGCACCGCCATCGCACCCCGCATCCAACTGCCGGTGAGCGCCCTGCAAGAAGTCGACGGCAAGACCCGCATCTGGCTGCTCGACACCCAAAGCCAGACCGTGCAGCCGCGCGACATCACGGTGGTCAGCCGTGACGCCAACAGCGCGCTGCTCAACGGCGGCGTCAAACCCGGCGAACGCATCGTCACCGCTGGCGTGAACAGCCTGAAGCCTGGGCAAAAAGTCAAAATCGACGAGGACAGCCCGCGATGAAAGGGAGCTTCAACTTATCCGACTGGGCCCTCAAGCATCAGTCCTTCGTCTGGTACCTGATGTTCGTCGCGCTGCTGATGGGCGTGTTCTCCTACATGAACCTTGGCCGCGAGGAAGACCCTTCGTTCACCATCAAAACCATGGTGATCCAGACCCGCTGGCCGGGTGCGACCCAGGAGGAAACCCTCAAGCAGGTTACCGACCGCATCGAGAAAAAACTCGAAGAACTCGACTCCCTCGACTACGTGAAGAGCTACACGCGACCGGGCGAGTCCACGGTGTTCGTGTTCCTCAAAGACACCACCAGCGCCAAGGCGATTCCGGATATCTGGTACCAGGTGCGCAAGAAGATCGATGACATTCGCGGCACCTTCCCCCAGGGCTTGCAGGGGCCGTCGTTCAACGATGAATTCGGTGACGTGTTCGGTTCGGTCTACGCGTTTACCGGTGACGGCCTGTCGATGCGCCAACTGCGTGATTACGTCGAGCAAGTGCGCGCCGAAATCCGCTCGGTGCCGGGCCTGGGCAAGGTCGAGATGATCGGCCAGCAGGACGAAGTGATCTACCTGAACTTCTCCACGCGCAAACTGGCAGCATTGGGGATTGACCAGCGCCAGGTCGTACAGAGCCTGCAGTCGCAGAACGCGGTGACCCCGGCCGGGGTAATCGAGGCCGGGCCGGAGCGGATTTCGGTGCGCACCTCGGGGCAGTTTGCCTCCGAAAAGGACCTGGCCAACGTCAACCTGCGCCTCAATGACCGTTTTTACCGTTTGGCCGACATTGCCGACATTAGCCGTGGCTACGTCGATCCGGCGCGGCCGATGTTCCGTTTCAATGGCAAGCCGGCGATTGGCTTGGCGATTGCCATGCAGAAGGGCGGCAATATCCAGTCATTCGGCAAGGCCTTGCACACACGCATGGATGAGTTGACGGCTGACCTGCCGGTGGGCGTGGGCGTGCACAAAGTCTCCGACCAGGCAGAAGTGGTGGAGGAGGCTGTCGGCGGCTTTACCAGCGCGCTGTTTGAAGCTGTCATCATCGTGCTGGTGGTGAGCTTTATCAGCCTCGGCATGCGTGCCGGGTTGGTGGTGGCGTGCTCGATCCCGTTGGTGCTGGCGCTGGTGTTCGTGTTCATGGAATACAGCGGCATCACCATGCAGCGCGTGTCGCTGGGCGCGTTGATCATCGCCCTCGGCCTATTGGTGGATGACGCGATGATCACCGTGGAGATGATGATCACGCGCCTGGAAAAAGGCGAAACCAAGGAACAGGCGGCGACCTACGCCTATACCTCGACCGCGTTCCCGATGCTCACCGGCACGCTGGTGACCGTCGCCGGCTTTGTGCCTATCGGCCTCAACGCCAGTTCGGCGGGCGAGTACACCTTCACGCTGTTTGCGGTGATTGCCGTGGCGATGCTGGTGTCGTGGGTGGTGGCGGTGCTGTTTGCGCCGGTGATTGGCGTGCATATCCTCAGCGCCAACGTTAAGCCCGAAAACAAAGAGCCTGGGCGCATCGGTCGCGCATTCAATGGCGGCATGCTCTGGGCCATGCGCAACCGCTGGTGGGCCATCGGCATCACCGTGGGGCTGTTTGCGGCGTCGGTGTTCTCCATGCAGTTTGTGCAGAACCAGTTTTTCCCGTCATCGGACCGCCCGGAAATTCTCGTCGACCTCAACCTGCCGCAAAACGCCTCGATCAACGAAACGCGCAAGGCGGTCGACCGCCTTGAGGCGATCATCAAGGATGATCCGGATATTGCGCGCTGGAGCACCTATATCGGCCAGGGTGCGATTCGTTTCTACCTGCCCCTCGACCAGCAATTGGAAAACCCCTACTACGCGCAGTTGGTGATCGTCAGCAAAGGCCTGGAAGAGCGCGGCGCGTTGATTGCGCGCCTGCAAAAACGCCTGCGCGATGACTTCGTCGGCATCGGCAGTTATGTGCAGCCCCTGGAAATGGGCCCGCCGGTCGGGCGGCCGATCCAGTATCGCGTGTCTGGCAAGGACACCGATCAGGTGCGCAAGCACGCCATTGAACTGGCGACCTTGCTGGATAAAAACACCCACCTGGGCGAGATCATTTACGACTGGAACGAGCCGGGCAAAGTGCTGCGCGTGGACATCGCCCAAGACAAGGCGCGGCAATTGGGGCTGTCGTCGGAAGACGTGGCGCAATTGATGAACAGCGTGGTCAGCGGTGCATCGGTGACCCAAGTGCACGACGATATCTACCTGATCAACGTGGTCGGTCGCGCCGAAGACGCCGAGCGCGGCACCCCGGAAACCTTGCAGAACCTGCAGATTGTCACGCCCAATGGCACCTCGATTCCGCTGCTGGCCTTCGCCACCGTGCGGTATGAGTTGGAGCAGCCGCTGGTGTGGCGTCGCGACCGCAAGCCAACCATCACCGTCAAGGCTTCGGTGCGTGATGAGATGCAACCGACCGACCTGGTCAAGCAACTCAAGCCCGAAATCGACACGTTCAGCGCTGGCCTGCCGGTAGGCTACAAAGTCGCCACCGGCGGCACCGTCGAAGAAAGCGGCAAGGCCCAAGGCCCCATCGCCAAAGTGGTGCCGTTGATGCTGTTCCTGATGGCCACGTTCCTGATGATCCAGCTGCACAGCGTGCAGAAGATGTTCCTGGTCGCCAGCGTCGCGCCGCTCGGGCTGATCGGCGTGGTGCTGGCGCTGATCCCCACGGGCACGCCGATGGGCTTTGTGGCGATCCTCGGCATTCTGGCGCTGATCGGCATTATCATCCGCAACTCGGTGATTCTGGTGACGCAGATCGATGCCTACGAGCGCGACGGCTATACGCCGTGGGATGCCGTGGTGGAAGCCACCGAGCACCGGCGCCGTCCTATCCTGCTGACCGCTGCGGCAGCCAGCCTGGGCATGATCCCGATTGCGCGGGAAGTGTTTTGGGGACCGATGGCCTACGCGATGATTGGCGGGATCATCATCGCCACCTTGCTGACGCTGTTGTTCCTGCCAGCGCTTTATGTGGCCTGGTACAAGATTCGCGAGCCGAAAAAAGAACAGGCCTGACCCTCGGCGCCTTCCTGCAAGGATGTGGGAAGGCTCCTGGAAACACTTTCCCTACAGTTGTCTGGCATTAAGTGCTTTACCCTCCGGGCCTGTTTCCGTTTTGGAAGGCCCGTGTCATGCGCCGTTTAGTGCTGATTTTTTGCCTGTTGCTGTCTCCCCGACTCTTCGCTGGCACCGTGCTGGAAAACGCCCTCTGGCGGGTCGAACTCGACCCCGCCACGCTGGCGCTGCGCGTTACCCCGGCGGGCGAGGCCGCAGTGCAGGCTTCCAGCGGTGTGGCGGCGCACGCGGTCACCGGTGTGCAGGCCGATGCCGGGCAAGCCACTTGGCAGTGGGACAGCGGCGCCTACCAGCTGACCGCGCGCCTTGAGCAGCGCGACCTTGCCCTGACCATCAACGCGCGCGAGCCGGGCCAATTGGCGCTGCTGCGCCAACCCGCCGAGGCGATGGGCAAAGGCTTGATCTGGCCCTTGGCCGAAGGGCATTACGTGCCCGCCGGCAACGCCGTGTGGAACTCGTTTTTGCTGGATCAAGGCGAGGTTAATACCACGCAGGATCTCAGCCTGCCGTTATGGGGCTTAGATCATGGCCGTTTCACGCTCAACTGGTTGCTCACCAACCCCTATAACAACCACCTGCAATGGCAGGCAGACGGTGGCGGGCTGGCGCTTTCAATGGCGCATGAATTCACCCGGCTTGAGCCCGCCGCGCCGATGACCCTGCGCCTGCACCTGGGCGATGCCGACCCGTTGGCCGGGGCCAAGCGCTACCGCCAGTGGCTGGTGGCGCAGGGGCGTTATGAACCGCTGGCGGACAAACTGCGTCAGACCCCCGAGGCTGAAAAGTTGCTGGGTGCCAGCCACGTCTATCTGTGGGGCAATGACCTGTTAGGGCCGGAGGATGTGCGCGACTGGCCGCTGCTGGTGAAGGTGCTGCGCGGCCACGAACTCAAGGGCTTGCTGGACAAAGAGGCCACGCAGGTGCTGACGCAGGCCGGCACGTTGGATCGCTACCAAAAGACGGTTTTGCTGCGTGGGCTCAACGCGGCGATCAACAAAAAGGCCCGGCAAACCTGGCAGGCCACCGACGAGCCGGACATGCTCAAGCTGGCTGACGGTTATGGCGTACTGCGCCGTGAACTGGCCACAGCGTTTGCCGGCGCCTTGAGCCACAGTCCCGAGACCTGGGGCAGCACGCTGTCGGCCCAGACCGTCAAGGCGCTGCAAGATGCTGGGTTGAAGCGCCTGCTGCTGACCCTGGGCGAAGGCTGGGAAGGCGGCCTCTGGCACCCCGAAGCGATTAAGGCGGGCGTCAAGGCGGGTTACCTGATGGCGCCGTACGATTCCTATGAAACGGCCTTGTCCACCACCGAAAACCCCGACTGGACCACCGCCCACCTGGGCAGCAAGGCCTATCGCGACTGCGCCATCATCTTGGAAGACGGCAAACTCAAGACCGGCTTTCAACAATCCGGTCACTACACCGACCCGCGCTGCGTGCGGCCGTTACTGGAAGCGCGGGTGAAAGCGGTGCAAGCCAAGGCCGGTTTCAACGCCTGGTTCCTGGATGCCTATGCGACCAGCATGGTCTTTGACAGCTACCGCAATGGCGCCGAAATGACCCAGGCGCAAAACGCTGAAGGCAATATCGACGCGTCACGCTGGCTCAACACGGTGCTCAAGCTGCCCGCCGGTTCCGAAGACGGCAATGCGGTCACTGCCCAAGGCATTCTGTTTGCCCACGGCATGCAGACGCCGGTGCTCGGCTGGGGTGATCGCGCGATGACCAAGGATAAACAATCGCCTTATTACGTCGGCAACTGGTATCCGCCGGAGCAACCGGCGGTGTTCTTCAAAACGGTGCCGTTGAATGAGCCATTTCGCACCGTGTATTTCGACCCGTCCATGCGCTTGCCGTTGTATCAGGCGGTGTTCCACGGCTCGGTCATCACCACTCACCATTGGCTGTTCGACAGCCTGAAGCTGAGCAATGTGCGGGCTGAGAACGAGCTGGCCCAACTGCTGTACAACGTGCCGCCGCTGTATCACCTGAGTGCCGCGACCCTGAAGCAGCGCATACCGTTGATACAGCGCCAGGACCGGTTTTTTCGGCCGTTGCATGAGCGCTTGGCGACACAGGCAATGACCGATTTTCGTTGGCTGACGGCCGATCGGCAGGTGCAGCAGACCACGTTTGCCGATGGCACGCGGTTGGTGGCGAATTTTGCTGCAGGGGACAAAGAAGGGTATGCGGGAAAGAGTGTGACGGCGTTGGTCGAGGGTGAAAAACCTAGGGTGTATCAGGTGGATTAGCGGGGCCGCTGACGCCTTGGCGAGCAAGCCCGCTCCCACATGGAAATGCATTCCAAATGGGGGAGCGGGCTTGCCTGCGTTAGAGGCCGGGCCCGACGACGAACATCTACAGTTTGCGCCACACACTCGCCAACCACGGCTGTTGTTCCCGAGGCAACCCGGCCGGCCGGTAGTAATGCTCCAACTCCACAAACCCGGCCGCCGTCAGCAGTGCCTGCCACGCCGCGAGGTCGTGATAAGACCCATACCTGGGCCCGTTCCAGCCTTCCAGGTTTTCACCGCGCGGGTTGGAACTGAACAGCACGCCGCCAGGCTTCAGCGCACCCTGCAACTGCTTGAGCACCCGTGGCAGCTCCTGCTTGGGAATATGGAACAACACCGCGTTGGCAAACACCCCGTCGAAGCGTTCGGTCGGCAGGTCCAACTTGAGAAAGTCCTGCAGCAGCACTTCACAACCACTGTCCTCGCGGGCCATTTGCGCAAACCGTTCGGAGCCATCGAGCCCCACGGCAATATGGCCCATGCGCGTAAACGTCTGCAGATCACGCCCCGGCCCGCAGCCGAAATCCAGCACGGTAAACGGCGCTGTGCCCTGGATATGGCGCAGCAGCGCGTCGATGTTCTGGCTCACATCGTGATCGCGGGTGCCTTCACGGAAGTCCTCGGCCACCTTGTTGTAGTGGCCGAGGGTGATGGAAGTGATCTGGTTGAGGTCGTCGGGCTTGAGGGTCATGGGGGGAAATACCGGGCGCTGAGATCGCCCGACTATACCTCACCGCTTGTTCAGCACCCGAGCCAGGCGATCGCCGCCCAACTGAATCACCGCGACGAGAACCACCAGCAACACAATCACGGTGAGCATGATCTGCGTATCGAAACGCTGATAGCCGTAGCGGTAGGCAATGTCACCCAAGCCGCCTGCGCCGATGGCGCCCGCCATGGCTGACGAGTTGATCATGGTCACCAGCGTGATCGTGAACCCGCCCACAATCCCCGGCAGCGCTTCCGGCAACAGCACGTGCCAGATGATGTGCCAGCGGCGGCAGCCCATGGCCTGCGCGGCTTCGATCAAACCGTGGTCCACTTCGCGCAGGCTCACCTCGGCGATCCGCGCGAAAAACGGCGTGGCGGCGATGGTCAGCGGCACAACGGCCGCCCACACGCCATAGGTGGTGCCGACGATCAGCCGGGTAAACGGGATCAGCGCCACCATCAGGATCAGAAACGGAATGGAGCGGAACAGATTGACGAACGCGCCGAGCACGCGGTTCAGCGCCGGTGCCTGATAGATGCCGCCCTTGTCGCTGGTGACCAGAAACACCGCCAGCGGAATACCCACCAACAGCGCGATCAACGACGACACGCCAACCATCAATAGGGTGTCGATGGCGCCCTGCAATAAACGATCAAACCACATAGCCCAGCACCTCCACCTGTTGCGCCCAACGCCCGGCCAGGGTGCGCAGTGCTTGTGCGTTGTGTGGCGAGCCATTGACCGCCAGCAGTAATTGCCCCAAGGCGTGCCCCTGGATCCGTTCCACGCCGCCTTGCAGCAAGCGCACGCGTCCGCCAAGGGCGCCGAACAGCGCGGCCAGGTCGGGTTCGTCGGTGGCGCTGCCGGTGAACTGCAAACGCAGCACCAACGCGGCGTCGGCCGATGTCTGGGTGGGTTGCAGGCGGTTTTGCAGTTCTTCCGGCAGCCCGTGTTGCAGCGGCGCCAGCAGGGTTTTGCTGACCTCATGCTGCGGGTTGCCGAATACTTGCCACACCGGGCCTTGCTCCACGATTCGACCGTGCTCAAGCACCACCACGCGGTCGCAGATTTCGCGGATCACCGCCATCTCGTGGGTGATCAACACGATGGTCAGGCCCAGGCGTTTGTTGATGTCGCGCAGCAGGCCGAGAATCGACTGGGTGGTTTCCGGGTCGAGGGCCGAGGTGGCTTCGTCGCACAGCAGAATCTGTGGGTCGTGCACCAGCGAACGGGCAATGCCGACGCGCTGTTTCTGCCCGCCGGACAGCTGCGCGGGATAAGCCTTGTGCTTGTCCTGCAAACCCACCAGTTCAAGCAGCTCACGCACCTTTTGCTCGCGCTGCAGCTTGGGCACGCCGGCGACCTTCAGCGGCAGCTCGACGTTCTGCCACACCGTTTTGGCCGACATCAGGTTGAAGTGCTGGAAGATCATGCCGATGCGCCGACGCAACGCGACCAGACGGTCTTCGTCGTACTCGCCGATGTCCACCTGATCGATCAGCACGCGCCCGCTGCTGGGTTGCTCCAGGCGGTTGATGGTGCGGATCAGCGAGGATTTGCCGGCGCCGCTGCGGCCGATGATGCCGAACACCTCACCGCGCTGGATCGCAAGGTCAATGCCTTGCAAGGCATGCACGCTGCCGTCATAGGTTTTGCCCAGGTTGATGAACCGCACATGGGCACGGTTCAGGTCCGGGTGCAGCGCTGTCTGCTTGGCGTCCCTGGGCGCGGTGCCCACGTCGCGCAGTTGGGCGTTGGCGGCGGTCATTTTTTATCTTCCCAGCCGACTTGGTAGAGCTTGCCGAGGGATTTATCCAGCGCGGCGCGTACCACCGGCGAATGCTGGTAGATGTCGACGAACTTGACCACGCGCGGGTCGGTTTTGCTTTTGGGCTGGATCACAAACTGGATCACGTATTCAGGGTGATCGAGGCCGTCGAACAGCAGCGCCGACTCGGCATCGAAGGTCTTGGACAGGCGGATGTAGGCCGGGTAGCCCTGCACCAGATCGGCGTCGTCATAGGCGCGCACCAGCTGCACGGCTTCCACTTGCAGGATCTTGATCTTCTTCGGATTGGCGATGATGTCTTCTTCGGTGGCCTTGTAACCCACGCCCGGCTTGAGCGTGATCAAACCGGCCTTGGCCAGCAGTTGCAGGCCGCGACCGCTGTTGATCGGGTCGTTGGCGATCGCCACGCTGGCGCCCTGAGGCAGGTCGTTGAAGCTTTTGTACTTCTTGGAATACAGGCCAACGTTATTGATGATGCCCGGCGCATACGGCACCAGGTCGAACCCGGCGGCAGCCTTGGCGTTTTCCAGGAACGGGATGTGCTGGAAGTAGTTCACGTCGATGTCGCCGGCGGCGAGGCTGACGTTGGGCGCGATCCAGTCGGTGAACTCCACCAGTTCGACCTTCAGGCCTTGCTTGTCGGCTTCGGCGACGGCAGCTTCCAGGGGAATCGCGAAGGCGGCGGTGGTGCCGACTTTCAGCGGTGCATCGGCGGCGAATACCGCCGAGCTGAATAAACCAAAGGCCAGGGCCAGTGCTTTGACTGGGTGGGTGAGCAGTGTCTTTTTCATATTGGGTGTCCAGTCATCAGGTGTTTGTAAGCACGATGCGATCAACGGTGGAAGCTGGCTTGCCTGCGATAGGGGTCTGCCAGGCACAAATTTTTGGCTGACCTGCTGCTATCGCAGGCAAGCCAGCTCCCACAGGTTTGGTTCAGTGTCGGTAGGTAGAGCCGGTGTGTTGTTCGGGTAGGCGCGCCGAGGCCTGAAAGACTTTTTCGCGCAGCGTTCCCTGCTCATAAGCGGTCTTGTACGACCCACGCTTCTGCAGTTCCGGCACCACCAGGTCGATGAAATCGACATAGCTTTCCGGCGTGACAATGCGCGTCAGGTTGAAGCCATCCAGCCCGGTTTCGCTGATCCACGATTCCAGCTCGTCAGCCACTTGTTCGGGCGAGCCGACCAAGGTGATGTAGCGCCCGCCCAGGGCGTGCTGCTCAAGCAATTTGCGCCGCGTCCAATCGTTGTTTTGCAGGTTCTTGGTGGCCGACTGAATCGCGTTGCTTTTCACGTACTGGATCGGCTCATCGATTTCGTATTGAGCAAAGTCGATGGCCGTAGAGGCCGAGAAGTGCGCCACTCCGGCTTCCGGGCTTGCATAGCTCACGTACTCGGCGTGCTTGGCCCAGGCCAGTTCTTCGGTGGCGCCCACGATCACGTTGAGGCCCATGAACACCTTGATGTCATCCGGGTTGCGCCCCGCCAGCGCCGCACTGGCGCGCACCTTGTCCACCTGGACTTTGGTGGCGGCCTTGTTCTGCCCGCTGATGAATACGCATTCGGCATGGCGCCCGGCGAACAGCAAGCCACGCTCCGAGCTGCCGGCCTGGAACAGCACCGGCGTGCGTTGCGGCGACGGCTCGCAAAGGTGATACCCCTCGACCTGATAGAACTCGCCGTGGTGCTCAACCTTGTGCACCTTGCCGGGCTGCGCATAGACCCGTTGCTGTGGGTCGTTGATGACCGCGTCGTCTTCCCAGCTGCCTTCCCAGAGTTTGTACAGCACTTGCAGGTATTCATCGGCCTGGTCGTAGCGCCGGTCATGCTCGACCTGTTCGGTCAGGCCCATGGCCTTGGCGGCGCTGTCGAGGTAGCCGGTGACGATGTTCCAGCCGACCCGGCCACGGCTCAGGTGGTCGAGGGTGGACATGCGTCGGGCGAACAGATACGGCGGCTCGTAGGTGAGGTTGGCGGTGAGGCCGAAGCCAAGGTTTTGGGTGACGGCCGCCATGGCCGAGACCAGCAGCAACGGGTCGTTGACCGGCAGCTGGATCGACTCCTTGAGCGGCACATCGATGGCGTTCTGGTAAACGTCGTACACGCCGACGATGTCGGCGATGAACAAGCCGTCGAACAGCCCGCGCTCCAGGGTCTGCGCCAGGTCGGTCCAGTATTGGAGGGTCTTGTACTGCGTCGAGGTGTCCCGTGGATGCGTCCACAGGCCGTGGTTGATGTGCCCGATGCAATTCATGTTGAAGGCATTGAGCAGGATTTTTTTCTTCGCCATTAAATGGTCCCCCGCAGTGGCGGGTTTTCATCGTTGAGGTAGTAATTGCCCACAGCAAAGTACTTCCAGCGCACCGGGTCGTGCAGGGTGTGTACGCGGGCGTTGCGCCAGTGGCGGTCAAGGCCATGTTCGGCCAGGGTCGCCTGGCTGCCGGCCAGTTCGAACAAGGTGCTGCCGGCGGCCAGGGAAATTTCAGTGCTCAAGGCGCGCACTTCGGCGACGGCGATGGAGGCTGCCGCGACGGTTTCGGCAGTGCTGTCGGCCTGGGCGCGGTCGAGGAACTCACCGGAGCGTTCCAGCAATGCCTCGGCGGCGTGCAGGCGGATGCTCAGGTGGCCGAAGCTTTTCAAGGTGAGCGGGTCTTCAGTGGCCTTGTCGTTGCCGGAGTCGATCCACGGCCGGGTCTTGGTGCGCACAAAATGCAGCGCATCCTCGAAGGCGGCGCGGGCGATGCCGGTGTCGATGGCAGCGTGAAGGATCTGCGCCAGCGGGCCGACCGTGGTCGGGCGCTCGAAAGCGCTCTGGAACGGGACCACGTCCTGGGCGGCGACCCACACGTTGTCAAACACCACGGAGCCGCTGCCGGTGGTGCGCTGGCCGAAGCCGCTCCAGTCGTCGATTACCGTCAGGCCTTCGCTGTCGCGCGGCACAAATGCCAGTTGCTGCACGCCGTGTTCATCCACCACCGAGGTGGGGATGCGTTGGGCGTAGATGGCGCCGGTGGAGTAGAACTTGCGGCCGGTGATACGAAAACCGTCGCCGTCGCGGGTGATTTTGGTCACCCGGTCATGGGCAGTTTTGGTACCCAGCTCCGCCAAGGCGTTGCCGAAACGTCGGCCTGCGAGCACTTCGGCGTACAGGCGTTTCTGCTGGGCCGGGCTGCCATTCACGCGCAGCACTTCCAGGGCATAGAAATGGTTTTGCGGGATCTGGCCCAGAGAGGCGTCCGCCTGGGCAATCAGCGCAATGACCTTGGCCAGGGTGACGTTGGACACACCCGCGCCACCGTGTTCCTTCGGCACGCTGATGCCCCACAGGCCGGAGCGCGAAAACACGTCCAGCTCGGGCAGGGGCAGGCGGCGTTCACGGTCGCGCTGGGCGCTGTCGCGACCCAAGTCTTCGGCCAGGTCGCTGGCGACAATAAGGGCTTGTTCGTCGCTGGTGATAACCGCGACGTTTGTAGAGAAAGTCATGATGTTCTCCAGATGTCTGGTCGGTCAGATCCAGGAATGACGAGCCGGCAACGTGCCGTTCAGGCGATAGGCGCCGATGGCGTGATACTTCCAGCGCACCGGGTCGTGCAGGGTGTGCACGCGGGCGTTGCGCCAGTGGCGGTCGAGGTTGAATTCGGCGAGGGTGGCGCGACTGCCGGCCAGTTCGAAGAGCTTTTCGCTGACCAGCAGCGACACTTCGGTGGTCAGCACTTTCGCTTCGGCCACGGCAATTGACGCGCGCGCGGCGGATTGCGCGGTGATCGGCGCAGCGCTGACCTCGTCCAGCACCTTGCCGGCCTTGCGCAACAGGGCTTGGGCGGCATGCAGTTCGATGTTCAGCTTGCCGATATCGGCGATCACATACAGGTCATCGCTGGCGCGTTCGACCTTGGCGTCGATCCATGGGCGCGAGCGTTCACGCACGAAGGCGATGGTGTCATCGAGGGCGCCGCGGGCGATGCCGGCGTCGATGGCCGCCTGGATCAATTGCGAGATAGCGCCCTGGATGTTCGGGCTGTCGCCGATGCGCCAGTTCTCTATCACCAGTTCGGCGTCCACCGGTACCCGGTCAAGCAGCACGGTGCCGCTGGCGGTGGTGCGTTGGCCGAAGCCCGACCAATCGTCAACGATGCGCAGCCCTTGCGTGCCACGGCGCACAAAGGCCATGACTTGTTTGCCGTCATCGTTCAACGCCTTCACCGCCACCCAATGGGCAAACAGCGCGCCGGTGGAGTAGAACTTCTGGCCGCTGACCACATAGCCGTCACCTTCGGCGGTGAGCCGCGCTTTGAGTTCCAGGGTGTTTTTGGTGCCGCGTTCCGGGCCGCCATTACCGATGCGCCAGCCGTCGAGGACGCTCTGGAACAGCTGCTTTTTCTGGCGTTCGGTGGCAGTGCCCTGCAGCAGATACAGGATGCCGAAGTGGTTTTGCGGGATCTGCCCGAGGGCCGGGTCCGCCGCGCTGATGATCGCGAACACCTCGGCCAGGGTCACGAACGATACCTGTGGGCCGCCGTATTCACGGGGAATGGAAATACTGCCCAGCCCGCTGCGGGTGAACTGCTCAAGCTGCGCCCAGGGCAGCTTGCGCTGCTGGTCGCGCTTGGCCGCTTGCAGGCGCGCGGCCTGAGCCAGTTCGTGTGCTGCGCTCAACGCTTGTGCGTCGTCGCGCAGCACAGCTGCCGGCAACAGCAGTGGGGCTACGTCCAGATCACTCTGGGGGGGTGTTAGAGCCAAGTTAGACATCAGCGCCGCTCCTTGGCTGCACGTAATGCCCTGGCGTTATGCACCGGGGTAATTCTGACCATACCGACCTCGCATTCAATGAAATAAAAACAGAAAAATCAGAGATGTCCGGTGGTCCGGTGCATATACCCTAAGCGTGTTAAATCTTTAAATAAACTAACTTCTAGGAATATGCATAGAAGGTCTGTTACCCAGGTTCGCAGGGAGAACCGGGCTGACGTGGTTGATAGGTCGACGCGGCCCCGGCCGGGCGGGGTGGCGCCTGCGAGGAGCAGGCGGCGATGTTCAACGTGCGCGCGGGTGCCCAGCGCGAATTATTGCCAACGCGATCCAGAATGCAGTACGTCACGTCCAGCCGGCAGTCGTCGCCCGCTTCGACAATCACCGCAGAGGGCACCCACACCTGCACTGTCAGACCGACGTCCTTGCGCTGGATCGTCGGCAGGTCCAGACGCACGTCGCCCCAACGCAGGGTAATGGCGTCGCCAGTGGTCATATGCGCGTACGGCTCGATGCTCAGCGGAATGCCGCGTCGCACCTGGCTACCGTTGATGCCGTAGCGGCGGATCATGTCGGGCAGGCTGACGGGCGCAAGGTTCTGGTTTTCGTCACTGAACCGAGGCGACGGCTGGCCGCCGGGTGGGCAGGTCTTGACCCGCACGTGCGTGACTGCCGAACGGGCCGGGCCGTGGCCGATCTGCATGACCTGGTAGTGAATCTGCGCCGAGCCATCCTGCACAAAGCTGTGCGGGATGCGCAGGCGGGTGGGGGTGCCGATTTTGCACGCGCTCACGCGCCGGGAGTCGGCAAAGCAGTTGTTCCAGAACAGCTCGATCAAGTCGCCTTCCTCCATGCCGGGGTAGGGGGCGATATCCACCTGCAGTTGGGCGGCGGCGAGGGCGTTGATACCGTATCGATTAGCCTGGGGCAGCGTCGGGGCGGTGAGCATGGCCGAGGGTGCAGTGCGCGTCATAAGTAATCTCCTTGATGCAGCCAGCAGCAATCGTTCCGGTGCCCGTGGCGCGAGTGTGCGCAGGGTGCCGAAAGGAACGATTCAGTGAATAGCCGGGATAGGATCCAATCCTCTGGGCCCTAGATAAGAGGGTTGGCCGGCGGGCGTCAATGGCGGCAAAGGGCTAAACGGCGGGTTGGAGCAGATTCAGAAAGAGCTGACGAGGCGGGGGATTTTAAGGTGGGTGCGGCGGTGCGTTTTATTCGTTATCGCGAGGATTTTATGTAGGAACGCGCTTAGGTGGGAGCTGGCTTGCCTGCGATAGCATGGCTGCGGTGTGACTGACACACCGAGGTGCCTGCATCGCAGGCAAGCCAGCTCCCACCTAGGTTTTTCGGGGTGTCAGTGGGCTAAAAACTTGCTCAGGAACTGCTTGGTCCGTTCTTCCTTGGGGTTGGCAAACAGCGCCTTGGCTTCGCCCTGTTCGACGATCACGCCCTTGTCGAAGAAGATCACCCGGTTGGCCACATCCCGGGCGAAGCTCATCTCGTGGGTGACGATGACCATGGTGCGGTTTTCTTCGGCCAGGCTGCGGATGGTTGCCAGTACTTCACCGACCAACTCTGGGTCGAGTGCCGAGGTGGGTTCGTCAAACAGAATCACCTCCGGCTCCATGGCCAATGCACGGGCAATTGCCACGCGCTGTTGCTGGCCGCCAGACAAGCGCCGCGGGTAAGCCCCTTCCTTGCCCGCCAGGCCGACCCTGGCCAGCAGCGTACGGCCCAGTTCGGTGGCTGCTTCGCGCGGCATCTTCTTGACCACCATCGGGCCTTCGATGACGTTTTCCAGCGCGGTGCGGTGCGGGAACAGGTTGAAGTTCTGGAACACAAAACCCACGTGCTGGCGCAGGCGCCGCACCAGGCCTTGTTGCTGGTTGAGCGGCTTGCTGCTGTCGATCTCGATGTCACCCACCTTGATGCGACCGCTGGTAGGTTCTTCGAGGAAATTCAGGCAGCGCAGGAAGGTGGTCTTGCCGGAACCACTGGGCCCAATGATGGCGACAACTTCGCCTTCCTTGACCTCAAGGTCGATCCCGTTGAGTACCACCTGACCCTTGAATTGTTTGGTCAGTTTTTCAACCACGATCATGCTTCAAGACTCCAGGTCATGCCGGTTGACCCGGTCTTCCAGGCGGTTCTGAAAATGCGCCAGGATGCTTGCCAAAATCCAGTAGATCAGGGCAGCGGAGAGATACATGGTGAAGATTTCGAAGGTGCGCGCAGACACCAATTGGGCCTGGCGGAACAGCTCGGGCACCTGGATGGTAGCGGCCAGCGCCGTGTCTTTTACCAGCGAAATAAAGCTGTTGCCCAACGGCGGCAAGGCCGTGCGCATGGCCTGCGGCAGGATGGCCCGGCGCAGGGTCTGCGCGCGAGTCATGCCGATACTGGCTGCAGCTTCCCATTGGCCGCGCTCGATGGAGCTGATGGCGGCGCGCAGGATTTCACAGGCGTAAGCCGCCATGTTCAGCGAAAAGCCAATCATGGCGGCCGGGATCGGGTCCAGCTCGATGCCCACTTGCGGTAAGCCGTAGTAGATCAGGAACAGCTGCACCAGCAAGGGCGTGCCGCGAAAGAACGACACGTAGACGCGGGCGATCCAACTGACCAGTTTGAAGCGCGACAAACGCATCAAGGCCAGGCCGAAGCCCAGCAGCAAGCCGAAAAACATCCCGCCAAGGCTAAGAATCACCGTGTAGTACGCGCCCTTGAGCAGAAAGGGCGCGGAGTCCAGCGCGAGTTGGAAACCTGCTTCCATTATTGAGTGACGTCAGCGTTGAAGTATTTCTCGGACAGCTTCTTCAAGGTGCCGTCGGCACGCAGTTTGTCGAGGGCCTTGTTCACGGCGTCGAGCAGTTCAGGCTCGCCTTTGCGCAGGGCAATGCCGGCTTCCTGACGGGAGAAGGCATCGCCAGCGGCAGCAGTGTCCGGGGCTTTCTTGGCGTATTCCAGAGCGGCCAGACGGTCGATCAGGATGGCGTCGATGCGGCCGATGCGCAGGTCCTGGAACTTGGTAGGGTCATCGTTGTAGGTCTTGATGATGGCTTTGGGTTGGTTGTCCTTGAGCCATTGTTCGTAGTTGGTGCCCAGGCCTACGCCGACTTTCTTGCCGGCCAGGTCGTCGGCGGTCTTGATGGCGTCGACGTTTTTCTTCAGCACCAGCGCCTGGATACCGGAAACGGTGTAGGGCTTGGAGAAGTCGTACTTCTTCTTGCGCTCCTCGGAGATGGTCACCTGGTTGACCACTGCGTCCAGGCGCTTGGATTCCAGGGCCGCGAGGATGCCGTCCCACGGTGTGGCTTGCAGCTTGACCTTGACGCCCAGCTCTTTGGCCAGCGCTTCGGACAGCTCGACTTCGAAACCGCTGAGCTTGCCGCTTTCATCGACGAAGCTGAACGGCGGGTAGGTGCCTTCCAGGCCGATCTTGATCTCGCCGGCCTTCTTGATGGTGTCCAGCTGTTCACCAGCGATGGCTTGGCCCATCAGACCAGCCCCAAGTGCCAAGCCCAATGTGCCAACCAGCAACGTGCGACGCAATACAGAAATAGTCATGAACAGCCCCTGTGTTTTTTATGTTGAGCGAAGCAGGTGACGCAGTAGTCGTATCCTGCCTTAAAGCGCGAAGCGCGTCTTCGCCTTCGGCGCGACTATAAAGCCAGTTTCTAAGACTTGAAAATAATATAAATTTAATTTGTTATTCGTTATTGGAATATGTAATCCATTTAGTGTGGGAGCCAGCTTGCTCGCGAATGCGCTGTATCAGCCGCCGAATGGATGGGCTGACACTCCGTATTCGCGAGCAAGCCCGCTCCCACCTTCTGATCTGCGTTTATTCAATTAAACGCGGTGTCATACGCAAACAACGCCGGCGCTCCGCCGGTGTGCAGGAAAATAATCGGCCCGTCCTCAAACCGCTGCCGCCCAATACCATCGAGCAGGCCGGCCATGGCCTTGCCCGTATACACCGGGTCCAGCAGCAGGCCTTCCTGGCTTGCCAGTAACTTGACCGCAGCCAGGGTGCCGGCGTTCGGTTCGCCGTAGCGCGGGCCGAAATATTCGTCCCACAGGATCACTTTGAACGCGTCCGGAACGCCCACGCCGAGCAACTCGGCGGTGCGTTCGGCCAGGCCTTGCACTTTCGGGAACTGAGCTTGCTCGGTGCGCGACACGGTGATGCCCACCACGGGCAATGTTGGCAGCACTTCGCTCAACGCCAGGGCGAGGCCACTGTGGGTGCCCGCACTGCCGGAGGCGAGTACCACGGCAGCGAACTCAATGCCGCTGGCTTCGATCTGCCCGGCTAACTCCAGCCCGGCGCGTACGTAACCCAGCGCCCCGAGTGCATTCGAACCGCCGATAGGCACCAGGTACGGCTTCTTGCCGTTGCTGCGCAGGCGATCGGCGAGGGCATTGAGTTGGTCGTCAACGTTGTCGAGGTTCTCGACCCGTTCTACTTTGGCGTCAAACAGCTCCAGCAACAGGCGATTGCCGTTGCCCAGATAGTTCGGGTCTTCGGTGCCGGTCGGGTTCTCCAGCAGTGCCACGCAACCCAGGCCCAACTTGGCGGCCAGCGCAGCAGTTTGGCGCACATGGTTGGACTGGATCGCGCCAGCGGTCACCAGGGTGTCGGCACCCTGGGCGAGGGCGTCGGCTGCCAGGTATTCGAGTTTGCGCAGCTTGTTGCCGCCCATGGCCAATGGCGTGGTGTCGTCGCGCTTGACGTAAATGTCCCTGCCCAGCCAGGCCGACAGCCGCTCAAGTTTTTCCAGGGCAGTGGCACCGCCCAGCAGGTCCAGGCGGTTAAAACGGTCGAGCTGTTGTTTGATCATGGCGACGCACAGTGGCTAAGTGATTGGGCGACTATAGGCAGGCACTTTTCATCGGGCAACCGCCAATCGCTTATGTCGGTTAGTTCTTAGCATCACACCATTGGTTCTTAAGGGCCGTCAGGGTGCATACCGTAAAGTGATGGGCAATTCGTCAGGAGTGAATACCGTGAGTGAGCGTTCCAGCCATTGGCAATTGCAGACCATCGTCAGCCAGCTGCGCAGCGCCCGGGACCAGTGGCGAACGCGCAATGGCCGCTTGAGTGGCGAGCACGGCGGCCGCGAATTGCCGGCGCGCGAAGCCGTGGCGCAGATTCTTGAATCGCTGTGCGGCGCGTTGTTCCCGATGCGCCTGGGGCCGGTGGACTTGCGTGAAGAGAGTGAAGACTTTTACGTCGGCCACACCCTCGACGTCGCCTTGAATGCCCTGCTCGGCCAGGCGCGCCTGGAGCTGCGCTACGCCGCACGCCAGGGCGGCCAGGACGACAGCGAGGTCGATGCCCTGGCGATCCGCCTGATCCAGGATTTTGCCCTGGCCCTGCCTTCGCTGCGCAGCCTGCTGGACACCGACGTGCTGGCCGCCTACCACGGCGACCCGGCCGCGCGCAGTGTGGATGAAGTGCTGTTGTGCTATCCAGGGATTCTGGCGGTGATTCACCATCGCCTGGCACACCATCTGTACCGCGCCGGGCTGCCGCTGCTGGCGCGGATCAGCGCGGAGATCGCGCACTCGGCCACGGGTATCGACATTCACCCGGGCGCGCAGATCGGCCCGAGTTTCTTTATCGATCATGGGACGGGCGTGGTGATCGGCGAAACCGCGATCATCGGCGAGCGGGTGCGCATCTACCAAGCGGTGACGCTGGGCGCCAAGCGCTTCCCGGCAGATGAGGACGGGCAGCTGCAAAAGGGTCATCCACGCCATCCGATCGTTGAGGATGATGTGGTGATTTACGCCGGGGCGACGATTCTGGGGCGGATCACCATCGGCAAGGGCTCGACGATTGGCGGCAACGTGTGGCTGACCCGCAGTGTGCCGGCGGGGGCGAATATCACGCAGGCGAATTTGCAGCATGAGGATGGGGCGCAGAAATAGAGAATCAGTACAAATCCCTGTGGAAGCGGGCTTGCTCGCGAAGGCGGAGTGTCAGTTACTGGATATGTTGCTGACCCAGTGCATTCGCGAGCAAGCCCGCTGCCACATTTTTGACCGCATTCCATTTTTGAGCCGTACTTAACGCGGAAATCGCTGAACGATTTACCTCGCGCACCCGTCATACCAATCCCTGAGCTAGTGTAGGAATGACCTACCACTCAGCCCTGCGATTAGTCCAAAACCGCCTATTCATGTTTAACTTGAATGTTCGTTCAAGTTAAACCGGTGGTTCGCTGCCCGCTCACAACAGGAGGCTTACCTTTGCTGAGTCCGTTATTTACAGCCACATCCCACACCCTCGGGGTGCATCGTTCATGAGTGCATCGTCCACCCCATCCAGCGGCATGGTGCGCATGAATGCGCCCGTTTTCTACTTTGCCGCCAGTTTCATCCTGCTATTCGGCATCACGGTCATCGCTATCCCGCAACAGGCCGGTGCCTGGCTGCTGGCTGCGCAAAACTGGGCGGCCAATACGGTCGGCTGGTACTACATGCTCGCGATGACGCTGTATCTGGTCTTCGTGGTGGTCACCGCGCTATCGGGCTACGGCAAGATAAAACTCGGTGCCGACCACGACGAGCCCGAATTCAGCTACCTGTCCTGGGCCGGCATGCTGTTCGCCGCCGGGATCAGCATCACGCTGTTCTTCTTCTGCGTGTCCGAGCCGCTGACGCACCTGGTGCAGCCGCCCCAAGGCGCGCCGATGAACGCCGATGCCGCGCGCCAGGCCATGCAGATCCTGTTTCTGCACTGGGGCCTGCACGGCTGGGGCGTCTTCGCGTTTGTTGGCATGGCCCTGGCGTATTTCGCCTACCGGCATAACCTGCCGCTGGCGCTGCGCTCGGCGCTGTACCCGCTGATCGGCAAACGCATCAACGGCCCCATCGGCTACGCAGTGGATGGCTTTGGCATCATCGCCACCGTGTTCGGCCTGGGCGCCGACATGGGCTTTGGCGTGTTGCACCTCAATTCCGGGCTGGATTACCTGTTCGGCATTGCCCACACCCAATGGATTCAGGTTGGCCTGATCACGCTGATGATGGGCGCCGCGATCCTCGTCGCCGTCTCCGGTGTCGACAAGGGCGTGCGGGTGATGTCCGACATCAACATGCTGCTGGCCTGCGCGCTGCTGCTGTTTGTGTTGTTCGCCGGGCCCACCCAGCACTTGCTCAACACCCTGATCCAGAACATCGGCGACTACCTCGGCGCCTTGCCGACCAAGAGTTTCGATGTGTACGCCTACGACAAACCCAGCGACTGGCTGGGCGGTTGGACGGTGTTCTACTGGGCCTGGTGGATTGCATGGTCGCCGTTCGTGGGCCTGTTCATCGCGCGTATTTCCCGTGGCCGTACCATCCGCGAGTTCGTGTTCGGCGTGCTGCTGATCCCGCTGGGCTTCACCCTGGCGTGGATGTCGATCTTCGGCAACAGCGCCATCGACCAAGTGCTGAACCACGGCTTGACCGCCCTCGGCCAGTCGGCCATCGATGACCCGTCGATGAGCCTTTACTTGCTGCTGGAAACCTACCCGTGGAGCAAGACGGTCATCGCGGTCACGGTGTTCATCAGCTTCGTGTTCTTCGTCACCTCGGCCGACTCCGGCACCGTGGTGCTGTCGACCTTGTCGTCCAAAGGCGGTAACGCCGATGAAGACGGGCCTAAATGGCTGCGCGTGTTCTGGGGCGCGATGACTGCGTTGGTCACCAGTGCCTTGCTGTTTGCCGGCAGTATCGATTCGCTGAAATCGGCGGTGGTACTGACCTCGTTGCCGTTCTCGCTGATCCTGCTGCTGATGATGTGGGGGCTGCACAAGGCGTTCTACCTCGAATCGCAAAAGCAGATTGCCCAGTTGCATTCGCTGGCGCCGGTATCGGGCTCACGCAAGGGCACCGGCGGTTGGCGCCAGCGCTTGAGCCAGGCGGTGCATTTCCCGTCGCGCGATGAGGTGTACCGGTTCCTTGAGACCACGGTGCGCCCGGCGATCGAAGAAGTGACGGCGGTGTTTGTCGAGAAAGGCCTCAGCGTCGTCACCCAGCCCGACCCGTCGAACGACAGCGTCAGCCTGGAAATCGGCCACGGTGAAGAGCACCCGTTCGTGTATCAAGTGCAGATGCGTGGCTATTTCACGCCGTCGTTTGCGCGCGGCGGCATGGGCTCCAAGCAGCTCAATAACCGTCGCTATTACCGCGCGGAAGTGCACCTGAGCGAGGGCAGCCAGGACTACGATTTGGTGGGCTACACCAAGGAGCAGATCATCAACGACATCCTCGACCAGTACGAGCGTCACCTGCAGTTCCTGCATTTGGTGCGCTAGTCCCCTGTGCTTGCCCGCGATCACATCAGCTCGGTGTTGAGATACACCGAGCTGGCTGCATCGTGGGCAAGCCCGCTCCCACATAAAACCCCGCAAAGCCCCGTTCTACGGGGCTTTCTTAAATTTAATTTCATTCGTTCAAGCCCCGGTTTGACGCGTAACTGTCATCTGGCCACTGCGTAATTGTGTGAAGCGTTTGACGCTTTCATTTCAGAACAGTGACGGAGACCGGTAACAATGAAGACGTTAATAAGCCCCGTGGTGGGTGTCGCCATGGCGAGCTTTATGCTGTCCGCCCACGCCGATTTTATCGACGACAGCCACGCCGATGTGACCTTGCTCAACCGCTACCTCAACCAGCAAGGGCGTGATGTGGTGAACAGCAACGCCAAGGCCCACAGCATTCGTGATTGGGGCCAGGGTTTCGAGTTCAACTTCAAGTCGGGCTACACCGATGGGCCGGTTGGTTTTGGCCTCGATCTGCAGGCCTTCTATGGCTTGAAACTGGACTCTGGTGGTGACCTCAATGACAAGGACCACCAAGGTCGCTACCCCGGCAGCATGTTCCCGTTGGACAACGGCAAATCCGCCGACCAGTTTGGTGTACTGAGCCCCACATTCAAGATGCGCTTTGCCAAGGATGAGCTGCGCGTGGGCACGCTGTACGGCAACAACCCGGTGCTGGCCAACACCGACGGGCGCCTGTACCAGCAGACCAACACCGGTGTGCAGCTGGTGTCCAAGGACCTTACCGATTTCACCTTCACCGGCGGCGATATCTTCAAGACCAAGATCCGCAACGAAACCGGCGACCAAGGCATGATCACCGCCGGTGGCACCAAAGAGAGTGACCGTTTCCTGTTCGGCGGTGCGGACTACACCGGCATTCAGAACACCACCGTCAGCCTGTGGTATTCCAACCTTGAGGATTACTACCAGCAGTTCTTCCTCGGCGCCAAACGGCATGATGCGTTGTCTGTGGGCGCCATCGACACCGACGTGCGCGTGTTCCGCAGCCTGGGTGTGGGCGCCAACGCCGATGGCGACAAAGACTTCGCCGGGGCCGGCCTCTACGGTGACGGCACCAGCAAAGGCCGCATCAACCAGACCACCGCCAGCTTGCTGGAGAGCTACAGCCTGGACGGCCATACGGTCGGCCTCGGTATCCAGAAAAACAGCGGTGACAGCGACTTCCCGTACCTGGATTCGGGCTTGAACAGTGGTGACGCACGCCAAGGCCCAGGTTCAGGTGCGGACACGCCGGCGCTGACCAACATGCAGCTGAACAAATTCCAGCACGCCGGCGAGCGTACCTGGCTGGCGCAATACAAATATGACTTCGGCAAGCTGGGCCTCACCGGCCTGACATTCTCGGCCGCGTATGCCCACGGCGATGACATCCGCACAGCGCAGGGCGACACCAGCGAATGGGAACGCAACATCGCGGTGGCCTACCAAATACCCACCGGCACTCTCAAGGGCCTGGGCGTGACCTGGAAAAATGCCCACGCCAGCCCGGACATTACCGGCGCCACTGTGCAAGATGAAAACCGCTTCTATGTGAGCTACGTCGTTCCACTTTGGTAGGAAATTGCTGTAAAAGAGACGGGCATAGTTAAGCGATTCAGCGGCTTAAAAGGCCTGGGAATAACCTTATTCCCAGGCCTTATTTGCCCCTAAGCCCAGAGAGGATTCGATGACGTACATTGCTGCCGAAAACCGCTATGAATCTATCCCTTATCGCCGCGTAGGCCGCAGTGGATTGGTGCTGCCCGCACTGTCCCTGGGGCTGTGGCACAACTTTGGCGACAGCACCCCGATCGACACCCAGCGCGCGTTGCTGCGCACCGCGTTCGACCTGGGGATCAACCACTTCGACCTGGCCAACAACTACGGCCCGCCCTATGGCAGCGCCGAGATCAACTTCGGCCGTTTGCTGCGCGAAGACTTCAAGCACTATCGCGACGAACTGATCATCTCCAGCAAGGCCGGCTGGGACATGTGGCCCGGCCCTTACGGTCAGGGCGGCGGTTCGCGCAAATACGTATTGGCGAGCCTGGACCAGAGCCTGCAACGCCTGGGCGTCGACTACGTAGATATTTTCTACTCCCACCGTTTTGATGCCGACACCCCACTGGAAGAAACCGCCAGCGCCCTCGCCACCGCCGTGCAACAGGGCAAGGCGTTGTACATCGGTATCTCGTCTTATTCCGGCGTGAAAACCCGCGAGATGGCTGCGCTGCTCCAGGAATGGAAAGTGCCGCTGCTGATCCACCAACCGGCCTACAACCTGCTCAACCGCTGGGTGGAAAAAGACCTGCTGGACACCACCGAAGAACTCGGTACCGGCGTGATTGCCTTCACGCCGCTGGCCCAGGGTTTGCTCACCGACAAGTACCTCAATGGCGTGCCGGCGGATGCGCGGGTTAATCGCCCAGGGGGTGGTTCGCTGCAGGCCAAGCACTTGTCCGAAACCAACATCGCCCACGTGCGTGCGCTGAACGAAATTGCCAAGCGTCGTGGCCAGAGCCTGGCGCAACTGGCGCTGGCCTGGACCCTGCGTGACCCACGGGTGACCAGTGCGCTGATCGGTGCAAGCCGGCCGGAGCAGATTATTGAAAACGTCGGGGCGCTGCAGAACTTGAGTTTCAGTGCTGAGGAACTGGCGGAAATCGATCGGTTTGCCCAGGAAGGCGGGATCAACCTGTGGGAAAAACCATCGACCGCTGAATAACCTGATAGCACCGGGTCAATGTGGGAGGGGGCTTGCCCCCGATGGCGGTGGCAGTCACGTGACCCTTTGACTGACCCAGAGCTATCGGGGGCAAGCCCCCTCCCACATTTTATGTGCAGTGTGGCGACTAGAACGGCACATCCCCAAGAATTGTCGCGCGGTGCATCACTCGCCGTTGTGGCCGGTAGTCATCGACCGCTGAATAACTTGATAGCACCGGGTCAATGTGGGAGGGGGCTTGCCCCCGATGGCGGTGTCAGTCGCGTAACCCGTTGACTGACCCAGAGCTATCGGGGGCAAGCCCCCTCCCACATTTTATGTGCAGTGTGGCGACTAGAACGGCACATCCCCAAGAATCGTCGCGCGGTGCATCAGTCGCCGCTGTGGCCGTAATGATCGACCGCTGAATAACCTGATAGCACCGGGTCAGTGTGGGAGGGGGCTTGCCCCCGATGGCGGTGGCAGTCACGTGACCCGTTGACTGACCCAGAGCTATCGGGGGCAAGCCCCCTCCCACATTTTATGTGCAGTGTGGCGACTAGAACGGCACATCCCCAAGAGTCAGCGCGCGGTGCATCACTCGCCATTGTGGCCGGTAGTCATCGACCGCTGAATAACCTGGTAGCACCGGGTCAATGTGGGAGGGGGCTTGCCCCCGATGGCGGTGGCAGTCACGTGACCCGTTGACTGACCCAAAGCTATCGGGGCCAAGCCTCCTCCCACATTTTATGTGCAGTGTGGCGACTAGAACGGCACATCCCCAAGAATCGTCGCGCGGTGCATCAGTCGCCGCTGTGGCCGTAATGATCGACCGCTGAATAACCTGATAGCACCGGGTCAATGTGGAAGGGGCTTGCCCCCGATGGCGGTATCAGTCACGTGACCCGTTGACTGACCCAGAGCTATCGGGGGCAAGCCCCCTCCCACATGTTATGTGCAGTGTGGCGACTAGAACGGCACGTCGCCCAGAATTGTCGCGCGGTGCATCACTCGCCGTTGTGGCCGGTAGTCATCGACCGCGTAATGCTGGGTCACGCGGTTGTCCCAGAAGGCCACGTCGTTCTCCTGCCAGCGCCAGCGGATGGTGAACTCTGGCCGTGTCGCATGAGCAAACAACAGCTTGAGAATGGCTTCGCTTTCAGCCGGCTCCAGCTCATTGATCCTGGTGGTAAACCCATCGCTGACAAACAGCGACTTGCGCCCACTCACCGGGTGCGTGCGCACTACCGGGTGCGACAGCGGCGGGTTTTTCTTGCGGGTTTCTTCCCAGCGCGCCAGGTCTTCGGCGGTGTTGCCAAAGCGCTCCAGCGGGAAGGACTTGGTGAAGTCATGAGTCGCCGTCAGGCCATCGAGCAGGCGCTTGAATGGCTCAGACAGCGCCTCATACGCCGCAATGCCACTGGCCCACAACGTATCGCCACCAAACGCCGGCAGCAGCTTGGCGCTGAGCACCGCGCCGAGGGCCGGAGTGGGCAGGAAGGTCACGTCGGTGTGCCACACGGCGTTGTCACGCACGTCGGTCACGGCGGTATCCAGGATCAGCACTTCGGGCTGCTCCGGCACGTTGGGGTAAATCGGGTGGATGTGCAGGTCGCCAAAATTTGCCGCGAACCGCACCTGTTGCTGCGGGGTAACGGCTTGGCCACGGAAGAACAGCACCGAGTGGGTGAGCAACGCCTGCTCAATGGCGTCGCGCTGTTCCAGGTTCAGCGGCTGGGTGATATCGACGCCACTGATCTGGGCGCCCAGGGCGGTGCTTAAAGGCTTAACGGTCAGGCTGCTCATGCTCTTCTCACTCAATGTGCCTGGCCATGCCAGGGCACCCATTTACGCTGCAGGGCACGCAGGCCCATTTCCATGGCGAAAGCGATCAGGGCGATCACCAGAATCCCCAGCACCACCACATCGGTGACCAGGAACTGCGCCGCCGACTGCACCATAAAACCCAGGCCGCTGGTGGCGGCGATCAACTCGGCCGCAACCAAGGTCGACCAGCCTACGCCCAGGCCGATGCGCACACCGGTGAGGATGTCGGGCAGGGCGCTGGGCAGGATCACGTGGCGAATCAATTGGGCACGGGTGGCGCCCAACGATTGTGCGGCCCGCAGCTTGGCCGGGTCGACGGTGCGCACGCCGGTGGCAGTGGCGATGGCGATAGGCGCGAAGATCGCGAGATAAATCAGCAGCACCTTGGACAGCTCGCCGATGCCGCACCAGATCACGATCAGTGGCAGATAAGCCAGCGGTGGAATCGGCCGGTAGAACTCAATCAGCGGGTCGAGAATGCCGCGCGCGATACGGTTGGCGCCGATGGCAATGCCCACCGGCACGGCGGTCAGCACCGCAAAACCCAGGCCCAGGCCGATGCGCTGCAGGCTCGCGCCCAAGTGCTGCCACAGGGTGGAATCCATGTAGCCAGTTGTCGCCAGCAGCCAGCCTTTTTGCAGCACGGCGGACGGTGGCGGCAGGAACAGCGGTTCGATCAAACCGGTGGCAGTCACCGCCCACCAGAGTGCCAACAAGGCAACCAAAGTGAGCACGCTGATCCAGCGTGTGCTCAGGCTGCGACGCACCGGAATAACGGCGTGAGCCACCGGCTTGGCGGCGGTGGCGGGGAGTTCGTAACTGCTCATGCGGACACCTGCCGTTGCGAGAACACTTTGCCCAGCACGTGCTCGCGGGTTTCGATAAAGCGCGGGTCGGACTTGATCGCGCGCGCCGATTCACCGGCGGCGTAGCGCTGGCCGAAGTCCAGGTGCAGGCGCTCGACGATCTGGCCCGGGTTAGGCGCCAACAGGATCAAATCGGTGGCGAGGAACACCGCCTCTTCGATGTCATGGGTGATCAGGAACACCGGCTTGGCCGTGCGCCGCCAGACTTGCAGCAGCAACTCCTGCATCTGTTCGCGGGTGAAGGCATCGAGGGCGCCAAAGGGTTCGTCCATCAGCAGCACACGCGGGTCGGCTGCCAGCGCGCGGGCCAGGCCCACGCGCTGTTTCTGGCCGCCGGAGAGTTGCCAGATACGGCGCCTGTCGAAGCCGGCGAGGTCGACCAGCGCGAGCATTTCCCGGGCGCGTACTTCGCGTTGTGCCTTGGGCACGCCAGCCAGTTCGAGGCCGAAGCCGACGTTGGCCAGCACGTCCTGCCAGGGCAGCAGGGCGTCGTCCTGGAACACTACGCCGCGCTCGGCGCTGGGGCCTTTGACCGGCACGCCATCGAGGGTGATGCGCCCGGCTGAGGGTTCGACGAAACCGGCAATCAGGTTCAACAGCGAGGTCTTGCCACTGCCGGACGGGCCGAGGGCTACCAGCAATTGCTGGGGCCCAAGGTCCAGTGAAATATCAGACAGTACCGGTTCTGTGGCGCCTGGGTACTGTGCGCTGATGCGCTCCAGTTGTAGCAAGGCCATCGCAATGAACTCCTTGAATCAGTTAGTGATGAACTTGGCGCTGACGTAAGGGGCGTAGTCCGGCAGCACGGCGTCGACCTTGCCTTGCTCCTTGAGAAACGCGGCGGTGTCGGTCACAGCCTTGGTGGTTGGGGCGCCCAGCAGGGTCACCTGATCAGCGGCCAGCGGGTAGACGTTGCCTTGCAGCAGCAGCGGGATGTCACTGGCCTTGGCGCCGGAAAGCTTGACCAGCTTGTCGACGTTGCCTGTGTCGGCGAGCCACGCTTGTGGGTCTTTGCGGTACGCGGCGTAGGCGTCCAGCGTGACTTTGGCGAAGGCGGTGACGATTTCCGGGTGCTTCTCGGCGAAGTCTTTGCGCACGATCCACGCATCGAAGGTCGGCGCGCCGAACTTGGCCAGTTCGCCGGAGGTGATCAGCACCTTGCCGTTTTCCTTGGCCACGCCCAGGGCGGGGTCCCACACGTAGGTGGCGTCGATGTCACCGCGCTTCCAGGCGGCGATGATGGCCGGCGGCGCGAGGTTGAGGATGGTCACCTTCGAAGGGTCGATGTTCCAGTGCTTCAGCGCGGCCAACAGGCTGTAGTGGCCGGTGGACACGAACGGCACAGCGATCTTTTTGCCGATCAGGTCCTGCGGGCTGTTGATCCCTGAACCGTTGCGCGCTACCAAGGCTTCGGCGCCGCCGATCTGGGTGGCGACGAGGAAGGTTTCCACTGGGACTTTGCGGGTCACGGCAGCGGTCAGCGGGCTGGAACCGAGGTAGCCGATCTGCACGTCGCCGGAGGCGATGGCAGCGATGATGTCGGCGCCATTGTCGAATTTGCGCCAATCGATTTTGGCGTTAGTTGCTTTTTCGTACGCGCCGTCGGCCTGGGCGACTTTCGCCGGGTCCACGGTGGTTTGATAAGCGATGGTGACATCTGCCGCCTGGGCAAACAGGCTGGCACCGGCCAGGGACAATGCGGCCAAGAGGCGCAGAGGGGTAAGCAGTTTCAAGGGGAAGCTCCTCAATCAGGCGGCCGAGGGTCGGCGTGTGAGGAGACTAAATGATCTAAGAACCCGAAAATAAATAACGTTTTCGAATTAGCTTATGTGAAGAAGGGTTGAAGCAAATCTTGAGCTTGATGAGGGCAAAAATGTGGGAGGAGGCTTGCCCCCGATGGCGGCGGATCAGTCACTGATGGGGGACTGACACTTTGCTATCGGGGGCAAGCCCCCTCCCACATTTCGAGCCGGGTTCGGCTTCAGTTAGTTACTGATTGCCAGGATGCTCGCCTGGTACGACCCGACGAACACATCGAAGTCGCCGACCTCGTTCTGCTCCAGTTCCGCCTGTTGCGCCAGCGACGTGCGCGCCAGTTCTTCAAAGCGCGCCTGTTCTTCGGCCGGCAGCGGCTCTTTACGGAAATGCTCGGCGTGCACCTCGCTCTGGTGCAGCGAGAACTGCGCAAAGCTTTCCTTGCGTTCGGCCATCGCCGCCAACACCTGGGCTGATGGCGTCAGGGACGGATCCTTGACCTTCGCCAGCTGAGCGTCCAGCGCCTCGCTGTGCTCGGTCATGCCATGGCTCTGATCCAGCAACGCTGCCAACGGCGCAATGTGCTCCAGCAGCTCGGTGGCCCATTCCTTCATGTCCACAGGCTGGCCCTGACGCTGCAACTGCAGGCCCGGACGGCGGCCTTCCTTGACCACGCTGAGGAAGTTGGAGGTGGCATTGCCGCACTCGTTGTTGGCGAACAGCGGGCTGTCGTTCAGTGCGCAATACAGCAGGAATGCGTCGAGGAAGCGCGACTCCGGCAAGTCAATGCCCAAGGGCAGGAACGGGTTGATGTCCAGGCAACGCACTTCGATGTACTGGATGCCACGGGCCATCAGCGCCTGGATGGGGCGCTCGCCGGTGTAGGTCACGCGCTTGGGGCGAATGTTGGAGTAGTACTCGTTTTCGATCTGCAGGATGTTGGTGTTGAGCTGAACCCACTCACCGTCCTTATGGGTGCCAACTTCGACATAAGGCGCGTAGGGCGTTGCCACCGCTTCGCGCAGGCTGTCGGTGTAGCTGGCCAGGTCGTTGTAGCACGGCGTGAGGCCGGCCTGGGCGTTGCTCTGGTAACCCAGGTCGCTCATGCGCAAGCTGGTGGCGTACGGCAGGTACAGCGTGTCGGCGTCCAGCACTTCCAACTGGTGCGAGCGACCGCGCAGGAAACCTGCGTCCAGGGCCGGCGAGGCGCCGAACAGGTACATCAGCAGCCAGCTGTAGCGGCGGAAGTTACGGATCAATGCAATGTAGGCCGTGGACTGGTAGTCGCGGTCGGTACCGACGAAACCTTCAGTCTCCTTGAGCAAGGGCCACAACTGCTCCGGCAGGGAAAAGTTGTAGTGAATGCCGGCGATGCACTGCATGGTCTTGCCGTAACGCAGGGCCAGGCCCTTGCGGTAAACGTACTTGAGCTGACCGATATTGGAGGTGCCGTAGTAGGCAATCGGAATATCTTCCTCAGCCGGCAGCGGGCACGGCATCGAAGGGCTCCACAGGTACTCGTTGCCGAGTTTGCTGTAGGCAAAGCGATGGATCTTGTCCAGGCTGCTCAGGGTATCGGCCGGGTTGGGCAGGGCTGGGGTAATAAACTCCAGCAGCGATTCCGAGTAGTCGGTGGTGATCAATTCGTTGGTCAACGCGGCGCCCAGGGCTTCGGGGTGCGGCGTTTGTGCCAGGCGACCCTCACCGGTGACGCGTAGGCATTCGCGCTCGATGCCGTGCAAGCACTGCTCTAGCAGGGAGAGGTGTTCGCGCTTGCCGAGCAAGGCCAGGCGGCGGTTGAGAAGTTCGCTCAAGTTGGATTCCTTCACGCGTCAGTCGCCCCAATATGGGGGTGGGCAGGACGGTCTACAAGGGTGAAGTTAAAACTGGCGTTATCGCCTGGTTTTGAGTCGATTTGACCCGCTTTGAAAAAGCCTACTTCACTCCATGAATTGGGCTATAGCGCAGCAAGAAAATTCCGACGCTGTTGTCGCAGCGCCGAAATTAACTCAAATCGAGGGCGGGGAGCTATAGGACAGCGAATGTGCCTTGTGCTTTTGCGACCAGTTTGTCGTCCTGATACACCTCCGCTTCGACCACCAATGTGCGCCGACCCGCGTGGATAACACGGCTGGTGCACAGCACGTCGCCATCGGACACGGCACGGATATAGTTGATTTTGCATTCGATGGTCGCGCTCTGCTGGTCGAAACCATGGGCGCTGGAACAGGCCAGCCCCATGGTGATGTCCACCAGGCTGAAAATCGCCCCGCCGTGGAGCTTGCCTGCACGGTTGCGCAGCTGCGGCTCCAGGGTCAGGGCCACCTCGGCAACGCCCTCGTCCAGGCGTTGCAGGCGACAGCCGATCAGCTCGCTGAACGCGCTCTGGGTCAAACCGGCCGGGATTTGCATCAGCGTTTCTTCAACTGTTTGGCATTGGCAAACAGCGACGCCATGGCGTTATTACTTGGCGCTGCGGTGGCAGTTTCCTTGCGCGGTGCGTTGTTCTGCGACTGGCGTGGCGCCGAGCCTGGGCGAGCGCCACGGGCGCCGTCAATTTTCTCGCCGGGGGTGTCGCTCATGCGCATCGACAGGCCAACGCGTTTGCGTGGAATGTCGACTTCCATGACCTTGACCTTGACCACGTCACCGGCTTTCACCGCTTCGCGAGGGTCTTTGATGAACTTCTCCGAAAGCGCGGAGATATGCACCAAACCGTCCTGATGCACGCCGATGTCCACGAACGCGCCGAAGTTGGTCACGTTGGTGACCACGCCTTCGAGGATCATGCCCAGTTGCAGGTCCTTGAGGTCTTCGACGCCGTCCTGGAACTCGGCGGTCTTGAACTCGGGACGCGGGTCACGGCCAGGTTTTTCCAGCTCTTGCAGAATGTCGGTGATGGTCGGCACGCCGAAGGTTTCGTCGGTGTACTTCTTTGGATCCAGGCGCTTGAGGAACGCGGCGTCGCCGATCAGCGAGCGGATGTCGCGGTCGGTCTCGGCAGCAATGCGCTGTACCAGCGGGTAGGCTTCCGGGTGAACCGCCGAAGCGTCCAGCGGGTTGTCGCCGTTCATTACGCGTAGGAAGCCGGCGGCCTGTTCAAAGGTTTTTTCGCCCAGGCGTGCGACCTTTTTCAGCGCCGCGCGGGTTTTGAACGCGCCGTTCTCGTCGCGGTGGGTGACGATGTTCTGCGCCAGCGTTGAGTTGAGGCCGGAAATACGGGCCAGCAGCGCGACCGAGGCAGTGTTCACATCCACGCCGACCTTGTTCACGCAGTCTTCCACCACCGCATCCAGACCGCGTGCCAGTTTCAGCTGCGACACATCGTGCTGGTACTGGCCGACACCGATGGATTTAGGGTCGATCTTCACCAGCTCGGCCAGCGGGTCTTGCAGGCGGCGAGCAATGGAGACGGCGCCACGGATCGATACGTCGAGGTCCGGGAATTCCTTGGAGGCCAGTTCCGACGCCGAGTACACCGACGCGCCGGCCTCGGAGACCATGACTTTGGTCATCTTCATGGCTGGGTATTTTTTGATCAGCTCGGCGGCCAGCTTGTCGGTTTCACGGCTGGCGGTGCCGTTGCCGATGGCGATCAGGTCCACGGCGTGCTTGGCGCACAGGGCAGCCAGGATGGCGAGGGTCTGGTCCCACTTGTTGTGCGGCACATGTGGATACACGGTGGCGTGGTCCAGCAGCTTGCCCGTGGCGTCGACCACGGCCACTTTGCAGCCGGTGCGCAGGCCCGGGTCGAGGCCCAGAGTCGCGCGCGGGCCGGCCGGGGCGGCCAGCAGCAGGTCGTGCAGGTTGTGGGCGAAAACATTGATCGCTTCGGTTTCGGCGCCGTCGCGCAGCTCACCGAGCAGGTCGGTTTCCAGGTGGGTGTAGAGCTTGACCTTCCAGGTCCAGCGCACGACTTCACCGAGCCACTTGTCCGCCGGGCGGTTCTGATTCTGGATGCCGAATTGCTGACCAATCATGCCTTCGCACGGGTGCATGGTGCCCGGCAGCTCGTCGCCGACCTTCAGCGCGGAGCTGAGAATGCCTTCGTTGCGGCCTCGGAAAATGGCCAGTGCGCGGTGCGACGGCATGCTCTTGAGCGGTTCGTCGTGCTCGAAATAGTCGCGGAACTTGGCGCCTTCCTCTTCTTTGCCAGCGATGACGCGGGCGCTGAGGGTGGCTTCCTGTTTAAGGTAGTTACGCAGTTTTTCCAGCAAGTTGGCGTCTTCGGCGAAACGCTCCATGAGGATGTACTTGGCGCCTTCGAGGGCCGCCTTGACGTCGGCGACGCCTTTTTCGGCGTTGATGAAGCGCGCGGCTTCGGTTTCCGGGGTCAGCGACGGGTCGTTGAACAAGCCGTCCGCCAAGTCGCCCAGGCCGGCTTCCAGGGCGATCTGGCCCTTGGTGCGGCGCTTCTGTTTGTACGGCAGGTAAAGGTCTTCGAGGCGGGTCTTGGTGTCGGCGAGTTTGATGTCGCGTTCCAGTTGCGGGGTCAGCTTGCCTTGTTCCTCAATGCTGGCGAGGATACTGATGCGCCGTTCGTCGAGTTCTCGCAGGTAGCGCAAGCGCTCTTCCAGGTGCCGCAGCTGGATGTCGTCGAGGCTGCCGGTCACTTCTTTACGGTAACGGGCGATGAAAGGCACCGTGGAGCCTTCATCCAGTAGAGCGACGGCCGCTTCGACCTGTTGTGGGCGTACGCCGAGTTCCTCGGCGATGCGGCTGTTGATGCTGTCCATAAAACCACCTGAAATTCTGAAAGCAGCTCGCACGCCCGGAAAACAAGGCGTTGCAAGGCTGGTTGAGCGGCCCGACTGGCGCCGCTACCTGGGTCAAAAGGCAGCCTGTTGACCCTCGAAATCGGAAAATTGCTGCCCATCGCGGTAAAAAATAGCGAGGCAGCAAGCAGTAAAGTCTGACATTGCTCAGCGCAAAGGCGGCGCATTATAACCAGCGTTCTGCAGCTGGGGGGGATTGCGCCGAAGGTTGCAGGGGGCGGGTTCGCTGGCGGTAGAGGAAAAATCTGCTAACAATGCACACGGTGCGTATAACGGCAGCTACGCCATAATGCGCGCCGAGATAAGAGGAGCATCTAATGAGCAGCACTGCACAAACTGCTGAAGGCGAAAAAATTCTCATCGTTGATGACGACCCGGGGCTGAGCAGCCTGCTGGAGCGTTTTTTCAACTCCAAGGGCTACCGTGCCCGCGCGGTGCCAAACACCGAGCAGATGGACCGCCTGTTGGGGCGCGAAGTGTTCAATCTGGTCGTACTCGACCTGATGCTGCCCGGCGAAGACGGCCTCACCGCCTGCAAACGCCTGCGCGGTGCGAACAACCAGATCCCCATCATCATGCTTACCGCCAAGGGTGATGAGTTGAGCCGCATCAAGGGCCTTGAGCTGGGCGCTGATGATTACCTGGCCAAGCCGTTCAACCCGGACGAGCTGATGGCCCGGGTCAAAGCCGTGTTGCGCCGTCAGGCAGCCCCGGTACCCGGCGCGCCAGGCAGCGAAGACGAAAGCGTCACCTTTGGCGACTATGAACTGTCGCTGGCCACCCGTGAGCTCAAGCGTGGCGAAGAAGTGCACATGCTGACCACCGGTGAGTTCGCCGTGCTCAAGGCGCTGGTGATGAACGCTCGCCAGCCGCTGACGCGCGACAAACTGATGAACCTGGCCCGTGGCCGGGAGTGGGATGCATTGGAGCGCTCCATCGACGTGCAGATTTCCCGTCTGCGCCGCATGATCGAGCCGGACCCGTCCAAGCCGCGCTATATCCAGACGGTGTGGGGTGTGGGTTATGTGTTCGTGCCGGATGGCACCGCAACCAAGTGACCGATGATTTGCAGGCGCGGGCATCCGGCGTTTGACTCCATGAGAGTCAACGGGATGCCCGGCGTCTGCAATTCTGCGAGCGCCGCTCGTTTCTGCAAGGTGTCCAGCCGTTTCCTATGAAAACCCCGTTGTGGTTCCCGCAAAGTTTCTTTTCACGCACCCTTTGGCTGGTGCTGATCGTCGTTCTGTTTTCCAAGGCACTGACGCTGGTTTATCTGTTGATGAACGAAGACGTGCTGGTGGATCGGCAGTACAGCCACGGCGTCGCCCTGACGCTTCGTGCCTATTGGGCCGTCGACCCCGAAAACCGTGAAAAGGTCGCCAAGGCATCGACGCTGATTCGAGTCGACGGCGCCGGTGTACCTGAAGGCGAGCAGCATTGGCCTTACAGCGAGATTTATCAGCGCCAGATGCAGGCTGAGCTGGGGGACGACACCGAGGTGCGATTGCGCATGCATGTTTCGCCTGCGCTGTGGGTGAGGGCGCCGAGCCTGGGCGACGCGTGGATCAAAGTGCCGCTGTACCCGCACCCGTTGCGGGGACAGAAGATCTGGAACGTGCTGGGATGGTTCCTGGCGATTGGCCTGCTTTCAACGGCGTCCGCCTGGATTTTCGTGCGCCAGCTCAACCAGCCACTCAAACGCCTGGTCTTTGCCGCGCGCCAACTGGGGCAGGGGCGCAGTGTGCGCCTGCCGGTCAGCGATACGCCCAGCGAGATGACCGAAGTGTACGGCGCCTTCAACCAGATGGCGGAAGACGTTGAACAGGCCGGCCGCGAACGCGAGCTGATGCTGGCGGGCGTGTCCCACGACCTGCGCACACCGTTGACACGGTTGCGGTTGTCCCTGGAGTTGATGGGCAACCACAACGACCTCACGGATGACATGGTGCGTGACATCGAGGACATGGACGCGATTCTCGACCAGTTCCTGGCGTTTATCCGCGATGGCCGCGACGAGGTGGTCGAGGAAGTCGACCTGACGGACCTGGTGCGTGAGGTGGTGGCGCCCTACAACCAGAACGGCGAACAGGTACGCATGCGCCTGGAGCCTATTCAGCCGTTTGCGTTGCGTCGGGTATCGATGAAACGCCTGCTCAACAACCTCATTGGCAACGCCTTGCACCATGCCGGTTCCGATGTGGAAGTGGCGGCTTATGTGTCCGGCGACAGCACTGCGCCTTATGTGGTGTTGAGTGTGATGGACCGCGGCACGGGGATCGACCCGGCAGAGCTGGAAGGCATCTTCAACCCGTTCACCCGTGGTGACCGTGCCCGGGGCGGCAAGGGCACAGGCTTGGGGTTGGCGATTGTGCGGCGGATTGCCTCGATGCATGGCGGCAATGTCGAGCTGCGTAACCGGGAGGAGGGTGGTCTGGAAGCGCGAGTGCGGTTGCCGCTTGGCCTGATGTTGCCTAGAGACGCGGTCTGAGACACAACAGAAATCAAATGTGGGAGCGGGCTTGCTCGCGAAGGCAGTGTGTCAGTCGACAGATGTATTGACTGATCCGACGCCTTCGCGAGCAAGCCCGCTCCCACAGCGTTTTGTGGTGTTTGAAACTGAGCGTGTTCAGCCCTTACCCTTGGTCCGCGTCATATTCGGCCCACCATTCTTTTCCAAATGCTGAATGATGATCCCCGCTACATCCTTCCCGGTAGTGGTCTCAATCCCTTCCAGACCCGGCGATGAGTTCACTTCCATCACCAACGGCCCATGGTTTGACCGCAGGATATCCACACCCGCTACCGCCAGCCCCATCACTTTGGCTGCCCGCAGCGCGGTCATGCGTTCTTCCGGGGTGATCTTGATCAGGCTGGCACTGCCGCCACGGTGCAGGTTGGAGCGGAATTCTCCCGGCTTGGCCTGGCGTTTCATTGCCGCAATCACCTTGTCACCCACCACGAAGCAGCGGATGTCCGCACCGCCAGCTTCCTTGATGTATTCCTGCACCATGATGTTCTGCTTGAGGCCCATGAATGCCTCGATCACCGATTCAGCAGCGGTCGCGGTTTCGCACAGCACCACGCCGATGCCTTGGGTGCCTTCCAGCACTTTGATCACCAGCGGTGCGCCGTTGACCATGTCGATCAGGTCGGGAATGTCATCGGGGGAGTGGGCAAAGCCGGTCACCGGCAGGCCGATACCGCGCCGCGAGAGCAATTGCAATGAGCGCAGTTTGTCGCGTGAGCGGGCAATGGCTACCGATTCGTTGAGGGGGAATACGCCCATCATTTCAAACTGGCGCAACACCGCGCAGCCATAAAACGTCACCGAGGCACCGATACGCGGGATCACTGCATCAAAGCCTTCCAGCGGTTTGCCCCGGTAATGGATCTGCGGCTTGTGGCTGGCAATGTTCATATAGGCACGCAACGTGTCGATCACCACCATTTCGTGGCCACGTTCGGTGCCGGCCTCGACCAGGCGGCGGGTGGAATACAGACGCGGGTTTCGCGACAGCACAGCAATCTTCATGCAGCACCTGGGGCAGAAATAGTAGAGACCGGGAACACCGGCTTGTCTTGAACGTACTTGACGCCTGGACTGACCACCAAGTGGCCGTCAATCAGCGCCTTGGAGCCCAGCAACAGGCGGTAACGCATGGCCTTGCGACAGGCGAGAGTGAATTCCACTCGCCACACCCGATCACCCAGCGCGAGGGTGGTGCTGATCACATAGCGCACCTGCGCATGGCCGTTGGAGCTCTTGATGGTTTTCATCGTCACCACCGGCGCCTCGCAGCGGCGGTGACGCAGTTGCACCACGCTGCCCAGGTGCGCGGTAAAGCGCACCCACTTCTCACCGTCGCGCTCAAATGGCTCGATATCGGTGGCGTGCAGGCTCGAGGTACTGGCACCGGTGTCGATCTTTGCGCGCAGGCCAGCCACTCCCAAGTCGGGAAGTGCCACCCACTCACGCAGACCCACAACGGTCAAATGGTCAAATGTCTTCAATATGGGTAACCGATCAGTTCGCCCAGGCCTGTGGTGAAACCTCGGCCAGGGCTTTGAATGCAGGCCTGGCGAACCAGTAACCCTGCATCAGAAATATTCCGCAGTCGGACAGGAAGTCGCGCTCGCCGGCACTTTCGATGCCTTCGGCAATGACAGTAACGCCCAACTGCTCACAGATTGTGACAATCCCCTGGACGATTACCTGACGGACACGATCCTGGTCGACATCGCGAATCAGCGCCATGTCGAGTTTGATCAGGTCAGGTTGGAAATCGGCCAGCAGGTTCAGCCCCGAATAGCCCGCACCGAAATCGTCGATGGCGGTCTTGAAGCCGAATTCGCGGTATTCACGCAGAATATTGGTCAAATGGCGATAGTTATCTACGTGCTCGCTTTCCAGCGTTTCAAAAATCAGCTGGTTCAGCGGAAAGTTGTGCGCGCGGGCCGCCTCCAGCGTGCTGCGAATACACAGCTCGGGCCGGTAAACCGCATTGGGCATGAAATTGATCGAAAGATGAGTTTGCATACCCAAGGCAGTGGCCCCGGCAATCGCTTGGGTACGACACCGCTGGTCAAAGCGGTAACGGTTGCTTGAGTTGACCTGGCCCAGCACCGACAGCGCACCTTCGCCTTGCGGGCCTCGCACCAACGCCTCGTGGGCGAAGATCGAATGGTCCCGAAGATCTACGATAGGCTGATAGGCGAATGCGAAATCGAAACCCAGGGGTTCGCTTTGCTGGCAACCCACGCAACGCTGGTTTGGCGAGGTGAGTGAAATGGGGAAGTCGGTCACAGCGTATCCTCGCGAAAACAGGGTGGTGCCTGGCGTATCTTAGGTGAGCGTTGGGGTTTATGCGTCGAAGGGCTTCAACGGTAAAGTTGCGACATTTTTCAGAGCGAGGAATTCAAGTGGCTCAAAAGCAGGAAGAGGAAGAAAAAGTCCGTTTGGACAAGTGGCTGTGGGCAGCGCGCTTCTTTAAAACCCGCGCCCTGGCGAAGGCCGCTATCGAAAGCGGCAAAGTGCACCATCGCGGCGAACGCTGCAAGCCGGGCAAGGAGCCGCGCGTCGGTGATGAGCTGCAGATTCGGGCAGGGTTTGATGAAAAGACTGTCGTGGTGCAAGCCTTATCCGTTGTGCGCCGCGGCGCGCCCGAAGCGCAGGCGTTGTACACCGAAACCGAGGCCAGTATCGCCAAACGCGAAAATGCGGCCGCCATGCGCAAGGCCGGGGCTACCGGTATGACTACCGATGGCAAGCCGAGCAAGAAGCAGCGTCGCGATTTGTTCAAGTTTCGCGGCAGTGGTAATGACGAGTGATGGCGCAAATCTCCAGCAATACGCAGACCCAAATGTGGGAGCGGGCTTGCTCGCGAAGGCGGTGGGTCAGTGAAAAATGCTTAACCTGACACTGCGCTTTCGCGAGCAAGCCCGCTCTCACAATAAGCCTGTGGCGTTACGCCGCGGTGCGTATGACGCTCAACCGCCCGATCACCGGCAGCTTACCGAGCAAACCGAAGATCGGCGCCGTCAGTCGCAGCAACCCATTCGACACCTTCGCCGCAAACGGCGTGTAATACCCCCAGCCCAGCGCCAACAGCGCCAGCAATACCCCGCCGATATAATCGTCTTGCCCCCAGTGGGCGCCTGCCACCAGCCGCGGCATCATGAACAACAGCGCCAAGCCCCAAATCACCAGCACTTGGCCGATGCGCTTGGCAAACACCGTCATGAACATGCCCCAGATCAGCAATACCGATGCATGATCGCCGGGGAAGCTCTGGCTCGAACGGTCCTTCAGCTCCCAGGTTTTTTCCAGCCCAGGGAAGTAGTCACTCATATGAATCGCCCCGCTGATCACCATCGACGGGCTGCTGTGCTGCCAGCCCATCTGCGCTGCGAGTTTGGAAAACAGCATGCGGATGAACAGCAACAGCAGCAGAATCCCGAAAAAACCGAAGAATGCCTGGCGCACTTCAATCGCCTTGAACACCCAATCTCCGCGAATCAACAGCGACAGCAAGATCACGCCGACCACCGCGTCAAATGGCCGCAAACTGGCCACGGCCCACACATGCAGCCATGTCGAATGGCTCGCCAGCGGGTCATTGAGCAGGTGAAACAGCCATTCGTCGAAAATCACACACAGCATCTGGCCTGTGGGCCACAGCCAAAAACACAGCAGTCCGATAGCGAGTAGATTGCACAGAGCCCATCGCCGGAGGTTCCACTTGGCTTGGAACAAACCCGGATTGTTCATAAACTGTTCCTCTTCGCTCTATTTAGCCCTCCGTTTCCAGGAGAAAGCCGCACCAATATGGTGCTAAAGCGTTTAATTTTATAAACCTTGTAATCATTTTGTCATCAATTCAGATACCCAGACCTATGACTGATCTACCGGATACCGACTTCACCCAACGCTTCATCTTCGACGAGAACGATGCCCGCGGCGAACTGGTCTCGCTGGAGCGCAGCTATGCCGAAGTCCTCGCCAAGCATCCCTATCCGGAGCCGGTTGCGCAGTTGCTCGGTGAACTGATGGCGGCGGCATCGCTGCTGGTGGGCACCATGAAGTTCGACGGTCTGCTGATTTTGCAGGCGCGTTCCGAAGGCCCGGTGCCGATGCTGATGATCGAGTGCTCCAGCGAGCGCGAAATTCGTGGCCTGGCCCGTTACGACGCCGACCTGATCGCGCCGGACGCCACGCTGTCCGACTTGATGGCCAACGGCGTATTGGCGATCACCGTCGACCCGACGGAAGGCCAGCGCTACCAGGGCATCGTCGATCTCGACGGCGAAACCTTGTCGGACTGCTTCACCAACTATTTCGTGATGTCTCAGCAGGTCGGCACCAAGTTTTGGCTGAATGCCGACGGCAAGCGCGCCCGTGGCCTGCTGCTGCAACAACTGCCGGCCGACCGCATCAAGGACGACGACGAGCGCACTGACAGCTGGCGCAAGCTGACCGCCCTGGCGGGCACCCTGACCGCTGAAGAGCTGCTGGGCCTGGATAACGAAACCATTTTGCATCGCCTGTACCACGAAGAGGCCGTGCGCCTGTTCGACGAACAGGGCCTGCGCTTCCGTTGCAGCTGCTCGCGTGAACGCTCGGCGAATGCCTTGGTCAGCCTGGGCCTGGAAGATGCGCAGAATCTGGTGGTGGAACACGGTGGCAATATCGAGATCGACTGCCAGTTCTGCAACCAGCGTTACCTGTTCGACGCGGCCGATGTAGCCCAATTGTTCGCCGGCGCAGGCATCGACACCCCTTCCGACACCCGCCACTAAAACGTTTAAGCACAGGTAAATCACCTGACGAACGCCGGATTAGCGCAGTTCTGACGGGAGGGCCCTACTCTTTTTGGGCTTTTCTGGCATAATCCGGCCCACTTTTTTCGCGGTAGTAGTGCGCAACTTTCTACTACAAAACGTTTGGAGCACTCGGCCATAGGCCGACGGGGAACCTCATGACGCAAGCCAATAACGCCGTATACACCGATCTGAGTGTTGACGATCTGGTCAAAGAAGCCCTGCAGCGCGGTGAAGGCGTGCTTGCCGATACTGGCGCGCTGGTCGTAGAAACCGGTCACCGCACCGGTCGTTCTCCGGTCGACCGCTTCATCGTTGAAGAGCCTTCCACCCAGGACGCCATCGCCTGGGGCCCGATCAACCGCAAGTTCCCAGCCGACAAGTTCGATGCGCTGTGGAGCCGCGTAGAAGCATTCAACAACGCGCAAGAGCATTTCGTTTCCCACGTTCACGTAGGGGCTGCAGAAGACCACTACCTGGCCGTGAAAATGACCACCCAGACTGCCTGGCAGAACCTGTTCGGTCGTTGCCTGTTCATCAACCCGGCTCAGTACAACCCGGCCGGCCGTGATGAGTGGCAAGTGCTTAACGTGGCCAATTTCGAATGTGTGCCAGAGCGTGACGGCACTAACTCCGACGGTTGCGTGATCCTCAACTTCGCACAGAAAAAAGTCCTGATCGCCGGCATGCGTTACGCCGGTGAAATGAAAAAAGCCATGTTCTCGGTGCAGAACTTCCTGCTGCCGGCTGCTGATGTGTTGCCAATGCACTGCGCCGCCAACATCGGCGAAGAAGGCGACGTGACCCTGTTCTTCGGTCTGTCGGGCACTGGTAAAACCACCCTGTCCGCCGACGAAAGCCGTTACCTGATCGGTGACGACGAACACGGCTGGGGCGAAGGCGTGGTGTTCAACATCGAAGGCGGTTGCTATGCCAAGTGCATCGACCTGTCCGAGAAGAACGAGCCGGTTATCTGGAAAGCCATCAAGCACGGCACCGTGCTCGAAAACGTGGTGATCGACGATGCCAAGCACGCCGACTACACCAACGTCAGCCTGACCCAGAACAGCCGCGCCGCGTACCCGCTGGAGCACGTTGCCAAGCGTTCCGAGAAGAACCTGGGCGGTGAGCCAAACGCGGTAATCTTCCTGACCTGCGACCTGACCGGCGTGCTGCCGCCTGTGTCGATCCTCAGCGAAGAACAAGCGGCCTACCACTTCCTGTCCGGCTACACCGCGCTGGTGGGCTCGACCGAAATGGGTTCGGGCAGCGGCATCAAGTCGACCTTCTCCACCTGCTTCGGCGCGCCGTTCTTCCCACGCCCGGCCGGCGAATACGCTGAGCTTTTGATCAAGCGCGTGCGCGGCTTCGGCTCCAAGGTCTACCTGGTCAACACCGGCTGGACCGGCGGCGGCTACGGCGTCGGCAAACGCTTCAACATCCCGACCACTCGCGGCGTGATCGCAGCGATCCAGAGCGGCGCGTTGATCGGTGCTGAGACCGAACACCTGGACACCATCAACCTCGACGTGCCATTGGCCGTACCGGGCGTTGAGACTGGCCTGTTGAACCCACGTAACACCTGGGCTGATAAAGCTGCCTACGACGAAGCGGCGAAAGCGCTGGCGGGTCTGTTCATCGAGAACTTCAAGAAGTTTGAAGTGAGCGACGCGATCAAGGCGGCCGGGCCGAAGTTGTAAGGTTCAAAAGCTGTTAAAAACCGCCCCCAGTGGGCGGTTTTTTTATGCGCGAAAGGTTAGTCGGCGATGTGCAAAACCACTGCGCCGGCCAGCACTAATGCAACGCCCAACACTTGCATTGCCGACAACCGTTCCTTGAAAAACACAAATCCCAGCACCGCCGCAATCCCACCCGACAATGTACTGATCACCGTCACCACTGAAACCGACCCCGCCATCGCCCCCCACGAAAACGCCGAGAAACCCCCAAGGTTCATCAAGCTCGCACCGGTCAATGTCGCGCAGTTTTTCAGCGGTGGGATTTTCAGCCCGTCCTTGATCTTCAATACCATCACCACCAGCACGCACAGGCCTACCAGGTAACCCAGCCACAACATGGTGATCGGTCCCAGTGCCGGCAGCGTGTAGCGACCTTGCAGCCAGAAGCTGGTGCCATACAGCAAGGCGGCGAGCATGGCGTAGGCAATGGACAGGCGTGGGTGGTTGTGCGGGACGCCGTTGTCCTTGTGGATGCTGGAGAGGATCACGCCGACGACGCACACGCCGATGCAGCCAAGTTGGATCAGGCTGATGTGCTCACCACTGGCCCAGGACAGCAGCGTAGTGACCACGCCGTACGACGTCACCAGCGGCGCGACGATGGCCGCTTTGCCCAGGGCGAAAGCCTTGGACAGCGCGAGGGCACCGGAGACGGTGAGCAGCGCGGCCGCGATGCCCAGGAGCCAGACGCTCAACGGGCTATTCAGGGATTTGAACAGGTACGCCGGGAAGATGACCAGCAGCAGAGTCATGATCAGGAAACCGAGGGCCTGGCCGAAGTACACCGCGCGTTTAACGCCGACGGCCCGGGCATTGAGACCCACAAGAAAGTCCGTGCCACCCCAGAGCAGGGCGGCCAGCAGGCCCATTAATACGTCCATGTACGGTCCTTGGTAGGTAGGCAATTCGCCAGGTTAGCGCATCGCCAATGTGGGAGCGGGCTTGCCCGCGCATGCGGTGGGTCAGTGAGCGATACTCTACCTGACACACCGCATTCGCGAGCAAGCCCGCTCCCACATTTGATCCTCAGGGTCGTTCAGATCAACTGAGGTTTTCCAGGGTCTGGGTATCCCAGCTATGCGTTTTGATAGCCAGGTAGAGCATGCCGATGGTCAGCGGCACTTTGTCGCCTCGGCCTTTGGCGCGGCGTTTGAGGAACACATCGAACACCGGCGGTTGGAAGTAACGGTAGGCATCGTAGTCGCCCAGATCGACTGCAAAATCCTGCTCCAGCGCTTCCATAAATTGCTTGGCCTCGGCGCGGTCGCAGCCAAGGTCGAAGTTGAGCGAGGTTTCAAGGCGAAGGGTCTTGTGCTTCGGCAGACCGATTTCTTCGTGCAGCAATTGCAGGAGCTGCCGCATGACGGGGTCTTCGGGGAAGTTGGGGGCCAGGTTCATGGTGGGAGCACGCAGAAGTGGGTGAGGGGGATGGTTGCATTGTCGGCGGAATGTGTTTCGGGTGATGAAGAGTAGCAACCCTAACAAGAATATGAAGACCGGTAGGAATGGCATTCTGAGGATCACCGCTACGTAGGGTAGCAGGAACGTCAAAATGAGACCTGTGGCGAGACAGGTGATGGCGAAGCGCTTTCTAAGCGTGGGGTCGGTGATCTGGTAATGCACCACCATATAGATAAGGAGAAAAATCGCGGATTGAAGGTAAAGGTCCATGTGATCAAGACTCGTCTGAGTAGACATGCATTGAGAGTGTTGACCGCTGACGTCCGATTCCTCCTCTCACATTTGCGTCCAATCCGATGATGATGTCACCTGCGTGATACCTGCGAAGCTTGCCGGAAATCGTATCGCCAACTAAGCCAGCCGTTACCGTAGATATAGCTATCCCCGGGGCCTTAATCGCACCGGAAATTATTTGTTTGATGAACACATTTTGATCGTTTAACCGGTCGGCCTGGCTCCGTCTCAGCGGTTGGGAAATCGCGACTGCTCTCTCGCAGCGTAAATCTCGGTCCAACATGTTCTCGTACAAGCTGCGTATCTGATCACGCACTTTCCGCGCAGCTGTTTTCGCTTCAAGCAGGCACAGGTTAGCCAAGGCATGCCGACTGTCAGGCACAACAGTGAAGCGAATCATTGTGAAGGTGACGCCATAGTGGCCGATGTATTGAGTCCTTTCGATATTCACGGGTTTTTGCCGGGACAGTGGAGAGGTCACTAGTTTCGGTCATGTGAAGGGAGGTTATGTAGAGGGTGAGATAGCTGTTTTAAGCAGTTTGGGAAGAGGGCTACATCGTCTTTGTCTGCTTCCCACAGAGCTTTCCGGCATTTGCGGTTTGACAGTGATTTTTTGGTAACACCCACCCAATGTGGGACCCGGGCTTGTCCGCGATGGTGGTGTGTCAGGTATGGAAATATTGCCTGACATGCCGCCATCGCGGGCAAGCCCGCTCCCACAGGTTTAGCTCAGTGGTTGGATTGGTTATGGCTGTATTTCGACTGCCGGTTGCAGTTTGGAGCGGGCCTTAGAAGTCAGCGTTATTTCGAGCAACAAACATATGGTTCAATCATTTGGATCGTTCCCACGCAGAGCGTGAGGAACGATCAGTGAGTCTCAGTGGGATAGGAGGCGACGGCGCGGTACTTGGCAAGCACGGCTTCGCGGGTCGGCAGAGGTTTGTCGAAGTCGGTCGGCTGGGTGTCGAATCTTTCCAGGCGCAGACTGGCCAACCAATTGGAGCGACGGATCTTGCGGTAGTGATCCTGTTTTTGCTCAAACGTCGGTTCGCTCATTGCAGCGCACTCTTGGGTCGCAAGGCTTGATCGTAGCGCAATGCTTCGGTTCGCAGGCGGGATAAAATCAAACGCAAAACTGCTAAGTCAGCAGGTAGAGCGGATCTAAAATGCAGCTCCCACATCTGGTTCTTAGTGCTCCGACAAATCCGCGCGAAACATCCCACGTCGGCCCTGGGCCATCCTCTACCCCTGTATCATCCTGTCTCTTTTTTCCTTGTGACCTTTCTCGATTCGCTGAGCGCGCTGGTCTATGTTTTGCGCTCGTTCAGCGGTCAATGGAGTGACAGCTTATGCACAACACCCTCCAACAGGTCTTTGGTTATCCACAGTTTCGTTTGGGCCAGGAAGAGGCGGTCAGCGCCGTACTGGCCGGTCGTTCGGCCGCTGCTATTTTCCCCACCGGCTCGGGCAAGTCGTTGTGTTATCAGCTGTCGGCGGTGCTGCTGCCGCACCTGACGCTGGTGGTATCGCCGTTGTTGGCGTTGATGCAGGACCAGCTGGGTTTCCTGCAGCGCCATGGCATTTGCGCCGGCAGTATTGATTCGGCGCAGAGCCGCGAGGACGCCAATGATGTGATGGCCCGTGCGCGTTCGGGCGAGCTGAAAATTCTGATGATTTCCGTGGAGCGCTTGAAGAACGAGCGCTTCCGTAACTTTCTGCAAAGCGTGCAGATCTCGCTGTTGGTGGTGGACGAGGCGCACTGTATTTCCGAGTGGGGCCACAACTTCCGTCCGGACTATTTGAAGCTGCCGGACTACCAGCGTCAGTTCAATATCCCACAAGCGCTGCTGCTGACGGCTACGGCGACGCCCAAGGTGATTGCCGACATGCAGGCGAAGTTCGCCATTGCGCCGGACGATGTCATCACCACAGGCTTTTACCGGCCCAATCTCAACTTGCTGGTGGAGCCGGTGAGCGGGCATGACAAACGTCGGCGCCTGGTCGAATGGATGAGCGAGCGAGCCAATCAGCCGAGTATCGTCTACGTCACCTTGCAGAAAACCGCTGAGCAGATCGCCGAACATCTGAACCGCAACGGCATTCAGGCCGAGGCTTATCACGCCGGTTTGCCCCACGGCAAACGCGAGGGTATCCAGCAGCGTTTTATGGGTGGGCGCTCCAATTGCATCGTCGCCACCATCGCATTCGGCATGGGCATCGATAAAAGTGACATCCGCAACGTGGTGCACTTCGACCTGCCTAAATCCATTGAGAACTACAGCCAGGAAATCGGCCGTGCAGGGCGGGACGGGCAGCCATCCGATTGCCTGGTGCTGGCCAACCGCGACAGCCTCAATGTGCTGGAAAACTTCGTGTACGGCGACACGCCGGAGCAGGCGGGCATTCTCCGTGTGCTGGAGGAGTTGCAGGCGGCGCGCGGCGAGGGGCAGTGGGAGTTCTTGTTGAGGTCGCTGTCGGACCACAGCAACATCCGCGAGCTGCCATTGAAAACGCTGCTGGTGCAATTGGAGCTCAAGGGCGTAATTGCGCCGCGTTATGCTTTTTACGCCGAGTACCGCTTCAAATACCTGATCGAACCCGAAGCGTTGCTGGCGCGTTTTTCCGGCGAGCGACAGCAGTTTGTCGCGTCGATCATTCAGGTATGCAGTCGCGCCAGAACCTGGGCGACCGTGGATTTCGACGCGCTGTACCAACAGCACAATGCCGAGCGTAGCCGGGTGGTAAAAGCGCTCGATTACTTCCAGGAGCAGGGCCTGATCGAGCTGGAAAGTAAGCAGATGACGGAGGTTTACAGCTTGCTGCACACCGAGTTCGATCCACGGGTGTTGAGTGAGGAGTTATACACAGGCTTCAAGCAGCACGAGGTGACGGAGGTGGCGCGGATCCATGCCATGCTCGATCTGTTTGCCACCGAGGATTGCCTGGGCCAGCGTTTGGCCCACTACTTTGGCGATGAAAACGCGCCGCTGCGCTGCGGGCATTGCTCGGTATGTCATGGCCATGTGGCGCATTTACCGCCACCCCCGAGTTTGCCAGCGCTTGTGGATAAAAACTTCATGGCACTGTGCGGTGATTTTATCCACAGGCACCATGAGCACACCGGGCAATTGCCGGGCGCGGAGCGGTTGACACGATTCCTGGGGGGTATCAGCGTGCCGCTGTTTACCAAGTTGAAGGCGCGCGGTATTCCGGGCTTCGCTGCGCTGGAGGCGTATCCCTACGCCGAGGTGCGTGAATGGGCCCAGGCCCATCTGAACGACCTGTAAATCCACTTATGAGAGCTGCACATGTCTGATTCTATGCCGCAACGCGCTGACTACCGTCACTTCCAACCGATCATCACGCGTTGGCACGATAACGATGTGTATGGTCACGTGAACAATGTCACCTACTACAGCTACTTCGACACGGCGGTGAATACTTACCTGATTGAAGAGGGTGGGCTGGATATTCACGACGGTGAAGTGGTGGGGTTTGTGGTGAGTTCGGCGTGCGATTACTTTGCGTCGATCGCGTTTCCCGATCGCATAGAGATTGGCCTGCGCGTGGGCAAGTTGGGTAACAGCTCGGTGCAGTATGAATTGGCGGTGTTCAAGTCAGGCGAAGAGGATGCCTGTGCGGCGGGGCGCTTTGTGCATGTCTTTGTGGACCGGGCGTCGAACCAGCCGGTGACGATTCCGGGGCGATTGCGCGAGGCGTTGCAGCGGTTGGTGGTGTAACACAACCTGTGTCATCAGCGAAAATCAATGTGGGAGCTGGCTTGCCTGCGATAACGGTGCGTCAGGGTTGGATGCGCTTCCGACACTACGCTATCGCGGGCAAGCCCGGCTCCCACAGGGCGTTTCCGTGTGCCTGGGACCGTTGGCTTAACGGTGACGATAGTGATGCTTGTTCTTGCGATGCCCATACGCATGGCCACGGCCACGATGGTCATCACGGTCATAACGACGGTTATCCCGACCGCGATAGCGACGGTCGTCGTCATCGCTCTTGTTGCCCATGTAGTTGCCCAGCGCGCCACCTGCACCGCCGCCTGCGGCTGCGCCGATCAGGCTGCCGGTGTTGCCACCCATGCTGCGGCCTACCACGTTGCCGCCTGCCGCGCCGAGTGCGCCGCCAATGGCTGCTTCACCACGGCTGCGCTTGTCAGCGCCGACTGCACTGCCGCCCGCGCCGCCCAGCGCTGCGCCGATGGCCGAACCGGTGTTACCGCCGACCTGCTGGCCGACAACCGAACCTAGAACCCCGCCCAATGCGCCGCCCACACCGGCTTCGGTGGTGCCACCGGCCATGGCTGCGCCACTGACCAGGCCAAGGGACAACAAGAGAATCGAGGAAAACTTCATAGAGAGACCTCAAGAGGATGACGCCGCGATCCTGAGGTTGTATCGGGATGCTGACAATCGAAAACCGACCAGTGGTACAGGTTGTATACAATTCTCTAAGTTACTGTTTTGTATGGGGAACTTAAGTGGATTTTGCGAGTCTTTAGCTACTTCGGAACGGCCGCTTTTATGCAAAAGCGGCCTTTTTTGTGCCTGGGGTTTTCAGTAGTCGTGGCGAGCGGCTTGTTGTGGTGAGCGGGCTTGCCCCGCGTTGGGCTGCGAAGGGGCCCCAGATAATGTCAGCGCATTTTTTCAGTCAGAACGCAGTGCCTGGACCAGGGGCTGCTACGCAGCCCAACGCGGGGCAAGCCCGCTCGCCACAACGGGCCCGGTGCCGCAACAAGCGCGCTTGCCACAACGGGTCTCGGTCAGGCCGAGCGCGCCATGATCAGGCCGGTCGCACTCGCCGCTTCCAGACGGATCGCCACAAACTTCGACGTCGGCGTATGGCTGCCATCGCCTGTGCTCTCCAGTGGCACCAGCGGGTTCACTTCCGGGTAGTAAGCGGCTGCCTGCCCTGCGGGAATATCAAACGCCAGCAACGTAAAGCCCTTCACTCGACGTTCACGGCCGTCTTCCCACAGCGAAATGATGTCGGCTTTCTGCCCGGGCTTGAAGCCCAGGCGGATGATGTCGGCTTCATTCACGAACAGCACGTCACGCTGACCTTTCACGCCACGGTAGCGGTCGTCCAGGCCGTAAATGGTGGTGTTGTACTGATCGTGAGAGCGCATTGACTGCATGATCAGGTCCGGCACCCGGCCTGTGGCGTGGGTGCGTTCGTGGATCAGGTCTTTGGGCAGCACGTTCGGGCGGAAATTGGCGCGGCCCGAGGGCGTGTTCCAGCGGCGTGCGCCAGCGGAGTTGCCCAGGTAGAAACCGCCCGGGTGTTTGATGCGCTCGTTGAAGTCCTTGAAGCCTGGGATGGTGTCGGCGATGAGGTCGCGGATGCGCCCGTAGTCGGCGACCAGCCAGTTCCAGTCCACGGGTTTGCTGCCCAGGGTTGCGGCAGCAATGCCGGCAAGAATCGCAGGCTCGGATTTCATCAGCTTCGACAGTGGCTGCAGTTGGCCGTTGGAGCCGTGAACCATGCTGAACGAGTCTTCCACCGTCACCGCTTGCGGGCCGTCGGCCTGGATATCGATGTCGGTACGGCCCAGGCACGGCAGGATCAGCGCGTCTTTACCGTGCATCAAATGGCTGCGGTTGAGCTTGGTGCTGATCTGCACGGTCAGGTCGCAGCTGCGCAGTGCTTCAAAGGTGCGCGGGCTGTCGGGCGTGGCTTGGGCGAAGTTGCCGCCCAGGCCGATAAACACTTTGGAGCGGCCTTCGAGCATCGCGTGGATGGCTTCCACGACGTTATGGCCACTGTGGCGCGGCACCTGGAACTGGAAGCGTCGTTCCAGGGAATCGAGGAATGCCACCGGTGGGCGCTCGTTGATGCCCATGGTGCGGTCGCCCTGCACGTTGCTGTGGCCGCGCACCGGGCACAAGCCGGCGCCTGGGCGGCCGATGTTGCCGCGCAGCAGCATCAGGTTGGCGATTTCCTGGATGGTCGGCACCGAGTGGCGGTGCTGGGTGATGCCCATCGCCCAGCACATGATCACGTTCTTGCCTTTGGCGTACATGCGCGCCGCTTGCTCGATCTCCACCAGGGTCAGGCCGGACTGCTCGACGATCTCATCCCACGAGGTGTCGTCGATCTGGCCCAGGTACTCCAGCACGTTGGTGGTGTGTTCGTTGAGGAAGTCGTGATCGAACACGGCTTCTTTGCCTTCGGCCTGGGCCTGGCGTTCCCACAGCAGCAGGAACTTGGCCATGCCGCGCAGGATGGCCATGTCGCCGCCCAGTGCCGGGCGGAAATAGGCGGTGTTGGTCGGCTTGTCGCCGTTGGTGAGCATTTCCAGCGGGTGTTGCGGGTGCTGGAAACGTTCCAGGCCGCGCTCTTTCAGCGGGTTGATGCACACCACTTGGGCGCCGCGTTTGACTGCCTCACGCAGCGGTTCGAGCATACGCGGGTGATTGGTGCCGGGGTTCTGGCCCCACACGAAAATCGCATCGGCGTGTTCGAAATCGTCAAAGGTCACGGTGCCTTTGCCCACCCCCACGCTTTGCGCCAGGGCCACGCCGCTGGCTTCGTGGCACATGTTTGAGCAGTCCGGGAAGTTGTTGGTGCCGTAGGCGCGCACAAACAACTGATACAGGTAAGCCGCCTCGTTGCTGGCGCGGCCCGAGGTGTAGAACTCGGCCATGTCCGGGCTTGGCAGTGCGTTGAGGTGCTTGCCGACCAGGTCGAACGCCGCTTCCCAGCTGATCGGCGTGTAGCGGTCAGTTTCGGCGTCATAGCGCATTGGCTCGGTCAGGCGGCCCTGGTATTCGAGCCAATAGTCGCTTTGCTCCAGCAGTGCGGTGACGCTGTGCTTGGCAAAAAAAGCGGCATCCACGCGGCGTTTGGTGGCTTCCCAGTTGACCGCCTTGGCGCCGTTTTCGCAGAACTTGACCATGCCGCTTTCCGGCGAATCGCCCCAGGCGCAGCCCGGGCAGTCGAAGCCGCCGTTCTGGTTGGTCTTGAGCATCATGCGCAGGTTTTTCAGCGCGTTGTCGCTGGTCAACCAGGCCTGCGCCACGCTGATCAGCGCGCCCCAGCCGCCAGCCGGGCCTTTGTAGGGCTTGTAGCGCGGAGTCGGGGTTTGGTCGGCTTGGTGGTGCTGGCTCATGACTGGTTCTCCATCGCAGGGCTGTAGACCCGCGGCGCACTTTTCTGCGGCAGGTGGATGAGATTGAGGTTGTGTCGGCGGGCCCATTGCAAGGCCAGGCCGGTAGGCGACGACAGGCTGACCAGGGTCTGGATGCCCGCGCGCAGAACTTTCTGGATTAATTCGAGGCTGCAGCGACTGGTGACAATCGCCAGGCCGCCGTCGGTCGGAATCTTTTGGCGGATCAAGGCGCCGATCAACTTATCCAGGGCGTTATGCCGGCCGATGTCTTCGCGGCCCATCAGCAATTCGCCCTGATTATTCATAAACACCGCCGCATGCACTGCGCCGCTGTACTGGCCCAACGGCTGGAACGCGCTGATGCGCTGGCGCAGGCCGTCGAGCCATTCGGCAGGTGGCAAAGGCGCGCCGGTCAGCACTTTAAGGTCTGGCAGGGCTTGCTCCACCGCCTCGACACCGCACAAACCGCAGCCACTGGTGCCCGCCAATTGGCGGCGCTGCTGCTTGAGGTTCCAGAATGCACGGCTGGAAATTTGCACCTGAGCGTATTGGGCGGAGCCCGAACCGCTGAACTTCAAGTCATATATGTCGCTAACGTCGGTGATAATGCCGCTGCCGATGCTGAAGCCGACGATGAAATCTTCCAGGTCCGTTGGCGTCACCAACATGACCGCCTGGCTGATGTCGTTATAGGCAATCGCCAACGCCACTTCTTCCGCCAACGCTGTGCTGGCGAATTCTGTGTGTTCGAGGTTGTAAAACTGGTAGCTCTGGCTGGAGGCGGGCGCGGGTATTTCGAGGGCGGGCGCCGCGCAGACCGGGCGCTTGGCGTTCATGTGGCAGTACCACCGGCGGATTGATCAGTGTTTAGACTAGGCGCGACAAAGGGTCGCGTCTAATCGCCAGTACTGATCTATTGATAGATGGCGTCGATCAAGGCTCTTGTTGCGATTTTTGAAACAGCGTGAAACAGGATTCCGCCAATGCCGAACGCGGTGCGCTGCGACGCATGATCAGCCCAAGGCGAGCCAATGTGTGAGCGTCTTCAATGGGTTGCAGGCGCAGGTGCTCAGTCAGTGCATCCAGGCCGCCGTCCAATGGCATTACCGCGCAGCACAGGCCGCCGTGCACGGCTTGTAACAATTGATGCACCGCATCGGTTTGCAGCAGCGGTTGCGGGTTGAGCCCGCGGCTGTGGAAATTGTGGTCGATGGACTGACGGAAATGCATGCCGCTGGTGAGCATGCCCAGCGGCAGTTCGATCAGCGCTTCCCAGCTCAACGGCTTGTCGCCGAAGCTGAAAAAACGCTGGTCGTAGAGCAGACCCATGCGGGTTTCGCAAGGCCAGCGAGTCGAAGCGCTCGTTATCCAGGCGCTCCAGATAGGACATGCCGAGGTCCAGGCGGTTGCTCGCCAGCTGTTCGAGGACTTGCTCGGAGCTCAATGCCGACAGTTCAAAGCGCAGGCTCGGATGCGCTTTATGCAGTTGCTGCAAGGCCAAGGGATCGAAGCTCGACAACGGCACCACACCCAGGCGCAAGGTCCCGACCAAATTGCCGCGACAGGCCGCTGCTTCGGCCTGCAAGCCGTCATAGGCCGCCAGCACCGTGCGCGCCCACGCCAGCACGCGCTCGCCCGGCGCGGTAAAGCCTTCAAAGCGCTGGCCGCGATTGACCAGCGGCAAGTCCAGCTCTTCTTCCAGGTTACGCAAGCGCATCGACAGGGTCGGCTGGGTGATATGGCAGCGCGCGGCCGCCTGACCGAAGTGGCGCGTCTCGTCGAGGGCGATGAGGAATTTCAGCTGTTTGATGTCCATCTTCGCTCCGGGCTTATTCCAATGGCGGGGGATTCTAGCGCGTTTGGGTCTTTGGTCGGCCTGGAACCCAAGGCAGCAGGACTGGTCTAGTCTTTGGCATCTGGAACTTAAAAACCCAAGGAGAGCGCACCATGAGTATTTTTAGCTTTGTTAAAGAAGCAGGCGAGAAACTTATTGACCTGTTGACGCCGGGTAACGCCAACGCAAGTGATGAGTTGAAAAAGCACATCAGCGATGTCGGGCTCGGAAACCCGAATATCACCGCAACCGTTGATGGCGACAAGGTCACCGTGAAGGGTGAAGTTGCCTCTCAGGAAGAAAAAGAAAAAATCATCCTGGCTGCAGGCAACATCGCAGGTGTTGGCAGTGTAGAAGACCAGATCACCGTGACCGGCCCGGCTGTGACAGCGGCCCGTTTCGTCGTCGTGAAAAAGGGCGACACGCTGAGCGCGATTTCCCTGGCGGTGTACGGCAACGCCAACCAGTACCAAAAGATCTTTGAGGCCAACAAGCCGTTGCTCAAAGATGTGGACAAAATTTACCCAGGGCAGACACTGCGCATTCCTGAGTAATACGCTGGCCCAACGGTGGGAGCCGGCTTGTGTGGGAGCTGGCTTGCCTGCGATAGCATCACCTCGGTGTCATTGATACACCGAGGTGCCTATATCGCGGGCAAGCCCGGCGCTCACACAAGCCCGCTCCCACTTTTGATTAGAGCCCGGCGATCAGATCCCGGTAATCCCCCACCGCCGCAAACTCTGCCGTGTCCTTTGGCCCCTTCTTGCTGTCCGGTTCTTTCACTGCCAGCAGATGCCCCACGCCAAAATCCCGGGCACTGCGCAGGATCGGCAAGGTGTCATCAATAAACAGGCTGCGCGCCGGGTCGAACTGGATGTCCGCTTGCAGGGCATCCCAGAATTGCGGGTTCTCCTTGGCAAAACCATAGTCATGGGAGCTGATCAACCGCTCGAAATACGGCGCCAGTTCAATGCGTTCCAACTTCAAGGACAGCGAGTCACGATGAGCGTTGGTGATCAGAATCACGCGCTTGCCGGCCTGCTTGATCGCCGCCAGAAAGGTATCCGCGTCCGGGCGCAGGGCAATCAGGTGGGCCGTTTCCAGCTTGAGTTCGCGCACCGGAATATTCAGTTCCGTGCTCCAGAAGTCCAGGCAATACCATTGCAACTGTCCCGCGTTACGCTCGAACAGTGGCTGCAGTTCCCTATCGGCCATGGCCCGGCTTACGCCGTGCAGCTCGGCGTAGCGTTGGGGTAGGTGCTCCATCCAGAAATGGTTGTCGAAATGCAGGTCGAGCAAGGTGCCGTCCATGTCCAGCAGGACGGTATCGATGGCGTGCCAGGGCAAAGAGGGCATGGGGCGTTCTCATGTAAGTAAAGATATCCGACACAGACAATCGGAAAAGCCACGGTATAGTAACCCGATCACGCCAAGGAGCCGCTTATGCGCCAGAAACCCACCGTCCTCGCCCGCGAAATAGTCGCCAGTAGCCGTTTGTTCCGCGTGGAGGAAGTGCAATTGCGCTTTTCCAATGGCGTTGAACGGACCTACGAGCGCCTGGTAGGCCGCGGTGCCGGCTACGGCGCGGTGATGATCGTGGCGATGATTGACGACGATCATGCGTTGCTGGTGGAGGAGTACTGCGGCGGCACCGATGAATATGAGGTGTCGTTGCCCAAGGGGCTGATCGAACCCGGCGAAGACGTGCTGGCGGCGGCCAACCGTGAACTCAAGGAAGAGGCCGGTTATGGCGCGCGTCAGTTGGAGCACATTACCGAGCTGTCGTTGTCGCCCGGCTACATGAGCCAGAAAATTCAGGTGGTGTTGGCCACCGATCTGTACGAAGAGCGCCTGGAGGGCGATGAGCCTGAGCCGATGCGGGTTGATCGGGTTAACCTGCGCGAGCTGTCGCAGCTTGCGCAAAACGAGCAGTTCAGCGAGGGGCGCGCCCTGGCGGCGCTGTATCTGGTACGAGACCTGTTGACCCAGCGTGGAGCGTTTATCGCATGAGCGAACTGTTTTTAGGTCACCCGTTTATTGCCCCTGTGATTGAGCTGGCCCGTCAGGCGGGTGAAGTGATCCTGCCGTATTGGCGCGCCGACGTGGAGGTTACTTCCAAGTCGGATGACTCGCCGGTGACGGCAGCGGACCTGGCCGCTCACCATCTGATTCTCGCCGGCCTTACCGCGCTCGACCCGAGCATTCCGGTGTTGTCCGAAGAAGACGCGGATATCGACCAGAGTGTGCGTGCGGGCTGGCAGCGCTGGTGGCTGGTTGACCCGCTGGATGGCACCAAGGAATTTATCTCTGGCAGCGAAGAATTCACCGTCAATATCGCCTTGATCGAACAAGGCCGCGTGGTGTTTGGCGTGGTATCGATGCCGACCAGTGGTCGTTGCTACTTCGGAGGCGCGGGGCTGGGGGCGTGGCGCTCTGATGTGAACGAGGCACCCAAGCAGATTCAGGTACGCCAGGCGCCGGCAGCGGGTGAAGCCTTCACCGTGGTTGCCAGCCGTCGCCACAGCAGCCCTGAACAGGAGCGCCTGCTACACGGCTTGAGCGAAGGCCTGGGAGCGTTGAAGCTGGCGAATATCGGCAGCTCGCTGAAATTCTGTCTGTTAGCCGAAGGCAGTGCCGATTGCTATCCACGTTTGGCGCCGACGTCGCAGTGGGACACCGCAGCGGCCCAAGGCGTGTTGGAAGGCGCGGGCGGCGAGGTGTTGGAGTTGAGTGGTAAGCCGTTCAGCTATCCGGCGCGGGAATCGCTGCTGAACCCGTTTTTTTTGGCGCTGCCGGCCAAGGCCGCATGGCGCGAGCGCTTGCTGACCCTGGCGAGATCCTGAGCCTGGCCTAGATTCAATGTGGGAGCTGGCTTGCCTGCGATTACGGTAGAGCAGCCACTCACGCTGTGACGGTCAGGCCGCTATCGCGGCGCCTCAACAGACCTTCCGATAAACGCAAAATAGGTAACAGACGAGCTTTCGTGGCGAGCGGGCTGGCCCCGCGTTGCGCTGCGAAGCGGCCCCACTAAGAACACCGCGCTCTGCTGACCGACCGCCGTTTCAGGTTTTAGGGCTGCTTCGCAGCCCAACGCGGGGCAAGCCCGCTCGCCACGGGGGATGGGGTCACCATTCGCAAGTTGTGTAAACACCGTGGCAATCCAGCGCTCATATTTTTTTGGGGTTTGGCGGTTAACGGTGCAAGACGTACTGGCCAGTAAACGCCACCGCGCGCTCCTCACTCCCCTCATTCACAATCCACGTCTCCAGCGTCAGCCGCGCGCGACCATAACGGTTATACGTCGCCACAAAACGCTTCCACACCTTCTCCTCCGGCGCTCGACACACCACCGTCGCATCCCGTGTGACTGGCAGCGGATAGCTGATCTGCCCTTCCTGAATCACGATATGCCCGTCTTCTATGCCTGCTTCGCGCAATTGCAGGTGCAGCCAACCCCAGCCCGCCAGCACGGCGCCGCAATACAGGCTGCCGCCAAACATGGTGCTCTTGTGGTTGATATTGGCTTGCAAGGGCAGGTGCAGCTGCAACTGGCCGTGTTGCCAGTCAAGCACCTTGAGGCCCATTTCCCGGGTAAGCGGGATGTCGTGGTGAAGGATGGATTCCAGGTAACGGCTGTCGCGGCTCATGGCGGCCTCTTGGCGAGTGGGCAGGGTCATTCGTCGTCGGCGCTGTGGTTGGCGCTGTCGGCGAAGTTCAGGCCGTGCTTGCGCAGTTTGTCGTGCAGGGTTTTGCGCGGTATGCCCAAGGCTTCGGCGAGGCTGCGCACCGAGCTGTGGGGGCGGGTCAGCTCGGCGGCGATCAGGCTTTTTTCGAACTGCTCGACCTGTTCGCTCAGGCCGCCGGGCGTAGAAGTCAGGATGCCAGCGGCAGGGTTGTCCGCCGTGGCGTCCAGTGCCAGTTCGAGCCCCAGGGCAAAGCGTTCTGCCGCGTTCTGCAGTTCGCGCACATTGCCGGGCCAGCTATGACGCAGCAGCAGCGCGCGTTGGCCTGGTTGCAGCTCGTTAAGCGGCAGGCCGTGACGGCTGCTGGCCTCGTCGGCGAAGTGTTGAAACAGCATCAAGGCATCCTCGCCGCGCTCGCGCAACGGTGGAATGCGCAGCGGTGCAACATTGAGGCGGTAATACAAGTCGGCGCGGAAGCGACCCTGATCGGCAGCCTGGCGCAGGTCTTCCTTGGTGGCAGCGATGATGCGGATATCCAGCGGGATCAGTTGATTGCCCCCCAGGCGTTCCACCACGCGCTCCTGCAACAGGCGCAACAGCTTGACCTGAACGTCCAGGCTCATGCTTTCGATTTCATCGAGAAACAGCGTGCCGCCATTGGCGAACTCGAATTTGCCGATACGGCGTTTCTGCGCGCCGGTAAACGCTCCCGGCTCATGGCCGAACAGCTCGCTCTCGACCACTGATTCGGCCAGTGCGCCGGCGTTGATCGCCACAAACGGCCCGCTGCGTCGGCTGGACAGGTCGTGCAGCGCGCGCGCCACCACCTCTTTGCCGGCGCCGGTTTCGCCGAGGATCAGCACGTCGGCGCGGGTCGCGGCCAGGGCGCCGATCTGCTCGCGCAGGCGCAGCATTTGCGGCGAATGCCCGACCAGGCGCGTGCTCAATTGCTGACGGTCACTGAGGGCCAGGCGCAGGCTGCGGTTGTCCAGCACCAGACGGCGCAGGGCCAGGGCGCGACGCACGCTGTCGAGCAGGGCATCGCTGGCGAAGGGTTTTTCAAGGAAATCATAAGCGCCGGCTCGCATGGCTTGCACCGCCAGCGGCACGTCGCCGTGGCCAGTGATCAACAGCACCGGCAATTCCGGGTCCTGGCCGTGCAGTTCGGCGAGCAACTCCAGGCCGTCCATGCCGGGCATGCGGATGTCGCTGACCACCACGCCCGGCCAGTCCCGCGACAGGCGCGCAGTGAGGCCGGTGGCTTCGCCCAGGGTCAGGACGTTCAGCCCGGCCAGGTCCAGGGTCTGGCACAGGGCCTGACGCAGGTGTGGATCGTCGTCGATCAACACCACCTGAATCTGGTTATCGATACTCATACACTGCGGTCCTCGGACGGTTGCAGACTGACGCCCGGCGAGCCGGCACGCAATTTCAAGGTTAACAGCGCGCCGCCTTCCTTGTGGTTGGCAAACAGCAATTCGCCACCAAAGGCACGCATCAACGTGTCACAAATTGCCAGCCCCAGCCCAAGGCCCTGGGTGCGCGTCTTGGTGGTGTAGAACGGCTCGCTGGCGCGGCCCAGGGCTTCCATGCAAAAGCCTGGACCGTTGTCGCGAATGTACAGGTTGACGCCCTGTTCGGTGGTTTGGGCACTCAACCAGAGTTTGCGCGGCGGGCCTTTTTCGGTGAGAGCATCGAGGGCGTTGGCCAGCAAGTTGCCGAGTACCTGGCGCAGACGCGTTTCGCCGGCTTGTACCCACAGGGTTGCTTCTGGCAAATCGCGGATCAGCTCCACTTCCATCGACCGTCGCCGCTTGGCCAGCAACGCCAGTGCATCGTCCAGCGCCGGTTGCAGGGCCACGCTTTCCGGTGCGTGGCGGTCGCGTCGGGCGAACGCGCGCAGATGCGCGATGATCGAGGCCATGCGCCCGGTCAGTTCGCTGATCAGTTTGAGGTTGCCGCGAGCGTCATTGGTGCGCTCGTGGTCGAGCAGGATCTCGGCGTTTTCTGCGTAGCTGCGAATCGCCGCGAGCGGTTGATTGAGTTCGTGGCTGATGCTCGCCGACATGGTCCCCAACGCTGACAGTTTGCCGGCTTGCACCAGGTCGTCCTGGGCGCGAACCAGTTCCTGCTGGGCGTGTTCGCGCTCAAGCACTTCCTGTTTCAGGCGCCGGTTGAGGCCTTCAAGGTCGCTGGTGCGCTCGATCACGCGGGCTTCCAGTTCGCGGCGCGCCTTGGCTTCAAACGCGATGCGTTCCAGATAATGGCGACGGCGCTGCATCATCAAGCCCAGCAGCAGCATCAGTACCAGCAACGTGGCGCCGCCGACCGCTACCACCGTGCGCACCGGGCGATTGATCAGCGAGCGCGGCGCCAGAATTTCCACCGTCCAGCCGGTTTCGGCAATGGCTGAGGATTGGCGCAGCCATGCCGTCGTACTCAAGGCCAGCGGCTGGGGGTCGCGCGTCGGGTAGGGCTGGATCGCGATGATGGCTTGGCGCTCTTCGGCGGTCAGCGGCCGTGTCGCACGGAATCGCCATTGCGGGCGCGATGTAAGGATCACCACGCCGTTGTGGTCCGTCACCAGCAGTTGTTCCGGGGTTTTGCCCCACAGGCTTTCGGTATGGTCCAGGTCAACCTTGACCACCAGCACACCGATGATCGTGTCGCCATCGCGCACGGCGGCGGCGAAGAAGTAGCCGCGTTTGGCCGACGTGGTGCCCAGGCCGAAAAACCGGCCCAGGCGCCCGGCCATGGCTTCGCTGAAATAGGGGCGAAACGAGAAATTGCGCCCGACAAAGCTGTCCTGCTTGTCCCAATTGGAGGCGGCGAGCGTTTTGCCGGTGGTGTCCATCAGGTACATCACTTCTACCCCGGCCTGGGCGGCGACGTTCTTGAGCAACAGGTTGGCGTTGACCAGGTTGGTGCTGACATCGGGCGCATCCAGCGCGGTGCGCAGGGCCGGCAAGTCCCCCAGAATCTGGGGCAGCACTTCATAGCGGTGCAGGGTGCCGAGCAGGTTGGCGACGTAGAGGTCGAGGGTCTGGCGGTTTTGACCGGCCAGTTCGCTGCGGTAATAGCGCTCGGCCAGGTGTTCCAGCGGCCACAGCAGCGGTGCCAGGCACAACGCCAACAGGGCGAGGCTGCGCCAGCGGGGTCTTCGCGGAAGGGGTGGAGTCATGGGAATCATGCGCCTGTGGGGACAGGCGCATTATGCCTAGCTGTGGTGCGTGATGCTGTTGTTATGCGATCAGGTCTTTTGGCTCGGTGTTACCCAGGCGCTCACCCTGATAGCTGCCGTCCTGGACGCGGCGGCACCAGTCGAGGTTATCGAGGTACCACTGCACCGTTTTGCGCAGGCCGGTTTCGAAGGTTTCTTCGGGCACCCAACCCAGGTCGTGCTCGATCTTGCTGGCATCGATCGCGTAGCGCTGATCGTGGCCCGGGCGATCCTTGACGAAAGTGATCAGGTCGGTGAATTTTTCCACGCCCGCCGGGCGATTGGGTGCCAGTTCTTCGAGTAGGCCACAAATGCCGCGTACCACGTCGATATTCTTCTGTTCGTTGTGGCCGCCGATATTGTAGGTCTCGCCGACCACACCTTCGGTAACCACTTTCAACAGCGCGCGAGCGTGATCTTCGACGAACAGCCAATCGCGCACTTGCAGGCCATCACCGTAGACCGGCAGTTGCTTGCCGGCGAGGGCGTTGAGGATGACCAGCGGGATCAGTTTTTCGGGGAAGTGGAACGGCCCGTAGTTGTTCGAGCAGTTGGTCAGCAGCACCGGCAGGCCGTAAGTGCGCTGCCACGCGCGGACCAGGTGGTCGGACGCCGCCTTGCTGGCCGAGTACGGCGAGCTTGGCGCGTAAGGCGTGGTTTCAGTGAACAGGTCGTCCACGCCGTGCAGGTCGCCATAAACCTCATCGGTGGAGATGTGGTGAAAGCGAAACGCGCTCTTGGCCGGCTCTTCCAGCGTTTGCCAGTAAGCGCGAGTGGCTTCCAGCAGGCTGTAAGTGCCGACGATGTTGGTCTGGATGAAATCCGACGGGCCATCAATGGAGCGGTCGACATGCGACTCGGCTGCCAGGTGCATGATTGCCTCAGGCTTAAAGCGCGCAATCACGGCGCTGACCGCAGCCTGGTCGATGATATCGGCCTGCACGAACTCATAGCGGCTATTGGACGCAATGCTGGTCAGCGATTCCAGGTTGCCGGCGTAGGTGAGTTTGTCCAGGTTGAGCACGTCGTGCTCGGTGTTTTGAATCAGGTGACGAACCAGGGCGGAACCGATAAAACCGGCACCGCCGGTGATGAGAATACGCATGTCGAGGGCCTTTTCCTTAGACGAAGACTTGGCGAAGTTGGCATAGCTTGAGTTGTGAATCGGGACGGCACAAGCCCGGTATGCATGAGGGGTTGATTAACAGCCCCGAACAATGGCGATATAAGCGCCTGAAAAAGCAGAGGTCGCCACCATGTTGCTCGCCACGTTGATCCATCGTGCCAGTTTGCCTTGCCCACAAATAAGCGCCGATCAAGCCGCGCAATTGCTCGAGCAACATTACGGTTTGACGGGCGCGTTGCAGTCGCTGGGCAGCCAACAAGACCTCAATTACCGAGTTGACAGCGAGCGTGGCCGCTTCGTTCTGAAGATCTGCCGGGGCGACTACGCCACCATTGAACTGCAGGCCCAGCACGCCGCCCTCAATGACCTGCAAGCGCACGTGCGCGTGCCCAAGGTGAACCGCGCACTGACCGGGGAAGACGTGCTGAGCGTCACGGTGGGCGGGCAAACCGTGCACCTGCGGCTGCTGGACTATATCGACGGCCAGCCCCTGACGCATCTGCCGCACCTGGGCCGTGACGTGATCGCAGGCTTTGGTGAGCTGTGTGGACAGGTCAGCCGCGCACTTGAGCATTTCGAGCACCCGGGCCTGGACCGCACGTTGCAGTGGGACCCGCGCCACGCCCATGCACTGATCACGCACCTGCTGGCCAACCTGAATAACCTGCCGCACCGCGACGCCATCGAGCGCGCGGCCAACCACGCACACACGCGCCTTCAGCCTTTGGCCGATCACCTGCCGTGGCAAGCCGTGCACCTGGACATCACCGATGACAACGTCGTTTGGCAGCGCGACGCCCAGCGGCATTGGCAGGTCCAGGGCGTGATTGATTTCGGCGACCTGGTGCACACCTGGCGCATTGCCGACCTGTCGGTGACTTGCGCGGCGCTGTTGCACCATGCCGATGGAGACCCATTTGCCATCCTGCCGGCGGTCCAGGCCTGCCACGCGGTGACGCCATTGCTACGCGAGGAGTTACAGGCGTTGTGGCCGCTGATTGTGGCGCGCGCGGCGGTGCTGGTGCTCAGCAGCGAACAGCAGCAACGCCTTGATCCTGACAACACTTACCTGCTGAAAAATGCCGAGCACGAGTGGGAAATTTTTCATGTGGCGACCTCGGTGCCGTTTGCGCTGATGGAGGCGGCGATCCTGAGCTGTGTCGCACAAGCGTTGCCGCCGATGGCCGGCCAAGACTTTGCACCGTTGCTGCCGGGCCTGGTAGGGCGTGAGTTCGCGCTGATCGACCTGGGTGTACTCAGCCCGCATTTCGAGGCCGGCAATTGGGAGTTGCCCGGCATAGACCACCGGTTATTGGATGAAGCGGCGACCGTGCATGGGCTGGCGGCCAGTCGGTATGGGCAATATCGGTTGTCGCGAACGCGTGCCGACAGTGCCGTCGAGCCGCAGACTTTCCCGCTTCACGTGGAGTTGCATCTGCCTCATGGCACCGTATTGGAAGCGCCCTTTGGCGGTACGTTGCGCCAAGGCGACGACGGTCTGCTGTGCTTGCATGACGCTCAACTGAGCCTGCGCATAGGCGGCGCGAAAACCGCGTTGAAACCGGGTTCGGTGGTGGTGAAGGGGCAACTGCTCGGTGAGGTGCACGCCCCGCTCACCGTACAGTTATGCCGTGCCGAGCTCGAACCGCCGTTGTTCTGCACGCCGTCCAGGGCGCCGGCGTGGCAAGCCCTCTGCCCGTCGCCGGCTGCGTTGCTGGGGCTGGCCTGTGATGCCGAGCCGGAGCTGGACGCCGAAGCTCTGCTGGCGCGTCGGGATGCCAGTTTCGCTCGCTCGCAGAAGCACTATTACGTCGACCCACCGCGCATCGAGCGTGGCTGGCGCAACCACCTGATCGACATGCAGGGCCGTTCCTACCTGGACATGCTCAACAATGTCGCTGTGCTGGGCCATGGCCACCCGCGCATGGCGGCGGTGGCGGCGCGGCAATGGTCGCTGCTCAACACCAACTCGCGCTTTCACTATGCGGCGATTGCCGAGTTTTCCGAGCGTTTGCTGGCATTGGCGCCAGAGGGCATGGACCGGGTGTTTCTGGTCAACAGCGGCACCGAGGCCAATGACCTGGCGATCCGCCTGGCCTGGGCCTACAGCGGCGGGCGCGACATGCTCAGCGTGCTGGAGGCGTACCACGGCTGGTCGGTGGCGGCGGATGCGGTGTCGACCTCGATTGCCGACAACCCGCAGGCATTGAGCAGCCGCCCGGACTGGGTGCACCCGGTGACCGCGCCGAACACCTACCGCGGCGAGTTCCGTGGGCAGGACAGTGCGCCGGATTACGTGCGAAGCGTGGACCACAACCTGGCGAAAATCGCCGCGAGTAACCGCCAGTTGGCAGGGTTCATATGCGAGCCGGTCTACGGCAATGCGGGGGGCATTTCACTGCCGCCGGGTTATTTGCAGCAGGTGTACGCGCGGGTGCGCGCCCAGGGCGGCGTGTGCATCGCCGATGAGGTGCAGGTGGGGTATGGGCGCATGGGCCACTTTTTCTGGGGCTTTGAAGAGCAGGGCGTGGTGCCGGACATCATCACCATGGCCAAGGGCATGGGGAACGGCCAGCCGTTGGGCGCGGTGATCACCCGGCGCGAAATCGCCGAGGCGTTGGAGGCCGAAGGGTATTTCTTCTCGTCGTCGGGGGGCAGCCCGGTCAGCTGTCAGATCGGCATGGCCGTGCTGGACGTGATGCAGGAAGAAAAGCTGTGGGAAAACGCCCAGGTGGTGGGCGGGCATTTCAAGGCGCGCTTGGAGCAGTTGATCGATCGTCACCCACTGGTCGGCGCTGTTCATGGCTCCGGCTTCTATCTGGGGCTGGAGTTGGTGCGTGATCGCCATACGCTTGAACCGGCCACCGAAGAAACGGCGTTACTGTGTGACCGGTTACGGGAACTGGGTATTTTCATGCAGCCTACGGGTGACCACCTCAATATCCTCAAGATCAAGCCGCCGATGGTCACGTCCAAACGCAGCGTGGACTTCTTCGTCGACATGTTGTCGAAGGTGCTGGATGAGCAGTTGTAATAGTCGATTGTTATCGGTTATTTGCCGTGATGTTTTGTGATTGTCATCTTTTTTACCTTTTAAAGCCGATTTTTATCCGTTATAAAGTCGGTCTTTCACCCCATTCGGAGCCCTGAACGCCATGACCACCCTGCACAGCACACCTCGCGCCGATGGCTTCTACATGCCCGCCGAATGGGCACCACAGACTCAAACCTGGATGATCTGGCCTGAGCGGCCGGACAACTGGCGCCTGGGGGGTAAGCCCGCGCAGGCTGCGCACGTGGCGGTGGCCAAGGCCATCGCACGCTTTGAGCCGGTGACGGTGGGCGTCTCGGCCGGGCAATACGAAAACGCGCGCGCGCGGTTGGACGTGCCGAACATCCGCGTGGTGGAAATGTCCAGCGATGACGCTTGGGTGCGCGACACCGGCCCAACCTTCGTGATCAACAACAGCGGCGAAGTGCGCGGCGTGAACTGGGATTTCAATGCTTGGGGCGGTTTCGATGGCGGCCTGTACGCGCCGTGGAACCGCGATTCGCAGGTAGGCGGCAAGGTTCTCGAGATCGAACGTGCGCCGCGCTACCGCACCGAAGGCTTCGTGCTGGAAGGTGGCTCGATCCATGTGGACGGCGAAGGCACGTTGATCACCACCGAAGAATGCCTGTTAAACCGCAACCGCAATCCGCACCTGGATCGCGCGGCCATCGAAGCGGTGCTCAGCGCCAATCTGGCTGTGGATAAGATCATCTGGTTGCCGGACGGGCTGTTCAATGACGAAACCGATGGTCATGTGGATAACTTCTGCTGCTATGTGCGCCCAGGCGAAGTGCTGCTGGCGTGGACCGACGACCCGCAAGACCCGAACTACGCGCGTTGCCACGCTGCCATGGACGTGCTGCAAAGCAGCACCGACGCCCACGGGCGCGCATTCATAGTGCACAAAATGCCGATCCCGGGGCCGCTGTATGCCACCGAAGAAGAGTGCGCGGGCGTCGACCCGGTGGACGGTAGCCAGGAACGTAACCCAAGCGTGCGGTTGGCCGGTTCCTACGTGAACTTCCTGATCGTCAACGGCGGCATCATCGCGCCAAGCTTCGACGACCCGTTGGACAGTCAGGCCAAGGGGATTCTGCAGAGCCTGTTCCCGCAGCACGAAGTGGTGATGGTGCCGGGGCGCGAACTGTTACTGGGTGGCGGCAATATCCATTGCCTGACCCAACAACAACCGGCGCCGCACAAAAACTGAGTGCAGTTGTAACAGCGTCTGAGCAACAGCCCGGCGCTACCCGTTCGTAGCGCTAATAGCAAGCCCGCGGCCCTGCACGGCCGCGGGCTTTTTTGTGTCCGAATGCCTGTAAATACGGGACATTGGCATAGCTCTTGTATCGATGTCGTCACAGTGACTCAAGGCGATGACTGCGCAGTTCTGTCACAAACCTTGAGTAAGTTAGCCGCTCACGCAGTAGGAGAGAGCGCTGAAATGAATGCCGATATCAACCTGATCTACACGCGCCCGTTCCACCCCACGCGGGTCAACGGTGATGCGATCCGTGCGTTGGCGCTCTGGTTGAAGGCAAACGGCTCGCGACGGGTCAGGCAAGCTGACCTGCGCCGCGTGATGAGTGAACGTTACCCGGCGGGGCTGTTCAGTGAGGATGAAGTGCGCGCGTTGTGTGAATTGTTGAAAAACTGACCAGCACTGAGATCAGTGATGGCAGCGGGCTTGCCTGCGATGGCATCGCAGCCAAGCCCGCTCGCACATCAGGGTGTGAGGTTTTAGAAACTGTAGGTGCCCGTTACAACCAGGCTACGTGGCTCGCCCGGCTGGATCTGCGCCGCACTGGTGGCCGAAGCGTAATAGTTTTTATCGGCAATATTGTTCAGCGCCGCGCGTACGTCCCATTCCTTCTGGCGGAACCCGGCCAACGCGTCCCATCGCCCATAACCTGGTAGCGCCACGGTGTTGAGGTTGTCGGCGTAACGGTCACCCACCAGGGTCAGACCGGTTTCGGCGTACCAGCCCATCTCGGGTTTCCAGGTGATAAACAAGCTGCCATTGCGCTTGGCCACATCGCTGATGCGCTTGCCTTCAAAGCCATTATTGTCCTTCTCGACCTTGGCATCCTGCAGGCCGATGCCACCACGCACATACCAATTGCCGACGAGCTTGCCGGTGGCCGTCAGTTCCACGCCGCGCGAGCGTTGCATGCCTGTGAGCAGGGTGATGGTGCGGTCGAGCGGGTCGCTGGTGCGGCGGTTATAAAGCTCAAGCTCGTACACGGCGAGGGTGGTGCTCAGGCGGTCATCGAGCCAATCACTCTTCACGCCGATTTCCTTCTGTTTGGTCAGTTCAGGGCTCAGGTCGTTGACGCTGCCAGCGGCATTGGGCGTGATACCGATCAGGCCACCGCCCGCGGGGGAGAAGGTTTTGCTCCACGAGGCATAAAACGAGTGATGTTCCAGCGGCGTCCATACCAGGCCGACGCGCGGGCTGGTGCTGCGGCTATCGACAGCTTGCCGGGTGTTGAGCACCTTGCTGGTGGTGTCCACTTCGAAATGGTCATAGCGCAGGCCAGCCAGCAGTTGCCATTGATCGTTGAGGCGCAGTTGGTCCTGCACGTACACGGCGCGACTTTCGACTTCGGTGTGGTTGTAACTTGAAAGACTCATCGGCCCGTTGTGGCTCAGGTGGCGGTTGGGCTGGTTGAGATCCAGGCTCGGCACGGCTTGGCCGCCACGATTGACGGCGGTGGCGGTATACAGTTTCGGGTCGCGGCGCTGGCTGCCCAGCTCCAGGCCGGTGAGCAGGCGGTGCTCCAGGCCGAAGGTGTCGAAAGCGCCTTCCAGCTCGAGGTTGTTGAATACATTGCGGGTGGTCAAATCCTGCTGCCAGCGCTGGCGCGTGACCTTGTTGGTTTTCGGGTCGTAGCCGGTCTGGTAGGTGTTGTCGAAATCGCTGTCGAGCTTGAACACGCCCAAGGTGTGGCGCAGTTGCCAGTTGGCGTTGAGTTCATAAGCGAGCCTGGAGCGCAGCGACTGAGACTTGTCGTCGATGTAATCGCGGCTATCAAAATAGGTGGCGCTGCGGCTCACGTCTGCCGGGCGCCCGTTGACTCCGGGAATACCGCGGTCCGGCGTGCGGTTGTAGCGGCTGTATTCGTATTGCACCAACCAATTGAGGTCGGGCGTCAGTTGCCAGCTAATCGATGGCGCAAACAGCTGGCGATTGCCACTGACGCCATCGCGAAAACTGTTGTTGTCCTGGTTGCCCATGTTCAGACGCAGGCTGATGTCGTCTGTGGGGTCGGTGCTGAGGTCGGCATACAGGCTGCGCAAATCATGGCTGCCGCCCTGGGCTTCGATGCTGGAGGGGTGACCCGCGGTGGGCAATTTGCTCACGCGGTTGACGATCCCGCCCTGACCGCCGCGCCCGTACAGCACGGCTGCCGGGCCTTTGAGCACCTCAATGCGTTCGATGTTATGCAGGTCGCGCACGTATTGGCTGTCGTCGCGAATGCCGTCCAGGTAGAAGTCGTTGCTTGCGTCGAAACCACGAATGCGCAGGCTGTCGAAGCGCGTGTCGGCGCCGCTGCTTACGTTGGGAATGCCGCTTAACGCCTGGCCCAGATCGTTGGTGCCGTAGGCGCGCAGGGTTTCGGTTTTTACCGAATCGATGGCCTGCGGCACATAACGCACTGACGTGGCAGTGCGGGTGGCGGTGTGGGTCTCTTTGACGCGTGGGTCGTCTTCGTCAACTTCGGTGCTGATCGAGGTTTGCGGCAAAATCGTGGTGGCGCAGGCAAAACCAGCAGACAGCAGAGCAGAAAGCCCAAGGGTAACGGGCGTCAGGCGAGAGACTGGCATGGAGGAATCTATCCAAAAAAGTTCGGGAAGGAATGTACGCGTTAATGGTAATGCTTTGCATTTGCGCACGTTATGCATTCCCAAAAATGTAGGCTTTGGAAAGTGTTACTTGATGTGTTTTTTTAGCGGCTTTAAGCGATTTTCTGGCTTTCACACAAGCGCTGTAGGCCGTTGCTTAGAATTATTTCGCCTAAATACAGACGATTCACGAAATTGACACATAGTTCAACGCGCGCATAGGATTGCGCCCAACGCCTGTGGCTAACCGCCATGACTTATCCAATAAAAAAAAAAGGCCCGCGGCAGTTCAGTCGTCCGCGGGCTTTGTTTTTTCCGGAAAAAGTCGACACCAGAAAAGCGACACGGAGCCTGGTGTCACAGCGCGTACTCAACCAGTAATAAGGAATATAAGAAATGTTGAAGCAACGGATGGGTCTGATCGCTCTGGGGATTTTGAGCGCTACTCAGGCAATGGCAAACGACCAGGAGCAATCCAAGGGTTTTGTTGACGACAGCCACCTGAACATCGCAGCACGTAACGCCTACATCAGCCGTGACTACAAAAACGGCAAGCAAGACAAAGCCGAGTGGGGCCAGGGCTTCATCGGTAAATTTGAATCCGGCTTCACCCAAGGCACCGTCGGTGTGGGTGTTGACGTGATCGGCCAATACGCCATTCGCCTGGATGGTGGCCGAGGCCGCGCAGGCGCGGGCGGTATCGACTTCTTTAAAGAAGGCGCAGCCACCACGCGCGCGGATGGCACGACACGTAACGGCGCACCTGCCGACGATCTGGCCAAGGGCGGCGCAGCCGTCAAATTCCGGGTTTCCAACACTGTGCTGAAGTACGGTGATCAGTTCCCGGCAGTCCCTGTTCTGCAGTACGACAACTCCCGCCTGTTGTCGGAAACCTACACAGGTACCTCGATCGTTTCCAAAGAGATCGCCGGCCTGCAACTGGACGCTGGTCACTTCACCAAGGAAGCGCGCAAGAGCGCCGAAGGCACCGACAGCGGTCGCCTGAAAAGCATTGATTACATCGGTGGTAGCTACAAATTCACCGAAAGCCTGTCGGCCGCGCTGTACGCCTCCGACATGCAAGACGTGCTGAAGAAGCAATACGTCAACGTCAACTACGTACTGGCCCTGCCAGAGAAGCAATCGTTGACCTTTGACTTCAACGGCTACAAAACCAAGCTGGACAAGAGCTTCGCCCTTGAAAACCAAGGTGACGCCGACGCTCGCGACAACAAAATCTGGAGCCTGGGCGCTACTTGGGCTGTTGGCCCGCACAGCTTCACCGTTGCTCACCAGCGCAGCACCGGCGACACCGGTTATCTGTACGGCGGCTACCGCAACGCTGGCGGCATCGGCGATGGCGGCAACACCATCTTGCTGGCCAACTCCTACTGGTCCGACTTCAACGGTAAGGACGAGCGCTCCTGGCAAGCAGGCTACGGCCTGGACTTCAGCGCCTTCGGCGTGCCTGGCCTGACCTACAACATTGCTTACGTGCGCGGCACCAACATTGACGACGGCTCCAACCGCGGCAGTGGCACCGAGCGTGAAATCTTCAACCAGTTCAAATACATCGTTCAGAGCGGCCCAGCCAAAGACCTGAGCCTGCGCGCTCGTGCGTCCTGGTTGCGCGTCTCCAGCAACGCCAGCAACTACAACGTAGGCGGTAACGAAATCCGTCTGTTCGCCGATTACCCGATCAACGTTTTCTAATTGATTTGGCGTCGCGCCTGATTTCAGGCGATCAAAAACCCCGACTGGTTCGGGGTTTTTTTATGCCTGCACTTCAGTCTTGGCGGTTTTGCAAAATTTTGCGGGCGAGCGAGGCATTCAGGTAGTTGAGCATCATCGTCAACCCTTCGTAAGGCTCGATTTTCTGGTTATCGATGCACAGTTGGGCCATCTGCAGTAGCACTTGGCGTTTCTTCTTGTTGACCCGCGCTCCGGGTACGCCGAATGCGGTTTTACATCGCTCGGGTAATGGCGCTTCGGGCGTCAGTTCTACCGTGACCCAGACTCCGTGGGCAAACTGCAGCCTGACATCGGCAATGTGTTCGATGGGCAAGGGGTGTTTCAGGTTGGCGAACACAAAATGCTCCGGCGTCAGGCGCAGCGCGGTTCGCGGTGCGCGCTTGAAGCGGCGGATGCCCATCCATAAAAAGATCAGCGCGATGCTACCGATCGCCGCGCCGGCGCCCACGGCCGATAGCGGGGTGCCTTTGAATTTTTCCGGGGAAAGCCAGGGCCGACTCATGATGGCCAACCCCAGCAACACGAACGGCACTGCCAACACCGCCATCAGCGTGCCGCGCCACCGGCCGCCTTCATGCAGCGAGCATTCGCCTGTAGTGGACGTCACCATGGTTTCCAACAGCTCGGTTTGCGCAGTGTTTTCGGTCTCTGCCAGCGCATTCAGGTCGTGCGAAAGTTGTACTCGCACGCTAAGCGGCGCACTGAAACACGCATCGATTTGCGCATTCGCAGCAGCTACATCCACCGCGCGCGTGGCGCTGTGCACGGCGTCTTCCACGTGCACTTGTAAGGCTTGCAAGCGTTCGCCATTTGATGGGTGAGAGTCGGTCGGGTGCGGTTGGTGAATGTCCAGCGCTTCGGGCGGCAGCTGCAAGGGTGTGTCGCGCAATGCGGTCAGCACCGCGCCCGGCAAGTCATCCTCTGTGGCCGTGTCACACAGCGTCAGCAACGCCTGCTCGATGTGGGCATGCAGCACCGAGATTCGCAACAACGCCGAGGCCGCCGCCGCATTCCCCACTAACCGGGCGCCGGCAGCATCTGCCAGCAACTCGCGTTCTCGGCTCCAGTGATTTACCGCGTGATCGAACCGCTGCATGAAAAACAGGCCGAACATGAACGAAGGGCGCATGAGCCAACCCTGGATCAGGTCGCTGGCCTGCATGGTTTCCAGCAGCGCCCGCAGGCTGCGGTCGACGCCGTCGTAGATCGGCAGAAAATGCAGGCTGTACTCGGTGTCTTCACCCACAAAGTGCGCCAGTTCGTGGCCGATCACCGCGCCGATTTCTTCACGGCTCAGCAGGCCCAGGTGCAGCAGCGGCACATGCAAGGTGCGCCCGCGCAATCGCGTTTCGGCGGGCATTACACTGGCTTCGCTGGAGGTCACGTAAAAGCCCTGGGCCAGGCTCACCACAATATGATCCGGCGCCAATGCACCCAGTTGGCCGGCCAGTTCGCGCACATGGCGCCATAACTCGGGTGCCTGCTGGGGTGTAACGGCCTGCCCGAACATCTGCAGAGGTTCGGGCTTGAACATCCCCAGCATGTAGCGCAGTTGTTTAAGCAGCGACCAGATTGAATACACACTGAAAGCGGCCAACACGCCCAGTGTCGCCATCAACTTCACTTCGCCGCTGCCCAGGCGGCCCACATGCCACATCGCCAGGCCTTCATAAATCAGCACCAACGCCAACGTCGCGGCCATTGCCACCACGTGGCTCACCAGCCCAAAAGGCAACAGCCGGCTGCCCAGGGAGAACACCTGCAGCAATTTCTCCCGCGACTGCTGCGCGCGTTGACCTGCCCACTGAGTGCCGGCCAGCGCGGCCAGGCCGATGCATGCCGCGAGCAACCCCAGGCCGACCACCCACGGTGCCAGCTCGCGCAGGGCGCGGTTTAGGCGATGAGCAGTCGGCAGCTCGGCTTCAACGTTATCCAGGCGCGAGAGCGCCAGTTGCACGCTGATTTTCTCTTTGCCCAGGTCGACCAGCGCCGCTGGATCTTGCGCTGCCAGCGCCTGCAACTGCTGTTTAGCGGCGTTCACCTTGGCGCTGTAGACGATGATGCTGGTGGATGCCTCGGCAGCACGTTCGCGCTCCCAGACACCGAGGGCGGCGAGCAATAGCGGGAAAATGACGAGCAGACAGATCAGTTTCAGGGCGTTCATGGAAGTCCGGTCCCAGCGCAGAGCTGTCGGTTATACCGAAAAAAACGCCAGGCGCGATACTTGAAGGTATTACCTAATACATCCGTTACACCGCGTCACTAATGAAGTACTCCAGCCCATCTTTATCCCCACCAGGCGCACGCCTAAATTAGCCCTGCCCGCCCATCACCCCGATGGCCGGCCACTGGAGCCACTGCCATGCCCTTTGTCAGCCTGCGCGTTACCCGTGACGGCGTTACCCCGGAGCAAAAAGCCCAGGTCATTGCCGAATTCACCGAAACCCTCGAACGCGTGCTCAACAAACGACCCGACTTGACCCACATCGTCATCGAAGAAGTCGATACCGATAACTGGGGCTACGCCGGCGTCACCACCACTCAATACCGTAAACAGCTCGCGGAAAATCCGTCATGAGCACGCCCGTCACCATCGACTTCATCTCCGATGTGGTCTGCCCGTGGTGCGCCCTGGGCGCTACTGCGTTGGAGCAAGCCATCGCCAACCTGGCGGGCGAAGTTAAGGTTGAACTGACCTTTAAACCCTTCGAACTCAACCCTGACATGCCGGCCGAGGGCGAAAACGCCGTCGCCCACATGATGCGCAAATACGGGCGCAGCGCTGAAGACGTCGCCAGCGGCAAAAGGATGTTGATGGAGCGCGGCGATGCCATCGGTTTCACCTTCGACCTGGAAAAACGCAGCCACTTCTACAACACCTTCGATGCGCATCGGCTGCTGCTGTGGGCGTTGCCGCTAGGGCGGCAGATCGTGTTGAAAAAGATGCTGTTGCGCGGTTTTTTCACCGACGGTCAGAACCTCAGCGATCACGAAACCCTCGCACGTTTAGCCGCCGAGGCCGGGCTGGACATTGATGACGCACGAAGGGTGCTGGCGTCTGCCGACTACGCCAATGAAGTGCGCGAGCTTGAAGCGTTCTACCGCGAGCGCGGCATCAACGCCGTGCCGGCCATGGTCCTCAATGGTCGTCAGCTGGTCTGCGGGTCGCAATCAGTCAGTTATTACGAACAGATGCTGCGGGAAATGTCCGCCGTGGCTGCTTGAACCATCTCACTTTCCATACAGAGGTTTCATCATGAGCAATTCGAAAAAAGTCGTTGTGATTACCGGCGCATCCCAGGGCCTTGGCGCTGCTGCGGTCGAGGCTTACCGCCAGCTGGGTTACCGTGTGGTTGCCACTTCGCGGTCGATCATGCCGTCGACGGATCCGGAAATTCTTACCGTGGCCGGCGATATCGCCGACCCGGCCACCGCCGAGCGCGTAATCCGCGAAGGCGTGGCGCGCTTTGGCCGCATCGACAGCCTGGTCAACAACGCCGGTATCTTCGTCGCCAAACCCTTCACCCGCTACACCCACGAAGACTACAAAAATGTGCTGGGCGTGAACCTCAACGGGTTCTTCTACATCACCCAGCTGGCGATCACCGAAATGCTCAAACAGGGCGCCGGGCACATCGTCAACATCACCACCAGCCTGGTGGACCACGCCATTGACGGTGTGCCGTCGGTGCTGGCCTCGCTGACCAAAGGCGGCTTGAGCGCAGCGACCAAATCCCTGGCGATCGAATACGCCAAACGCGGCGTTCGCGTGAACGCGGTGAGCCCCGGGATCATCAAGACGCCGATGCACGGTGAAGAAACCCACGCGGCATTGGGCAACCTGCATCCGGTCGGGCACATGGGCGAAGCGAGTGATATTGCCCAGGCAATCATCTACCTGGAGAACGCCGGGTTCGTCACCGGGGAGATCCTGCACGTGGACGGCGGCCAAAGCGCGGGGCACTGAAAAAAAGCCCCACGTCGATCCCCGTGGGAGCCGGGCTTGCCCGCGATAGCGCCACCCCGGCCCCCACATTCACATCCTATTGCCCAGCATTGCAGGGCGACTCGCACCTTCACCGCCTTTACCATCACCAAGAGGTGACGCCTGAAGTGCAGTTATTGGTGAGACGCCCCTATCGAGTGAGAGCTATCACCTTCGTTGATTTAACGACGGCGTGGCGCTTTTGGCGCCTGCCTCAAAATCGGATTCTCAAGCGTGGTCGTTGAGTTCGCAGCCGAGCGTCAGTCGTGTCGAAAGCCAGAAATCCCCAGGCAACAGGCCGCGAAGTTCAAACCATCACAACGTGAAACTGCTCTATGCCATTGTTGTAGCGCTTTCTTGGTGCCGGGATTTTCGATGCACATAGTTCAGCGCAGGCTTCTCGATAAACAGCCACGACAGGCTGGCCAGCACGATGACAACTGCCACGGTTGCCAGCATGGAAGCGTAGAAACTCAGCGCCGTCGTATTGATCATGAGTTGCTGCACGGGGAAGGCGTAGAGATACATCCCATACGAAATATCGAATCGAGATTTAATGATTCGATCTTTGCACAACGTCCCAAGTGACAGCACCAGAAGACTCACTCCGATGCTTGCAAACACCATAACCAACGGTCTGTTCAGGGAGACCAGAACAAGTGCCGCCGACAGAATGCCGATCAATAGTTTCGCTTTCACGCTGCTGAATGCAGCTCGATAGAAATACAGCGAAGACCCTACGAAGAATGCAATCCCGACGGTTGAGTACACCAGTAGCTTCGGCGCCATCGGGTGCGCTGACGTGCTGCATAGGTAGGTGGTTATGCAAAAGGCGAGTGCGATGATCTGCGGTACGGCTGCCCTGCGCATTACCAGCAGCGCCAGCGCGAGCAGCACGTAGCAACCAAACTCAATTTTCAGCGACCACAAGCTTCCGTTGAACGAATCTTTAAATATGAAGGTGCGGGTGATGTCGCCTATGTCTGCGCGGCCAAACGCCGACACTTTCAAGAAGTCTGTCAACGACTCCAGGCTGAATGCATAGCCCACACCGTTTTTGCTGAATGCAGGCCCGCAGAAGTACACCATCACAAATGCGCAGGCGATCAAGGCAGGAAAAATTCGCGCGATTCGCTTCTCCATGTAGTGGTAGAAGCTGCGAGTATTTAGAAAGCTTTGAGTGATGAGGAAGCCGGATATGGCGAAGAATGCCAATACGGCAATCGCCCCTAACGAGTTGTAGCCCTGCAACATGGGTTCTTGCTGGCCGGAAAGTACGTAGTGGTGGCTTACAAGAACTGCCAGCGCCGCTAGGTGCCTGATCAGGTCGAATGAATTGTCGCGATTAATCACGCACCGCTCCGTGGGTAATTGAATGATGAAATGTGTGCATGACGAGCCGCTCAAGTGCAGCGTTCCTTGCCGTGGCGCATTCTCCATCAATCATTCGGTAGGGCAAAGTCGTTTTTCAGCCGGACCAAAAGCTATTGATAGGGGATGAGGCCTCAGCTGAGGGAGCGGGCGCAAATGAGTGCAGAGACGAACGACATCACGGTCGATGTGAACAGCTGTGGGTGAACCGAGGGAACTGATGCTTACGCCAGAAACAACAAAGCCCTCACATTGCTGTGAGGGCTTCGTCTTATATGGTGCGGCACCAGGAGTCGAATCATTCTGTATCTATATGACTTGTAATGGTTTTATAAATTAGCGTTCTGTCAGTATCCCAACCTCTACCCCAACGGGATTCTAGAGTTAGCATCCACATGTACGATCAACTCAACCGCCGTTTAGTAAGGACGCCGCCATACCGTCTAGCCGCTTTTTCACCCTTTCCCACTGCGGCATCACCTGCTGCATTAGCCGGTAAAAGCGATCGCTATGGTTATGTTCCGCGATATGGCAAAGCTCATGCAGAATCACATAATCAATGCACTCGCGGGATGCTTTAACCAAATGGGGGTTGAGCGTGATGCGGCCGGCGGGAGAGCAACTGCCCCACTGTGTCTGCATGCTGAGTAGGCGTAATGGCGGCTTGCCAGAAACCCAAAGGGTTTGCTGCAAGATTGCCTCCAACCGTCGATCAAAAATCTCGCGGGCGTGGGCCTTGTACCAGGCGTGCAGTAGCTCGCGTACCTTTCCTGCCGACTTCACCCGTACGGACACTTCCAGTTTGCCACGCAATAGACGGACCTTTTGCAGCTCATCAGGGGTTTCTACAACCTTAAGCACATATTGCTTGCCTAGGTAGTAGTGGCTTTCTCCACTGATGTACAGCCGCGGGCGAACATGCGTGAGGTGTGCACGGAACTCACGAAGCTGCTGGTAAATCCAACGGCCGCGTCGCTTCAGGGCAGCCAATACCTGTTCATCGCTAGCACCGGCCGGTGCACTGACCCGCACGCGGCAATCGGGATCAACCTTGATTAGAATGCGCGAAACCTCGCGTCCCCGTTGTGCCCGCTCAACCTGTATCAACTCATCGGCATAGTAAAAACTCAGCCAGCATTGCGCAGCGGGACCATGGGGGGCATTTGTGACGATGGGCACGCTCATATACCGGACAAACCTACCCGCGTGATTTGCACCACCCATTCAACCATGGCCTTTGCCTGATCCATACCAGCACCCACCGCCTTGCACTCCTTGAAGAGCAGCGGTAACAGCTTCTTGCGGATATCGCTTTCGATGTTCTGTGGGTTGATCGAATGTTCTGCCACAGAGGTCATGACCATTTCGTCCAGACTGAAAGCCAGTTTCACCCAGTGCGCCTGTATTTGTTCATCGGCTGAGATTAGGGTCTCCGGAAGACTTTTTTTGAAAATACCAAAGTAAGACTGGGCATGGCGGTTACCCGTAAAGACGTCCGGCAGTTCATCTAGCTTGCGTGCCTGCACCTGCTGCTCAAATTCGTGGAATAGCAGGTACTGCTTGAGTGGATGATCGAACAACTTTGCGGCGTCCTCGATGGCCTGGCGCAGCAGCTTGGAAAACGCTTCCTGAGCATAGGGGTCGTCACGCAGTTCCTGCTCAATCATCTTGCTTACGCGGGTCTTGATGATGTCGGTTTCGTTGCGTGTCTTGTCTTCACTCCACTGCTCAGGCTTTTGCTGCCCCATCTTGCCGACTTCATAAACACCGCCTGGGTCTTTAACCTCCACGCCAACCACATGTTTATCCAGCAACTTGCGTACCTGTTCGGCGTACTGGTCATAGTTCACCGTTTCACCGGCGTCCTGTTTGGCCAGCTGACGTAGGCTGGAGAACTGCTTGAGTGTTTCCTTGTAGTGAGCGCGGTCAACATCGCTGAAGCTGGTGTCTTCAAAGAAAGAGGCTGATTGCAATGCAACCTTCAGGCAGCTGGCGAACTCGGTTAGCGCCTCGTAGAAGTCGTCGCGCACTTTGAGATTCACATCAACCAGCTCGCCATCGCGCTCCTGAATCTTGGGCACTAATACCTGGCGCAACTGTTCGATATCACCTTTATTTTTCACATCGGAAAAAATCGCCCAGAGGTTTTTGTGCAATTGAGGTAGCCGTTTGTACTCACTGCTCATCTGGTTATAGAGGCCACTAATGTCATTTATGTCATAGCCACCCTGAGTACGCGAAGCCAGATCCTGATACTTCTGAATCGTGGTATCCAACTCTGAGAGAATGCCGCGATAGTCGATCAGCAGGCCGAATTTCTTCAGGGGGTGCAGGCGGTTTACCCGAGCAATGGCCTGAATCAGGTTGTGCTCCTTGAGTGGCTTGTCAATGTAGAGAACGGTGTTCTTCGGCTCATCGAAACCAGTCAGCAGCTTGTCTACTACGATCAGAAGCTTGAGCGAGTCATCTTTGTCGAATCGTTCGATCAACTGCTTGGTGTAGGCCTGCTCATCAGTGCTTCCAACGTTGTTCTTCCACCACTGGGTTACCGCCGGTGAAGCAGCTTCGTTTACCTCAGTGTTGCCCTCGCGGCTATCCGGCGGGCTCATCACTACGGCGCTTTCAAATAGATCCGCTTCATCCAGGTACTGTTTGTACTTGATTGCCGACGCCTTGCTGTCACAGGCCAACTGCCCCTTGAGGCCCTCGTCGATGTTCTTCACGAAGTGGTTAGCAATATCCAGCGCAATCAAACGAATACGGTCATCGGCGCTGTAGATCTGCCCCTTCTTGGCGAACTTGCGCTTGAGGTCGGCCTTCTGCTGTTCACTTAGTCCTTCTGTAATGCGCTCGAACCAGCTGTCGATGGCGCGTGCATTCACATCCAGATCGGGGATTCGCTCTTCGTAGAGCAACGGCGTCACCGCCTGATCCTCAACCGCACGTTGCATGGTGTAGGCATGCACGATGGGCCCAAACTTATTTGTAGTCTTGTCGTCTTTGAGCAGCGGCGTACCGGTAAACGCCACAAAAGCAGCATTGGGTAGCGCCTGCTTCATGCGGATATGGTTTTCACCGCCTTGGCTGCGGTGACCTTCATCAATCAGTACGATGACGTCAGCACTAGTGTTCACGCACTGCGGCAGCTTAGTGGCGCTGTTGAACTTCTGGATAAGCGAGAAAATGATGCGCTCGTTACCCTTGCCGATTTGCTCGGCCAAGCGCGTCCCGGAAGTGGCCATGGCGCCCTCGCGATCCTTCTTGCCTGCCAGTTCCCCGCCCGAGGCGAAAGTCTTGCTCAGTTGGTTTTCTAGATCGACCCGGTCGGTGACCACCACGATACGGCACTGCTTGAGCGAGTCATGCAGGATCAGCGCCTTGCTCAGAAAAACCATGGTAAATGACTTGCCCGAGCCCGTTGTATGCCAGATCACCCCGCCCTCGCGGCCACCGTCCTTGCGCTTCTGGGTAATCCGCTCAATCAGCCGTTTGATGCCAAATACCTGCTGATAGCGAGCAACGATCTTGCCAGCCTTCTTATCGAACAGAGTGAAGTAGCGAGTCATCTCCAGCAGCCGGGCAGGAGAAAGCAGGCTGATAAGCAACTGATCCTGGCCGGTCAGCGCTAGTTCGCCACCAGTGATCAGGGTGTCATACCAGTCCAGATCACTGGGAGGGCGATGGCTGAAAATAGAGGCCTTTTGCGCGGCATTCAGCTTGCGGTTCTTCAGCGCATACAACTCTGCGGTGGTGATGTCTTCCTCGCGCCAAGCCGCCCAGAATTTCGCTGGCGTGCCGCATGTGGCGTAGCGTCCGTCGCTACCATTGATCGATAGTAACAATTGGTTATAGGCGAACAGCTTTGGAATTTCGTCGTGACGCTGGTTGCGCAAACTCTGAGAAACGCCTTCGTCGATGGTAGGGCCTTTCTGCGCATTGCTATCGGGGCGTTTGGCCTCGATCACTACCAGCGGAATACCGTTGACGAAGCAAACAATATCTGGCCTCCGCGATCCCGCACCACCGCTGCGCAGTACGCGAAACTCTTCGGTGAAAATGAAACTGTTATTCGCAGGATTGTTCCAGTCGATCAACGCCACGGTCGGGTTGGCTTTTTTGCCTTCCACGAACTCCGTCACGGAGATGCCATACAGCAAATGGTTGTACAGTCGCTCGTTGGCAGCCTGTAGCCCTTCGTTAAGTGCCGGGCTGCACATCTCACTGATCAGATTGTCAATGGCCTTGGCTGATAGTGGGTATTCACTCCCGCTAAACAAAAAGCGTCGCTTACTCAGTTGCTCGCGCAGTACATCACGCAAAACCACCTCATCGCTCTTGCCGCTCCTTGCTGTCAGTGCCTGCTCGGGCGAGAGGAACTGCCAGCCGAGTTTGCATAGCAGAGCCAGGGCTGGAAGTTTCGCGCTGTATTCTTCCTGGAATTTAGGTCCTGGTATCATCCGCAGTAGTTCTCCAAGCCGCTACCTGTCATATCAGCCATTCGCCTCTGCGACTGTGCGATCCGATACCACCTTATCAATCATCGCCTTCACTGCGCGATCAATGGCGGAACCATCGGTGTAATCGGCAGTGGTCGCTAGGTTGGTCCGTCCTTCCTTGACCAGCTGGAGTGCCTTGTCGCGAGCGCCGCGTTTGCCCTTGCTGTATACGGCAATCGAATGACCGCCCTGATTTTTGACCAGGCGCATGGAGGGAATGTCGGTCTCGCCGTCGCCGATGAACACCATATTGCTGAACGGTACAGGTCGTTCGGCGGGCTCGACGAATTTGTTGATTACCGAATTATCGTGCACATCCAAGCTGCCCTTGTTAATACGGAACAGATACTGGGTTTTAGTGGTGTAGTTCACCGCCAATGCTGGCCAGTGCGCAACGTCGTTATGGTCGTACATAAAGCCCGAGGCATAGACGCGGGTGAAGTGCTTGTTGATTGGGGTTCCCTCGATCATCTCGCGCAGCCCTGACGAAATGATGAAGTGTTCGACCTTTACGCCCTTGGCCCGGCCATATTCAGTGATGCGTTTGAACCAGTCTTGCACGCCTGGAAATAGCTGAATATGCGCACCGAAATCGGCAAAATCTTTTTTGCGCACCGGCACCCGGGCTGCCTGCGCCTTTTCGATCATCAGCCGCATATAGGCCAGAATTTCGTCTGCCTGCTGCTCCTGAGCCATAGACTTGGCTGCGCGCCAAAACTCTGCCGGCTTGATGCCCAATGCAGGCACAAAGTTGTACTCCTGCATATTGCCTGGCGATAGGGTGCCGTCAAAGTCATACGCAATTACAAACGGAACATGCTTTCGGGCCATCAGGCGACTTCCTGTCCATCTATCTTCACTCGGCACTTTCCCGTGAGCAGTTGCTGCATCAGAGCTTTTTTCTCTCGTTGAACGCAGACGAGTTTCTGCTCCAGAGCAGTGATCTGCTTGCTGGCGGTATGCAATACATTCGCGATATATTCCTGCTCCGGCAGTGCAGGAACTGGAATCTTAGTGTTCATAAACTCACTGGGCTTGATGTTGAGCAGGCCATTATTGCGGACCCCAGTGTTAACCAGTTGGCCAAGTTGCGGTTTCAAGTAATCGGCCTCAAATAAATATTTGAAATAACGATGGCTGAGGTTCGGTTTCAGCTTGAAGCAGACGTATACATGCGGCACCATACCTGTCTCGAAAGACTCTAGATCAAATATGCAGCCAAATTCATAGGTCTTCGAATTCCCTTTGTTGTAAGCAAACTCTCCCTGCCTGAGTAGGATATAGTTCTCAACGCTCTTACCAGCCATGAAACGGCTGTATTTTTCGTCCTGGCGGACAAATCCACCTAGTGATGAGATGGTCAGCACCGGGTGCCCGCCACCATCAGATTTTCTTTGAATACGCTCAGCGATATCGGTAATTCGTTTAAAATTCTTTGGTTTCAACCCTTGTGTAGAGCTTCCAGGATTGCCAAGCAACTGCTGCATCAACGCCTTTTTCTGCTGTTGACTGTTTTCCAGCAGTTGCTCGATTGTGGCGATGGCCTGATCCCAAGTGGAGAGGATTCTGGCGATTTCCCTTTGCTCTGCGAGCGAGGGAACTAAGATCTCGTATTTTTTCAACTCTCCTGAGTTAAGATTTGGCTTGCCGCCCCCGGCCATTAATCGATTAACTTCAGATATGCCTATGTCCGAATTGATATGCGCAGACAAATAGAAAGAGTTTAAATATCTAGGGTCTGGCCGAGCAATCAATGTTGTAAATGTTAGGGCGTTCTCAAAGCTGCTGGGAATAACACACGCTTCGCCAATATTTGATCCGGTCCGAACAGCGACAACGTCGCCAGCCTTTACCATTTTCGATTTGTTCGCCGCAGCAAATTCCGGAGATATATAAACTACAGAGCTTTCGTTGAATGCATTTCTTTTGATGTTTTGATTTCGTATTAACTTAACGCCTCGTTCTCTCATGAACGGAGTGACCGAAATTGCCAGTCCTACAGAAATCTTCTTACATAGTTCATCTAGTACAGCACTCTTCCACCCGTCAGGCACCATAACCCAGCTCCTTCAAGTAGCCATCCATCTCCATTTCCAGCTGCGCCAACTTGTCCTTTAGCTGCTCGCGCTCGGCACGTACCGCCAGCAAATCGATTTCCGCCTCTTCCTCGAAAGTGTTCACATAGCGCGGGATATTCAGGTTGTAGTCGTTATCGCGTATTTCCTGCAGGCTGGCGCGGTGGCTATATTTGTCCGAGTTGATGCGGTGGCGGTAGGTGATGAGGATGTTTTGGATTTGCTCCTCGCTCAGCAGGTTCTGGTTCTTACCGGCTTTGAAGTCACGGCTGGAGTCGATAAACAGTACGTTTTCGTCGGTCTTGGCTTTGTTGAATACCAGGATTGCCGCCGGAATGCCGGTGCCGTAGAAGAGTTTTTCCGGAAGGCCTATTACCGTATCAAGCAGGTTTTCTTCGATCAGTTTCTGGCGGATTTTACCCTCCGCTGCACCACGGAACAGGGCACCATGGGGTACCACAACAGCCATGCGTCCGGTCTTCGGTTTTAGCGTTTCGATCATATGCAGGATGAAGGCATAGTCGCCTTTACTTTTCGGCGGAATGCCGCGCTTGAAACGACCAAATTGATCGTGCTCGGCTTCTTCATGGCCCCACTTGTCCAGCGAGAACGGCGGATTGGCGGTAACGATATCGAACTTCATCAGTTGGCCATTCTGGTCGAGCAGCTTGGGGTTGCGCAGGGTGTCGCCCCACTCGATCTTGTGGTTGTCCTCACCGTGGAGAAACATGTTCATCTTTGCCAGTGACCAGGTGGAGCCGATGGCTTCCTGACCATAGAGAGCGTACTGCTTGCTGTTGTGGTGTTCACGCACTTTGCGGCCGCACTTCATCAGTAGTGATGCCGAGCCGCAGGCTGGGTCGCAGATGGTATTGCCCGGTTGTGGGTCCAGCAGCTCGGCGATCAGCTCCGAAACTTCCGGCGGTGTGTAGAACTCACCGGCCTTCTGTCCGCCGCTGGCGGCGAAGTTCTTGATCAGGTACTCGTAGGCGTTGCCAATCACATCCAGGCTGCCGACGCGGGACGGCTTGAGATTGAGTTCAGCCCCTGCGAAGTTTTCCAGCAGGTGGCGCAGGATGGTGTTCTTCTGCTTTTCTTCGCCGAGCTTGTCCGTGTTGAAGGAGATGTCCTGGAACACGCTCTTGCCAGCATCCTTAAGTTTGGTGCCGTTGGCTTCCTCGATAGCGTGCAACGCCTGATCAATTCGCTCACCGTTACCTGGCTCATGGCGACGCTCGTAGAGGGCGTAGAAGCTGGCATCACGTGACAACACGAAACGCTCGTTCTTGAGCATTTCCTCGATCAGCTCCGGTTCGTCACCGTATTCCTTTTTATAGTTGTCGTAGTGATCCTGCCAGACGTCGCTGATGTACTTGAGGAACAGCATGGTGAGGATGAAGTCTTTGTACGTGTCCGCACTGATGGTCCCGCGAAAGATGTCACAGGCTGCCCACAGCGCCTTGTTGATATCGTCCTGGTTTACTTTGTCGTTCATGGCTCAAGCCTTTATAAGGTGCTGGTAAATGCCTTGCAGCATTTGCTCTCTGTTGGTTTGCAGGCGCTCGATCAGTTCATCCTCTTCATCCCACACCGCTTGCAGGGCAATCAGTTTCTGCTGGGTCGCGAGCGGAGGGAGGGGTATCTGCATGTCCATTAATGACGCTTTGCCGATGGCTTGAATCGCACTGCCGCTGCGTTCAAGGCTGCGTTGGCTTTGCGGCAGGTTGATCAGCCAGCACAGGTATGCCGGCAATACCCCTGATCGTTTAGCTGTGACAATAAAAAACTGGCTGGTCGCTACGACCGACTGCTCGCCTGTATAGAGTACGGCTTTGTTGTTATCACCACGGGCAATCACGGTGATGTCGCCTGGCTGAAGAAAAGGCGGAGCGATACGAGCGTCCCAGGTAATGGCAATCAGCGTATCGGGTTCAATCGCTGCGTTTTGGCGCAGATCCTTGATCTGCAGCACGCGAACATCGCCAGACGGGTCATGCTCCAGAGCACCGCGGAAGGTGTATCCGGAGCGGACATCAGCCAGTTCGCTCAACTTGAATAACTGGGTTGGCATAAATCGCTCTGGGGAAAAGCGCCATCCTTGGCGCAGCAAGAATGGTCAGACCTCGCAGCGTTGGTACTGGTTCTGCAGCCATTTGGCTTGCTCGGCCGCCAGCCCATACCAAGCAGCGTCGCCCTTAAGACGGGTTACAAGCAATCCGTCATCAGCATCCATTACTGCTTTAAGGTTATCCCGCACCTGAGCTGCAGTTTGGGTCGTCGCGATAATCCAGGAGGATTCCAGCGGCCGGCACCAAGTGCCGTAGGCTTTAATGCGCTCATACAGGGATTGGTAATCACGTTTCTTACGCAGGTCATAGGTAATTTGGTACAGTTTCATAGCTCTAGCTCTCCTAACGAGTCAGTTATTGCAATAGCGGCAGGGTGCAACCTGCCGCGCCTCATTTTTTCTCTGTACATGGTGTACTGAGCAGATGGCGAGCGCAATATCTCTCCGTTGGCTCGCGCTGTCAATAATTTTTTCTCAGTAGACGCTCTATAGAAAGTGGGTCCGCTTTGAGATAGCCAATCACACTAGCGTGGAAGCCTTGATGGCTGGACTGCGCTATACGTCGGTCTGATGCAGCAGCCAATGTGTCGCCTAGCGCTGTTGAGGCGCTCAGGTCCGTCTCGTCGCCGTTTGCAATCCCCCGGCAAGCGGTCTCAATTTTTCTTGCTTCTTTCTTGTGCAAGCCCAGGTTTACCAAGCCGCTTTATAATCAACCACACGGTTAGCTGGTAGTAATACCTCGTCGCCGGGCTGTGGGACTTCAGGTATTGCTCCTCAAACCACCGGAAATGCTTAAGCTGCCAATTCCACGGATTGTCTCGACCGAAGCGTTGCCGAATGGCCTTTTGCATTGTTTGGGCCTGCCTTATGTGGCGCTGCCGCGTGGTATGGGAACCGGTGAGTAGGGCGTCAAGGAAAAGCCTCATGTCGAAGGACTTAGTCATCGCCATCCTCCTATGTACGCTGCGATCACGTCAGTGCGGTTATGGCCCAGTTCCAGACTGATCTGCTGGCGTGCTGAATGGTCGAGCTCACCGTTTTCCTGAAAGCAGGTGCCGTCGTTGATCGGCGCTGCATGGCCAGTAAGTTGTTTGTAACGTTCGCAGGCGTAGGCGGCGCGCAATTCGTGGAAGCCTTTCAAACCATATGCGTGCAGGATCTCGCGTGCCGGTTTCACGGTTTGCTGCAGGAAGGTCTTGTAGCTTTCGTCTTGGGCGAGCAGGTTGTTGCTGCCAATGGGCGAGGCGTTACGGGCGGCTTGCAGCGCGTCCCGTACGTTCTGTGTCACTGTTATCCATCGTGGTGCGTATGCGCCTGAACGACCTCCCTTGGTGCCGTCTTGGATGTTGATGCGGCCGAGTCGCTCGGCTTCGCGATGCAAACGTGGCAGGTCGGCCAGGATGGCTTCGCGCAGGCGCATGCCGGTTTCGCGGGCAAGGTGCAGGATGGCACTGACACGTTGCTGCTGTAGGGCGTTGAGCGCTTTGATGACTTTTTTCAGGTGCTCGCGATCTTGTCCATTGGGTGCCTCGCTTCTTACTGTAGACCTGTGCAAGCCGAGGGCTTGGCTGGGGCTGGTGACCCGTACCGAACGATCACTACGAATCGCCTCCAGCGTGCGGTTCACGCTAGACAGTCGGTTCTGTGCGGTGGCGATTTTCAGGCCGCCTCGCTCAATCTGTTGGCGCAGATGCTGGGCATAGTCGAATAGCGTTTGCTGGTCGATCTTGCGGGCGTCATTGATACTTGGATCGAGTTCGGATCGGCACCATTCAGCGAAGGCTACCCAGCGGTCTGCGTGGGCTTTGACCGTGGCATAGTGCCCCTTGCCAAACATATCCTTTAACGCTTGTCGTCCGGCATAACTCAGCTGTCGCCCCCATCCAAAATTCCGTCCATCCCTTCTTCCAACAAGTGGCATAGCCTTGTTCCTCTCGGAGCCCATCGACTGAAGCGTTATCCCCACGTCATCCCACCAAGAATGTTGAGTGTTATCAGGGATCAAGGCCCCTGCGACCTGTGAGGGTTGTCCACTAACGCGGGACTGGCGGCTCTTTACGACCGGGAGCTTGGGCATCTCATGATCTGACCTCCTGAACACTTCCAAAGAAGTGGGCGGGTGGAGGCTGCACTGGCTGACGAGACCGGCGCCGCGAGATCCTGAGTGGGTGAAGTCAGTGACGAGATGACCGATGCATGCCTGACTGTCAGTCAGGTGCAGTCCATTCCGTGGGCTGCGGCACCATCATCTGCATCGCTGTTGCCGGTGACTTCGGTGTTTGTCACGCCGATTGTCACGAGGGGGAATGCCGCAAAGCCTTGTACGAGTTGGGCTGCAGCAGTGGTAGAAGCGCCCGTCTCTTTCCGGAAGAAAGAGACGGGCGCAGGTTGGCGCAATGAAATGGCCAAGCGGATAGGTTGCTGCAGGGCAGCTATGAAGGGGGATGAGTTGCCGCAGTGGCACTCTGGTAGAAGTAGGCATCCATCACATCGCTGTGACCGTGCGAGCTGCCGGACGCTAATCGCACTTTGGGAGAACCACCACGGTGTGGCGTAGCCTTAAAGGTTCTGGCTACCTGGGTTGCTGTCAACGACAGCGCTTTGCCCGATCTTTTCTACGCCTGTGGATAATTCGGGTCAAGGCTCGAATTTTCGGGAGTTGTGCGGCTGTGGATGAAATTATCCACCGGTGGAAATCCGTGGTTTTCCACAGACAGTTGCGTGAGCTTTAGATTTTTTAAGTGAGGTCCATCCAAACAGGGCGGCTTTGCAGCCCTGTTTGGATGGACCCGCGTGGATAAGCGGATCACTGAGATATAAAGACCGAGCGCTTACTCAGTTGCGCCACGTTTTGCTTTTAAGCGAGTGACGTTTGATCCGGTCTGGTTCGCGAATTCGTGGGGGGTGACATGCTCCTGTCGATTCGTCTCAAGGTACCGGCTCCACCAGTTCATGATCAATCTGCGCTCCTCAATGAATTCGGCCTTGTGGATGTAAGCGGCGCGGACGTTGTTGCGTTCTTTGTGGCTCATCTGTCTTTCAATGGCGGTCTCGGACCACAGTCCTGACTCAATCAGTGCGCTACATGCCATTGAGCGGAAGCCATGGCCACAGATTTCGGTTTTGGTGTCGTAACCCATATTTCGAAGCGCGCTGTTCACCGTGTTCTCAGACATCGGTTTCGACGGGTTGGCATCGCCCGCAAATACCAGGTCGAATTCGCCGGTGAGGGTGCGGATCTGTTCAAGCAGGGTCACGGCTTGCGGCGATAAGGGTACAAGGTGGATGTCCCCGGCCATCTTCGTACCTCTTGTTGAAAAGGGTACTCCGTACAGCGCGGGTCGAGTGTCCGGTATCTCCCAGGTGCCGCGCTTGAGGTCGAACTCGCTCCAGCGGGCGAAGCGTAGTTCGCTCGAGCGGACAAACACATGTAGAGAGAGCATGACTGTCAGCCGAGTCAGCGTTCGTCCTTTGTAGTTGTCGATGCGCTCCTGCAATTCAGGCAGGCGCGATAAGGGTAAAGCTGGGCGGTGCACTACCCTCGGGGCTTTGATCAAACCTTCAAGGTCGGAGGCAGGGTTTGCTGCGATCTGTCGAGCACGTTTCGCCTCGCGCATGATGCTTTGCAGGTAGTTTTGTACCCTTAACGCGACGTCAATCGTGCCACGCTTTTGGATTGCTTCCAGAGGTTGCATCAAGTCGTGAGTGTCTAGGTCGACAATAGCGCGATCACCGATTAGAGGAAAAACATGGGTTTTGAGGCGGCTCAGGACCGTCTTGGCATGGCCCGGAGCCCATTTGGCAGACATCGCTTTGTGCCAGTCCAAGGCGGCGCCCTCAAAGGTTCTGCCTCGGATTGTGGCTTGCGTTTTGGCTTGATGTTTGGACTCGACGGGGTCGATGCCATCCACCAGCATCCGCTTGACCTCCAGCCGCTTCTTGCGCGCATCGGCGAGGCCGACCACGGGGTAGTTGCCAAACGAGGTCAGTCCTTCACGACCATCAGGTTTTACATACCTGAAACGCCAGCCTTTGCGGCCATTGGGTTGGACTAAAAGGTAGAGGCCGTCGCCGTCGAAAAGCTTGTAGGCGCGGTCGGTGGGCTTGGCTGAACGGCAAGCCGAATCAGAGAGCGGGGCAGTGGTGCGCGACATAAGGGTACTCCTCCCTTTATCGAATGACCTTACCCCTATCTTTATCCTTAAAACGGCTGGTATCCATAAGATTTTGGCGGAATCCGACGGAACGCCAAAACGAAAAAACCCGCCAGAAGGCGGGTTTTTCGGGGGTTCCAGAGATTTTGAAAGCCTTCTCTGGAACCTTGTATGGTGCCGGCACCAGGAGTCGAACCCGGGACCTACTGATTACAAGTCAGTTGCTCTACCAACTGAGCTATACCGGCGTGTTAGGGCGACGATTATAGCGATTGGCAAGCATCTGTAAACCCCTGAATTCTGACTATTTTTGCAGAGGCGAAGGTTTTTTTGCGATCACTGCTTTTTCGTCGTCTCCGGGGCCTCAAATCGGCCTCAATTTCCGTCCCCGCAAGTGTCGGTAAATTTCATGTAGTCCAACACCTGTGTCTGGCCCTTCGAATCCAGGTAGGTCATTCGCGCATTCACCACGCCGCAGCCCGAGCGGGCGTCTTCGGTGGTTGACAGTACGCGCTGGATGTCCGGCTTTTGGCTTGCCTCGGCATGGGTGCCGAGGGTCAAGGCAAGCAGGCCTAAGGCAATGCAGTGTTTCCAGTTGTTCGGGTTCATGGTGCTGTCCTCTGGGGCGTCAATGGTGGGGTGAGGTCATTGAATGCCTTGCAGGTATCTGGGCTGTGTCTCGCAGACTCGGTTTTGTCTCGTTATGTGTTGGCCTGAGATTTATGTACTTGCTGATACGAAAGAGGTTTGAGAGCGGTTGTCATGAATCACGAGCTGGTCAAAAAACACACAAATAATACTTAGTGTGTTGATTTAAAACATAATATTTAGGTATTGGCTTGCAGCCATAAAAATGGCGCCATGCCGCTCATCTGAAAGGAATTCGTTACAAACACCAAAATACTGACACCATCAGTGTGATATCACACAATGCGCGCCTTAATTGATCAGCGATGAGAACGGGAGGAGCAGTCAGTGGGGCGTGCAGATCACATTTCAAAACTTTACACCGCGCTGGCTGAACCCTCTTTGCGCGAGCCCTCGGTGGCCGAGCCCTTGCAGCGTTTGCTGGATCAATTGAACCAAGGGACGGCCGCTTCTGCTCACCCGCCCCACGTAGTCGAAGGCCCGCGTGGCGAGGTGTACTCGCACGCCTCGGCGCCCAAGGTCGTGGTGGTGGTTTCTGCTACCGGCGGCGTTGGGCGCAGCACGTTGGCCGCCGCGCTTGCCAGCGGTTTGCAGCGCCAGGGGCATCCAGCGCTGGCGCTGGACCTGGACCCGCAAAACGCGCTGCGTCATCACTTGTGCCCGGGGTTTGATCTACCTGGCCTGGGGGCGACCAGCTTGCTCAATCAAACCTGGCACGCCTTGCCCAAACGAGGGTTTGCCGGGTGCCGGCTGGTCAGCTTTGGTGAAACCGACGCCGTGCAGCAACAAAGCCTGAATCGTTGGCTGGGGCAGGACCTCGATTTTCTCGGCAAGCGTTTGGCCGGCCTCGGGCTCAATGGCCAGGACACGGTGGTCATCGACGTCCCTGCGGGCAACACGGTGTATCTCGGCCAGGCAATGTCGGTGGCGGATGCGGTGCTGGTGGTGGTTCAGCCGGACGCGGCTTCGTTTCGCCGATTGGCGAAGATGGACGAAGTACTCGCGCCCTACCTTGCAAGTGAATCGCCGCCTCAACGGTTTTACGTGATCAATCAGGTCGACGGCGCTCACGCGTTCAGCCAGGACATGGCGGGCGTTTTCAAATTACGCCTGGGTGATGCCGTGTTGGGCACGGTTCAACGCGATCCCTCGTTCAGCGAGGCGCAGGCTTACGGTCGAGACCCGCTCGACCCGGTGCTTGATAGCGTCGGATGCCAGGACGTGAATGCGCTGTGTCGTGCGTTGAGCACGCGAATGCGTTAAAACGTGCACGGCCATTAATTTGACTATTTACCGTTTGTCTAAAAAACAACCAGTCAAAACATCAAAATAATGACACTTCGCCGCACCTGTCACAGAATGCGTCACTAAGACGCCAATAATAAGACCTGCGGTAAGTGCCTGCTTGCCGACCTTCACGTCTTTACGCTGCGTCGTGAGGAGTAAGCCATGAGCCTGAGTGAAGAGCTTTTGACGTTGTTCGGCAAAAACGTCACCCACGATGCCCAGGGCATCAATGCGCGCATGCACTTTTTCGGCAGCGTGCCTTCCGACCCATCCCCCCACGCACACGCTCAAGCCATTGATCTGGCAGCACTGCGCCCGAAAATCGTCGCGCTGGTGTCGATGAATGGGGGTGTCGGCCGAAGCACATTGGCCACAGCCTTGAGCAGCGGCCTGCAGCGCCACGGCGAATCGGTGGTAGCGCTGGACCTGGACCCGCAGAACGCCTTGCACCATCACTTCGGCGTCAGCGCGGCGCTCCCCGGTATAGGCCGCACCAGCCTGGAGCATGGGCAGTGGAGCCCGTTGCAACAGCTTGGTTTCGCCGGTTGCCAAGTGCTCACCTTTGGCGATATCGATGTCCAGCAGCAGGAAAATCTCGAGCGCTGGCTCAAGCACGAGCCGACCTGGCTGGCTCAACGCCTCTTGTCGCTGGGCCTGAGCGAGCGGCAAACGGTGATCATCGATACGCCGGCTGGCAACAACGTCTACTTTCATCAAGCGCTGAACGTTGCCGACGTGGTGTTGGTGATTGTGCAGGCGGATGCCGCGTGCCTTGGCACGCTCGATCACTTGGATGTATTGCTTGCGCCGCACCTTGCCGGTGAGCGCCCGCCTGCCGTGCATGTGGTGGTCAATCAGGTGGATGAGAGCAATGCATTCAGCCTGGACATGGTTGAGGCCTTCAAACAGCACCTCGGCAAGGCTCCGCTGGAGGTTCACCGTGACGTGGCGATCAACGAGGCGCTGGCGTTTGCCGCCGACCCGTTGGATAACGTTGCGAAACACCTGGCCAGCGACGATATCAACGAAATTTGCCGGTTGTTGAAGGCGCCCAAAAGAACGGCTTAAGCGTGGTTTATATGCTTTACGCCCGATGCTTATGCACAATCGGTTGGTCGTGGGTGTCACGAAACAGCCATTTTGTGGAGCCGTTCTCAACACGCTGCAACTGCCTGTTTTGCGTGCATTTTATAATGTGAACAAAAAATGACCAGCTTGGCTTTTGGCCTGTAGCGCTGATAGTTAAAGCGCTCGTAAAGAATTCATCAACAGACTTATCCACAGGGCGCGTGTAGGAAAATTTGCCCTTTAATCGCGCTCAGCCACCACCATCAAATTGCGCGGGGTCAGCGTGGCTTCGCAGAAGCTGCCTATCTCAACGTTGTAGCCCTGTTCGAGCAGAAAAAGTGCCCGGTCCAGCACCAGCCACATCTCCAATGGGCGCCGAAACAACCCACGCACCAACTCCAGGTTTCTGACCTCGGCCAGCCGGCGCCAGCCCTGCGCTTCCAGCGCCTGCCAATCCTGTTCACCTGTGGATAAGCCTTTAAGGCTCGCCAGTGCTTGGCAATAGTCTGCGAAAGGTTGATCCAGCCAGCGGGCGGGCAAGGAAGGCGTGGGCAAATAGTCATCGCAGTCGCGCAATTGCCGCTGTAACTGATCGAAGCCCAGGCGTCGGGCCATGGAGATATCCCGCTGTTGGCGTACGCGGTTGCCGGCAGTGACGGTTTCGCTCAACGGCAGGCCCAGGTCATCAATCGATAGCCGTAATTGCGATGCGCGTGCGGCACTGGATACGGCTTGATAGCTGTCGGCGTTGATGCGGTTGTAACAGCAGGGCGCCAGTGCCAGTTGCTTGCAACCGGCCGCGCTGGCCAGTTGCAGCAGGCGCACGTGCAGGTCGCCGCAGGCATGCAGGGCGACGGGTGTGTGTTCGGGGCTGAGTGCCATTTGGGCCATCACGTCTTGCAGGCAATGGGTGACGGGCAAGCGGTGGTGGTCGCTTAATGCCTGGCCGGAGGCGATCAGCGCCGGGTCGTGTTCCAGGCATGTCAGCTGTTGGCCGGGTTGCAGCAGGCGGCGGCCAAGGTGGCCTTTGCCGGCGCACCAGTCCAGCCAATGGCCGGGCGTGTGGGTAAAGTTGAGTGCTGCGCCGAAAGCTTCTATCTGTTGCCATTTGCGACCCGGCACGTCGACATTCAGTCGATGACGCGCCGGCTCCAGTGCCCGTGTCGGTAACCTGTCCACGGCACTGAGCTGAAGCGCCTGTTCGGCCAGCTGTGGAAAAGGCGCAGGCGCCGGCAGGTCGTGAGGCCAGTTGTGACAGCTTTCGGCATCGGCCAAAGTGCGCTGGCGTAACCACTGGGCAAGCTCGGGATACTCGCGTTCCCAGGGTAATTGCGAATGCGTAAAGGGCCGTGGTCGCCACAGCCCTTGGTGCTCGATCAGGAACGCATCCAGCGCCGCGAAGCGCGCCTCAACGTCCCTGGCAAGCATCGACGCGCAACCAGCGTTCGAGCAGTTTGAAGCCGCGTACCAGGATGTAGGAAATCAGCAGGTAGAACACGCCGGCGGTGAAGAACATCTCAACTGTCAGGTAGTTGCGCGCAATGATGGTCCTGGCCATGCCGGTCAGCTCCAGCAAGGTTACCGTGCTCGCGAGCGAGCTGGCCTTGAGCATCAAAATGACTTCGTTGCTGTAGGCCGGCAGGCCGATGCGGGCCGCACGCGGCAGGATGATATAGAACAGCGTTTTCGGCTTGGACATGCCCAGCGCGCGCGCTGCTTCGATTTCGCCCGGCGGGATAGCCTGGATGGCGCCGCGCAATATCTCGGCGATATAAGCCGCCGTGTGCAGGGTCATGGTGGCCGTGGCACACCAGAAAGGGTCGCGCAGATACGTCCACATGAAGCTTGCGCGCACGGCGTCGAATTGGGCCAGGCCGTAATAGACCAGGAACAACTGCACCAGCAACGGGGTGCCGCGAAAAAAGAAGATATACGCGTAAGGCAGCGAACGCACATACCAGCGCTTGGACGAGCGAGCGATACCCAGCGGGATCGCCAGGATCAGCCCGAGAATCACGGCAATGCCCACCAGTTCCAGAGTCAGAATGGCGCCCTGGATAAACTTCGGCAGCCACTTATAGATGACTTCCCATTCCATTACGTCGTCCTCACGAAGCCGCGGGCGGCGCGTTTTTCCAGCACATGCATAGCGACCATCGACAGCGACGTCAGCCCCAGGTAAATGAACGCGGCAACCAGATAGAAGGTGAACGGCTGTTTGGTGACGGTGACCGCGATCTGGGCGTGGCGCATGATTTCTTCCAGGCCAATGACGGTCACCAGCGCGGTGTCTTTCATCAGGATCAGGAACAAGTTGCCCAGGCCCGGCAGGGCGATGCGCCACATCTGCGGCATGATCAGACGGGTGAAGATGCGAAACTTCGACAGGCCCAATGCCACACCGGCTTCGCGATGGCCCTTGGGAATAGCGATGATCGCGCCACGTAACACCTCGGTGGCATAGGCCCCGAAACACAGGCCCAAGGCGATCACGCCGGCCGCGAAAGCGCTGAGCGACAGGTCTGGGATGTCGAGCATTTCACCCAGGCTGCGCATCGCATTGATCGTGCCGAAATAAATCAGCAACACCCACAACAGTTCCGGCACGCCGCGAACGATGGTCGAGTAAACGCCGCCAAGCCATTGCAACGGCTTGTACGGGGACGTCTTGGCCAAGGCGCCGGCAAGGCCCAGCACCAGCCCCAGGCATAAAGCCGTGAGTGCCAGTTTGACGGTCATCAGCGCGCCGGCGGCGAGCGCCGGGCCGAATCCGTAGAGATCGAAATTCATGGTGTTTTCATATCGCGGCAGGCATTGCTAAAAGCCGACGCGCTCAAGCAGCGCGTCGGGCAGGCCGTTCAGATCATTCGATGCTGAACGGGAAGTACTTGTCGTTGATCTTTTTGTAGGTGCCGTCTGCCTTGATCTCTGCCAAAGCTTTGTTCAGGCGCTCGCGCAGCGGGTCGCCCTTGCGCACGGCGATCCCGATCTTGTCGCTTTCTACAACGGGGTCGCCCTTGAATTCATAGGCCGAACCGTCTTTGCTCTTGAGCCATTCGTACTGCACGTATTTGTCGGCAAGGATGCCGTCAAGGCGGCCGGACGTCAGGTCGAGGTAGGCGTTTTCCTGGGTGTCGTAAAGCTTGGCCTCGGTGTCCGGCAGCTTGTCTTCCAGGTAGGTACCGGCCAACGTCGCGCGCTGTGCACCGATGACCTTGCCCTTCAGGTAGGCGGCGTCGGTCTTAAAGTCCGCAGTCGCTTTAGGCGCGATGAATTGCAGCTTGTTGGAGTAGTACGGGTCGGTGAAGTCGACGGCCTGCTTGCGCTCATCGGTGATCGACAGCGAGGACACCAGGAAGTCGAACTTCTTGGCGTTCAGGGCCGGGATGATGCCGTCCCAGTCGGACACATACACTTCGCACTTCTCGACTTTCATCTTCGCGCACAGGGCGTCGCCGATGTCTTTGTCGAAGCCGACGACGTTGCCGCTGGCGTCTTTATTGTTGAAGGGCGGGTAGGCCGCTTCGATCCCCATCTTCAAGGTTTCTGCCATGGCCGTGGCGCTGAACGCCATCGAAACGGCCGCGGCCAGAAGGAATTTTTTATAGTTCTGCATGCATGTTGCTCCGTTAGCGGTTGCTGGACATGAATTGTTTGCAGCGCGCCGAAAGCGGGTTTTCAAACACCTGCTGTGGCGATCCTTGCTCTTCGACCAGGCCCTGGTGCAGGAACACCACTTCACTGGACACCTGACGGGCAAAGCCCATTTCATGGGTGACCAACAGCATGGTGCGGCCTTCTTCGGCCAGCGCGCGGATCACATTAAGTACTTCCTGGACCATTTCCGGGTCAAGCGCCGATGTCGGCTCGTCGAACAGGATGACCTTGGGCTGCATCGCCAGGGTGCGCGCAATGGCCGCCCGTTGCTGCTGGCCACCGGACAGTTGCGCAGGGTAGGCGTGGCGCTTGTCAGCGATGCCGACCTTGGCCAGCAAGGCTTCGGCCACTTCTGTGGCTTCGGCTTTGCTTTGGCCGAGCACACGGCGGGGCGCCTCGATGATGTTGTCGAGGATGCTCATGTGCGGCCACAGATTAAAGTTTTGAAACACAAAACCGATTTCGCTGCGCAGGCGGTTGATCTGTTTGCCGTCGGCGGCCATCAGCTCGCCGTTTTTCGCGGCCTTGAGCTTGAGCTCTTCGCCGGCGACCAGGATCTGCCCCTGATGCGGGTTTTCCAGCAGATTGATGCAGCGCAGGAAGGTGGACTTGCCGGAACCGGAGGAACCCAGGATCGAGATCACGTCGCCGTCGCGGGCGGTCAGCGAGATACCTTTAAGTACCTCAAGCTCACCATAGCGTTTATGCAAGTTGCGGATTTCAAGCGCGGGCGCGGCCTCGGCCATGTGCGGTCCTCATTGTGTTCATTGCATTCCTGCTGTTGGGCCGCCTTCCTGGCGAGGCGCCAAGCTAGCATAGCGTTCGGATGGCAGCCAACAGCGCTGCGGACGGTTAACGGGTGGCCTGCGGCAGGGTGTCGCATCGGCGCAGCAGCGTGTCGCGCCATCAACAACCTACAGACGTTTGAACCCGAGAAATCCACAGGCTTTGCGTAAAAAAGGGCGCGATGGTGCCAGCTTTGGGCGGGTGTTGGAAGGGTTAACCGGGCAAACGGTCCATATCAGCCCCTTTGTGGGGCGTCACGCACTTTTTGTGTGTGTTTTTGGTGCGCCAGAGCGTCTTGAATGTGGGTCGCACGGTAACGCTATAGCGGAATGCCATTGTTCTCAATGACTTGCAGCTCACGTTGAATTGTCCTACAGCCCGCGTCAATCGCGGCTCTGTAACATTTTGGCGCAAATCTTGCGTAAAAAATAAAGAACGCCCCGTTGGTTTCTTTTCACGAGAAAGATCGCAGGCCGGGCGGACCGTTTTCGCAATTCCTCGTAAAGGTGTGTCAATGAGTAGTACGCAAAGCTCCAATGACCTCGAACAGGGGCTCAAACCGCGTCACGTCACCATGCTGTCGATTGCCGGCGTCATTGGTGCCGGTTTGTTTGTTGGCTCCGGCCACGCGATTGCTGCCGCCGGCCCGGCCGTACTGTTGGCTTACGCCGCTGCGGGTACGCTGGTGGTATTGGTGATGCGCATGCTCGCCGAAATGGCCGTGGCCTCGCCGGATACCGGTTCGTTCTCCACCTATGCCGACCGCGCGATTGGCCACTGGGCCGGTTTCACCATTGGCTGGTTGTACTGGTGGTTCTGGGTGCTGGTGATTCCGTTGGAAGCCAACGCCGCTGCGACCATCCTTAATGCATGGTTCCCCGATGTGGCGATCTGGGCCTTTACCTTGATCATCACGTTGCTGCTCACGGCAACCAACTTGTTCAGCGTGAAGAACTACGGTGAGTTCGAGTTCTGGTTTGCGCTGATCAAAGTCGTGGCGATTGTGGGCTTTGTGATCCTTGGCCTGGCGGCGATTTTCGGCTTCCTGCCGACCAGTCAGGTCAGCGGTGTGTCCCACCTGTTCGACACCCAAGGCTTTATGCCTAATGGCATGGGCGCGGTGTTGGCGGCCATCCTGACCACCATGTTCTCGTTCATGGGCACCGAGATTGTCACCATCGCTGCGGCCGAATCGAAGAACCCTGGCCAGCAAATCACCAAGGCCACCAACTCGGTGATCTGGCGGATTGGTTTGTTCTACCTGCTGTCGATCTTCATTGTTGTGTCGCTGGTGCCATGGAACGATCCGACCCTGGCTGCCGTAGGTTCCTACCAGACTGTGCTGGAACGCATGGGCATTCCGAACGCCAAGCTGATCGTCGACCTGGTGGTATTGGTTGCCGTGACCAGCTGCCTGAATTCGGCGTTGTACACCGCCTCGCGCATGCTGTTCTCCCTGGGTCGTCGCGGTGATGCACCAGCGATGTCCAAGCGCACCAATAAAAGCGGCACGCCTTACTGCGCGGTGCTGTTGTCCACTGGCGCGGCGTTCCTGGCCGTGTTCGCCAACTACGTCGCCCCGGCGGCGGTGTTCGAGTTCCTGTTGGCAAGCTCCGGCGCCATCGCGTTGCTGGTGTACCTGGTGATCGCGGTGTCGCAACTGCGCATGCGCCAGAAGCGCACGGCTGCGGGCGAGAAGATTGTATTCAAGATGTGGCTGTTCCCTGGCCTGACCTACGCGGTAATGGTGTTCATCGTCGGTACGCTGACCATCATGCTGTTCCAGGAAGCGCACCGGGTCGAGATTATTGCGACCGGGATTTTGAGCTTGCTGGTGGTGCTGGCGGGGTTGTTTGTGGCGAGCCGTCGCAAGGCGCAGAGGGTAGGCGCTGCCGTACTCAATTGATGGAATGAAATGCGGTGCTCATTGCACCGCAATGCAAATGTGGGAGCGGGCTTGCCCGCGATTACGGTAGATCAGCCAGCACATCTGGCGACTGATCCACCGCTTTTCGCGGGCAAGCCCGCTCCCACATTTGGTTTTGTGTCAGTCTGGCGAGTTGGTGAGCGCTTGGGACGCCGCCACATAATCGGCCTGAAACTCCGGCGACTCGATCCACGCCAGCGCTGCCGCCTCATCGTCACTGTCCGTCGCCCACTGCCGGTACTCGATCAGTGCCGCGAGAATGAAGTCGGTGGCCTCTTCTTCGCCTTCCTGCTCCAGCACCAACGCCAACAACGGATGCGCCAGGAATACTGCACACAGTGCCTGCTGGCTGGTTTCGCCCGCGGTGCGCATCTCCATAAACAACTCGGTCAAATCCACCGACTCAAGGTCGATGCGGCTGTCATCGCCGGCGAACGCATCCGGCTTGGTCGCCACACTGCGTTGGGTACGGTTTTGCTTGGCCTTGGCCTTTGCCCGGTGGGCACGTTTTTGCTGCTTGTTCGGCGAGGCCATGGGCTCAACGTCCTTGGGTACTGGGTGTGGGTGGGTATTGAAGCGCAGGTTGGGGGTAAATCCCAAGGGATTCTAAACGCGCAGACCGGGGGCGCCTTGCATCAACTCACCGTGTTGCAGCCACGCCAGTGCAATCGGCCACAGCCGGTCCTGATATTCACTGCGGAAAAAGGCGAAATGCCCGACGGCTTTTTCGCCAATATCTTCAGGTGCTATGCGCAGATGCGTGCGCTCGCTGTGTTCAAAATAGCCCAGCAGACGCTCAATGGCCGCCACTGTGCCAAACGGGTCATCGGTGATGCTGATCGCCAGCAATTGCGCCTTCACGCGGGCAAACGGCAGCTCATTCAGCACCCGCCCGCTGGGGCGCGTCTCATACCTGGGGGTTGGTGTGCCCCAGTCGTGCACCACGCCGGCCGGTGTGTCCTCCAGCCAGCCCAGGCGTTTACCGGGGAAGTAGCCATACAGTGCAGTTACCAGCGGCATCACCACATGCCACTTGGCAAACATGCGCCAGCGCCCGCTGGCCTCATAGTCGCGCCAGTACGCAAACTGCGCGCCGACGGTGACGATGCGTCGGATCATCGCGCCGGAAGCGCCAAGCCCCGCCGCACAGCCTCCAAAGCTATGACCGACCACGTCAATCGGCTGCCCTGGAAACTCCCGTTGCGCGCGCTGCAGCATCGCCTCGAAATCCAGCACGCCCCAATCCGACCACGTCGCCTTGAAGCCGCGCAGCGAGCCACTGCGGGATTCGCCTATGCCTCGGTAGTCGTACGTGATGACGTCCAAGCCGTTGGCAAACAGGTAGTCGGCGAAGCGTGAGTAGTGCCGGCAGCGCACGGAGGTGGCGGCGTTGATGATGACAACCGGGCGTGTCGGGTCGGTTCTGATATGGCGCCAGGTGAAGCCGCCGATGGGATAGCCGTCGGTGGCGGGCTCACGGAATGCTTCTGGGGCTGGTCGAGTGGGCAGGTTCATAGGGCGGCTTGATCCTTGCGCTTTTGGTGTGGGCTGTAGGGCCACGCGCTTTTATAAGAAACCGAAATTAACAAATTTAGCGCGGCAGGGGCGTAACAAATATCGCGATGCTCGACCTCGGCCCCCTGAGTGCTTAGGCTTGCGATCTGTTCATCAGCCAAAGTCAGTCCATGACCCGTGACACCCTCGAACACAATCAGATCCTCATCTACTTCGTCGCCGTCCTGCTGGCGGCCGCATTCGGCGTGCTTGCGCCGCTTGCAGCCCACGGTCTTGGCGTACTGGTGACGCCTGCCATCGCGGTGCTGATGTACGCGATGTTCCTGCAAATCCCGTTTCTGGACCTGCGCCAGGGCTTGGGCAACAAGCGCTTTATCTCGGCGCTGCTGTTGGCCAACTTCATCCTGGTGCCCTTGCTGGTGTGGGCGTTGACCCGTGGCCTGGTGGAGCGCCCGGCGCTGTTGGTCGGGGCATTGCTGGTGTTGCTGACGCCGTGCATCGACTACGTGGTGGTGTTTACCCACATCGGTAAAGGCGATTCGCGGCTGATGTTGGCGGCAACACCGGTGCTGTTACTGCTGCAACTGGTACTGCTGCCGGTGTATCTGGGGTTCATGCTGGGCGCGCAATCCGCTGTCGTCGTGGCAGTAGAGCCGTTCGTGGAGGCGTTTGTGCTGTTGATTGTGCTGCCGATGATGCTGGCGGTACTGACGACATTCCTGGCGCGGCGCTCCAGTGTGATCAATGCCTGGAGCGACGCCTGGGCCTGGCTGCCGGTGCCCGCGATGGCGCTGGTGCTGTTTGTGATCGTCAGCTCGCAGATCACCTCGGTGGTGCGCGATATCGGTGTGCTGTTGCCGCTGATGCCGGTGTACGTGGGCTTCTTGTTGCTGGCGCCGTTGATGGGCGCGTTGGCTGCGCGGTTGTTTGCGTTGCCTGCTGTGACCGCGCGGGCGGTCACGTTCAGTGCCTCGACCCGCAATTCTCTGGTGGTCTTGCCCCTTGCGCTGGCTTTGCCGGAAGACGTGCGCGGGCTGGCTGCAACGGCGGTGATTCTGCAAACCCTCGTTGAGTTGATGGGCGAGCTAGTCTACATCCGGCTGATTCCGGTACTGGTGTGGCGCGCTGGTCGATAAATCCATAAATGTTCGGGTTTGTTCAGGCGCTATTCAGGGGCTGAGTCGGCACCATGGCGTCGGAGCAGCCTACTGAAAGGATATTCGATGGATCACCGCAGCCGTTTTCGCCTGGAGTCCCTGGGCCTGTTTCTGATCGCTTTATTGCTGTTCACCTTGGGCATCTGGGATGAGCAGCCCCAAGGGTTTGACGGGCGTTGGGCACTGTTCCTGCAGGAAATGTTTCGCAATGGCGCGAGTCTTTTTCCTACTACCTACGGTCAGCCTTACCCTGACTACCCGGGCACCGCGACCTTTTTCAGCTTCGTGTTCGCCCGCGTGTTCGGGGCGCCCAACCACCTCGCGAATGTGCTGCCGACGGCGCTTGCCTCGGCGGGCATGATTGCGCTGATCTATCGCTTGCTGGTGCCATTTAGCCGACCTTGGGCGTGGCTGACGGTATTGCTGACGCTGCTCACCACCCAATTGCTCGATAAGTCGCGCTCGGTGTGCCTGGACCTGATGATCGCATTGCTATGTGTGGGCAGTTTCTACCTGCTGCACAGCGGCGAGCGCATGGGGTCGCGGGTAAGGCAGCTTGCCGTGTTCCCGTTGTTTATTCTGGCGTTCGCGATTCGTGGGCCGCTTGGATTGATCGAGGTGTGTGGCGTGGTGTGCGTGTACTGGGCGCTCGGCCGGCCGGGGGAGCGCGTCAAGCAGGTGCTGATTCACGGTGTTGTGGGGTTGGTGTTGCTGGTGGCGTGCTGGTGGATGTTGATGAAGCTGGCGCGGTTCAGCGGGGGCGACGCCTTTGCCGATGAGGTGTTCAGGATGCAGGTCAGCGGGCGCCTCGATGAGAGTGGCGAGCCGTTTTACTTCTACTTCAAGCTCAGTTTGTACCGCTACTTCCCGGTGGTGCCGCTCGCGCTGGCCACGATGATTGCGCTGCGTCATCGCTGGTCTGAGCGCTGGGTCAATGACGATATTGAGCTGGTGGTGCGGCTTGGCGCCTGTGGCTTGATGATTTTGCTCGGGCTTTCGGTGCCGCACTTCAAGCGCGCTTATTACATCTTGCCGATGGTGCCGATGTTTGCCGCTGTCGCCGCCTATGGGCTGCTTCAGGCGCAACATTGGCTGATTGGCGTGCGCCGCTGCTACGAAGGGCTTGTCGCGGTGCTACCGGCGTTGTGCGTGGTAGTACTGTTTGTGTGTCGGCATGCCTGGCAAAAGCACGGCTACTGGCCGGACGTTTCGTTACCGCTGATGATTGGCGCGATGCTGGTGTTGCAAGTGGCGGCGCTGATGGCCTGGCGTCGTCCATTGCGGTTGGTGTGGCTTAGCGTGGTCGCACTGGCGGCGCAATGGCTGCTGTTGGTGGTGGTGATAGACCCCGCCAAGGATCTGCAATTTGATACGCGCAAGTTTGTCACCCAGGTTGAAGCGCTGCGTGTGGCCGAGCCAGGCCCCTTGGTGTTCGTCAATCTGGGGCGCGATACCTGGGCGGTGCGCTACATGATGAACCTGGATCACGATGAACAGCCGCTGTTCGTCGCTGGTAATCAGCTTGAGCAATTAACCACGTTGCCACGGCCATCCTGGGTGATTGTGCCGCGCAAGGAGGCAGCGCTATTGAAAGGGACGTCGATGGAGCAGCAAGCGCCAAGCTTTGAAGGGCGGCTGAACGATAATCCGCTGATGGTGTTTTTGCTGAAGTAGGCGGGCGGCTTACTGGCGTTGCATAGGCTCGGGGCGATAGTGGATCGCCCTGGGTTGTGTACATAAAATCCAGGCAACAAAAAACCCGCACTTGGCGGGTTTTTTGTGTGTTTCAGATGACGTTTGCACCACCTGAAACTAATTAGTGGTGCCCAGAGACGGAATCGAACCGCCGACACGGGGATTTTCAATCCCCTGCTCTACCGACTGAGCTATCTGGGCAACGGGGCGCATTAAACGGGTTTTTCAGGGGGTCGTCAAGCAAGTTTTCAAAAAATATTTAATTATTACCGTCGCTTACGTGCCGACCCCGATTTTTGATCAATTATTGAGCAGGCGGCACGTAACCGTCGGCCTTGGCGTAATCCTCGCCGGAAAAGAACTTGTCCATCTCGCCCTGCAGGTATTTGCGGTCTTCGGCGTTCATCATGTTCAGGCGTTTTTCGTTGATCAGCAGGGTCTGGTGTTTTTGCCAGTCGGCCCAGGCTTTGGCGGAGACATTGTCGAAGATGTCCTGGCCTTTTGCGCCAGGGAACGGTGCACGCTCCAGGGCAGGCAATTGTTCGTGGTACTTGCGGCACATGATGGTGCGGGTCATGACGGAACTCCTGCGTTCAATACGTCGGCCGCGCGCTTCAGCAGTTTTTTTACCGGGGCGGCAAGGCCCAGGCGCGGCGGGGTGGCGAGGTTATACCAGAGCCAGTCGGCCTCGGCCACGTGATGGGCGGATTCCTCCACCTGGACCAGCCAGGGTTCGATGGCCAGCTGGAAATGGCTGAAGGTGTGGATCAGCCCCGGCAGTTCATGCGGCGTACCCAGCGCGAGCGCGTGCTGGTTGGCCAGGTGTTCCAGGTCTTGGAGGTCGTCCAGCTCGGGCAAACTCCACAAACCGCCCCACAGGCCCGTCGAAGGGCGGCGGTAAAGCAGAATCGCGCCCTCTGCGTTAGCCAGCATCGGCATCAGCGTGCGCTTTTGCGGGATGGTCTTGCGCGGCTTGGGAATGGGGTAGCGCGTCTCCAGACCGAGCATGTGCGCCTCGCAGCCCTTTTCCAGCGGGCACAGCAGGCAGCTGGGTTTGCTGCGGGTGCAGAGCGTGGCGCCCATGTCCATCATCGCCTGGGTGTAGGCGTTGACGCGATCGTGCGGCGTAAAGCGCTCTGCGGTGGCCCAGAGCTGCTTGGCGACCTTGGGCTCGCCGGGGTAGCCCTCTTGCGCGGTAAAGCGCGCCAATACGCGCTTGACGTTGCCGTCGAGGATGGGCGCCCGCAGGCCCATGCTCAGGCTCGCGATCGCACCGGCAGTGGATAAGCCAATGCCGGGCAGTTCAGTGAGCTTTTCGACGTCCTTGGGAAACTCGCCACCGTATTGGGCGACGACGATTTTGGCAGTCTTCTGCAGGTTGCGTGCGCGGGTGTAGTAACCCAGGCCGGTCCACAGGTGCAGCACTTCGTCTTCCGGCGCGGCGGCCAGGGCTTCGACCGTCGGCAGGGAAGCCATGAACCGGTCGAAGTAGTTGAGCACGGTGCTGACCTGGGTCTGTTGCAGCATGATCTCCGAGACCCACACCCGGTAAGGCGTAATGCCCTGTTGCCAGGGCAGGTCATGGCGGCCGTGGCGGTCGTACCAGTCCAGCACCGCCTGTGAAAACTGCTCGTTTCTCATCGTTTGAACAAGCCTTTAAGGGCGTCTTTCAACTGCGGGTTGACCTTGTCGAGTTTCTCTTCGAGCTTCTCACTGAGTTTGTTGCCGGCGGCTTTGACAGCAACCTGAGTCAAGCCGTCCTTGTCCAGGCGGCAGGCTTTGGCGCCCAGTTCCAGCGGGCCACGGCAGCGCAGCGGAACTTCGATGCCCTGGAAGTTGGAGCCGACCTGGCAGGCCGGGTCCGGCACGTCGCGTGTATCGCCTTCGACGATAATGCCGACGCGGTAATCCATGCCCAGCACGCGCAGGTCGATGTCACCGTTGCCGTTGACCGTCAGGCCCGGGATACGCACTTTCAGGTCCGGGTTGCTGGCCACGCCGTTGCGCAAGGTCAGGTTGCCGCGCAGTTCCTGGAACGGCGTGTCCTTGCCTTGTGGCGTGGTGCTCAAGGTCTTGCGGTTGAGCAGTGCGATGCCGGTGCACAGCTGCTGTTCAATGTTGGCGTTGAGCAGCGCGCCGTTATTGATCACAAAGCTGGCGGTGCCGTTAAGGCTGTCGATCAGCGCCTTCTGGCTGTTGCCACGGCCGTTGAGGTTGCTGTCGAGGGTGATCTGGCCTTTTACCGGCGGGTTTTGCCCCTGAGCTTGCAGGATGCGCTCAACCGGCACTTGCTTGATGTGGGTTTGCAGCGCCAGCACCGGGATGTCCTGGCGCACATCGAGTGTGCCGTTGGCCTGGAAGGTGCCGTTGTAGAGACCGCCGCTGAGGGTATCAAGCTTGAGCTGGCCATCGACGCCGGAGGCTTTGAGTGCCGCGTTCTGGATCGGCAACTTGCTCAGGGTCAGTTGACCGAAGGCCAGGTCGGCGTCCACGTCCAGCGTGCGCAGACGCGTGAGTGGCAACAGCTTGTCGGTGCTCCACGCGCCTTTGGTCGGTGCGTCCGGCAGCGGTGTGGTGCCACCGGCGGCCATGGCGCCGGCCTCGCTGTTCTGCACTTCGGCCTGGCGTGCGGCCGCTGCACCTTTGGCGGTTTCGGACTTGGCCGGCAGGTAGTTGTCGGCGTTGAAGGTATCGCCTTTGAGCTGCAGGCGCAGGGATTGCTTGGCGAAATCCTCTACAGCGATGCGGCCGGTGAAGGTGCTGCTGTCGAGTTTCAGGTTCAAGTCTTCCAGTGCCGCGCTGGTAGGCGTGCCCTTGAGACGGCTGACCAGTTCGACCTTGCTGAGGCTGCCCGCCGCCATCGGCGGCAACGGGTGGCCGACGCTGTCGAGGAACTTGGCCAGGTCAAACTGGGCAATGGACAGGGCGCCGCTGAGCTGTGGGGTTTTGTTCAGGTCATTGACCTTCAGTTCACCCAAGGCGCGCAGCTGGTTGGCGGAGAGTTTCAGGTTGGTCCATTCGGCAATGTTGGCCGCCAGGTCCACCAGCAGTTGGCCCTGGGTGGAGAACGTTACGGTCTTGCCCAGCAGTGGCTCGCCGGTGGCTTCGCCGCTCAGCTTCATGTCTTCGAACTGGTAGCGCTGGAGCGCACGCTGGATGCGCAGGTTGCCGTTCAACTCGGTCTTGACGCGCATCAGCGGCTGGTTGCTGCCCAGAAATGCCGTGAGTTTGAGCGGAATGCTCGCGCCTTCGTGCACGGCACCGGCGCTCAACTGGATGCTCTCGGCGCTGTACTGCTTGCCGGTCTGCTCATCGTTGTATTCAACGCGGGCGTTGTTGATGGTCAGGCTGTCGATGTCCAGACGGATTGGTTTTGGCGGCTTTTCCGGTTCAGGTTCGGCCGGCGTTTGCTCGGGGGCAGGCACCGGCGCATTGGCCGGTTTCTCGGTTACGTTCTTGCCGATGTCCTCCCAGTTGCCGTGGCCTTGCTTGTCACGGTTGAGGCGCAGGTTCAGGCCTTCGACACGCACATCGCTCATCTGCACTTCACGGCGCAGCAGCGGCAGCACGCGCACCGACAAGCCGAGCATCTGCAGGTCGGCAAACGGCTGAGTCGGGTTGGTCATGGTCGCGACGCTGGCTTCGTGCAATTCCAGGCCCAGCCAGGGGAACAGGCTCCAACCGATATCGCCATTGAGCGTCAGCTCGATGTGGGCCTTGTCGCGGGCAATCTGGCGGATCTCGTCTTTGTAATCGTTGGGATCGAAGAGGTGGGTCAGGGCAAAGCCCAGGGCCACAATGATCAGCAACAGCCCGAGAAGTACCAGACCCAGGATTTTGCCGAACGCTTTCATGGGCGAGTCCTTGTATGTCGATTTCAAAATTTAGCCGCAGAGTATAACGCCCGACGGCCTGCGTCAGTTCATGCATCGTTACATTGTATCTAGACGCAGCAAAATCGGATTTTGCCGCCCAACAGAGCAGGTTGCGTGAAAAAGGTGATATCAGTTTGGTTTTTCTGTCATCCACTGGTGCTAATCTGCGCGGGTTCGTCTGTCGTCTGCGACACAGCGTCGCGCTCAAAAGGAGCTTTACTCAACAACAACGGCCAACGCTCTGCGTGCAAGGCCGAGGGAGAGAGCGCCTGACGGACACATACTAATAACTGGGGGAAACACCAATGAGCACAAGCACTGCGGCGGGTAGTAATGCCGCACAGCCTGCGTTCCTGTCCAAGGAACGCATTATCGCCAAGCCAGGGTTCAACCGCTGGCTGGTGCCACCGGCCGCTCTGGCCATCCACCTCTGCATCGGCATGGCCTACGGGTTCTCGGTGTTTTGGCTGCCGCTGTCCAAGGCGCTGGGTATCACTGCACCGGTCGCCTGCGCGCCGGACATGAGCTTCATCACACAAGTGTTCTCGTCCCAATGCGACTGGCCCATCTCCATGCTGGGCTGGATCTACACGCTGTTCTTCATCTTCCTGGGTTGCTCCGCAGCGATCTGGGGCGGCTGGCTGGAACATGCCGGGCCACGTAAAGCCGGCGTTGTATCGGCCTTGTGCTGGTGTGGCGGTCTGTTGATCTCGGCGTTGGGCATCTATACCCACCAGATCTGGCTGATGTGGATCGGCTCCGGCGTGATCGGCGGTATCGGCCTGGGCCTGGGCTACATTTCGCCCGTGTCGACCCTGATCAAATGGTTCCCGGACAAACGCGGCATGGCTACCGGCATGGCGATCATGGGTTTCGGCGGCGGCGCGATGGTTGGTGCTCCGTTGGCAGCCGCCCTGATGGGCCACTTCGCTTCGCCGACCAGCGTTGGCGTGTGGCAGAGCTTCGTGGTCATGGCCGTGATCTACTTCGTGTTCATGATCGGCGGCGCCTTGTCCTACCGCGTTCCGCCAACCGGCTGGAAGCCTGAGGGCTGGACCGCGCCGGTAAAAAAAGCCGCCAATGCGATGATCACCCACCGTCACGTTCACGTGAACGTGGCGTGGAAAACCCCGCAATTCCGCCTGGTGTGGCTGGTGCTGTGCCTGAACGTGTCTGCCGGTATCGGCATTCTCGGCATGGCGTCGCCGCTGCTGCAGGAAGTGTTCGGTGGCAAGTTGCTGGGTGTGGATGTGCCGTTCGGCCAACTGGATGCCGGGCAATTGGCGTCCATCGCGGCCATCGCCGCAGGCTTCACCGGCTTGTTGAGCCTGTTCAACATCGGTGGACGGTTCTTCTGGGCGTCGTTCTCCGACTACCTGGGCCGTAAAAATACCTACTTCGTGTTCTTCGCCCTGGGCTTTGCCCTCTACGCGCTGATCCCGAATCTGGGGCACCTGGGCAACGTGGCGCTGTTCGTGGCGGCGTTCTGCATCGTCCTGTCGATGTACGGCGGCGGTTTTGCGACCGTTCCGGCCTACCTGGCCGACCTGTTCGGCACCCAGATGGTCGGCGCAATCCACGGTCGCCTGTTGACCGCTTGGGCGGCGGCGGGCGTGTTGGGCCCGGTGCTGGTCAACTACCTGCGTGAGTATCAGCTGAGCATCGGCGTTGAACGTGCCGCGGCGTACGACATCACCTTGTACATCCTCGCCGGCCTGCTGGTGCTGGGTTTCATCTGCAACCTGCTGGTGCGCCCGGTGGCCGACAAGTACTTCATGACCGACGCGGAACTGGCTGCCGAACAGGCGCTGGGCCATGACAAAGGCGCCACTGCCTCTACCTCGCTGGAGTGGAAGGCCTCTTCCGCCAGCGTGCCATTGGCCATCGTGGCGTGGCTGGCGGTGGGTATTCCGTTGGCGTGGGGTGTGTGGGTGACCCTGCAGAAGACCGCGGTATTGTTCCACTGACAGACCGTTCCCCAGTGCCCGCTCACGCAAGGTGAGCGGGCCTCGGGCAGCCAGCGCGGGCTAATCCTGCTTCTTGTCAGGCAAGGCTTTGGTTGATTGACCGCGCCATGGGATGCGTTGAAACCATGGCCGCGGCACCGGATGCACGATCACCCGCAAGGCTCGTGCGTAATCCATCACCAGGCCGGGTGTCCAGGCCATGGTCATGGCGCGCTTGCGTACTTGCGCGGCAATCCACAGTTCCGGCATGAGCAGGGTCTGCAACACCGACCGCCAGCGTCGCGAGCGTTCCGCCAATACCCCATCCATCGAGGCTTCCAAGGCAAATGCCACGCTGCTCGAGCAGTTGCGGTAGGTCAGGTTGTAAGTGGCCTGTTGGCGATAGTTATTGGAAAACTCAATCAACGCCTTGCGGCTGTACCGGTGAAAAATGATCTTGCGGTCCGAATCGCACCAGTTGGCCACTTCGGTGGCGTAGTCCGGCTGGAAGGTCCCCGGCACGTCATTGTTGCGGGTGGCCTTGAGGATACGGAAAAACTCTGACGGTGAGCGATCGATGTCTGCCACCGGATACAGGCTCAGGTACACCGACGGCGACAGTTCAAGGGCAGCGTGCCCGGTTGAAATCACACCTTGTGCGTCCACGGCCGCGATGTAGCGATTGATGATCGGGCGGGGAATGGTGGTTGCGCTGGCGGTGCCTTCCGGCGTCCAGATATGCACCACCAGTGGATCGGTGCAGGCAGGCTCCGGCTCAAGCTGCGGCGGCGGTTCCTGCGGCGGCAGCTTCTTGAAATCCGATAGCAGATCCCTGGGCGCAAGCAGCTCGAACGTCGAGGTGCCATGGCGCAATCGCCTGACGCGACGCGCAATGCGTACCGTGTTCAGGCCGCTGACGATCATCAGCGCGCCAAGAAAAAAAGACACGGTGGCACTGTTGGCGATGGGGTAGGGGCTGACCAGCAACCCGGCGAATACCACTTGGGCGCCGCCGCTGATCAACGATGATCGCCAGCGCGGGAACCTGACGACCCAGGCCGAGGTGATGGTCAGCAGGCCGATCACAAAATAGGTAAAGCCAAAAATGATCGCCAGCAGCAGGTTGCTATAGACCTTGTCGGCGAGGATCAATACCGCGACAAAAAAGCAAATCCCGCCCTTGAAATACAGCACGGCGCGCTGAGTACCTACGCCGCTGGCGGCCACGCTCAGGGTGACAATGCTTTCCAGCAGCAACAGCAAGCCGAACGCGCGCAGCGGAAAGTACAACTCGCCATCCAGGCCGTCGATCATCACGCCAACGCCCATCACGCCCCATACGATACCGATCAGGCCGAGAAACCAGAATTTGGATCGGACGAATTCAACGCCGAACAGCAGTAAAGCAATCTGAATCATGAAGGTACTCGTACAGGTAGACGCTGGTCGGCAAAGGGCAAAGGTTCAGGAATAACGACTGCTTTGCCAGTTACCGACAAATACTTGGCCCCTGGCATCGCGCATGGCGCCGGGGCTTTGGTCGTAAAGGGTCAGCCAGTCACCGTTACCTTTGTCGATGCGAAAGGCCAGCGATGAGGCGTGGGTACGGGTGTCCGGCGACCAGTGCTGTTTGAGTTTTTCGCGGTCTTCGGGGTGCACGCGCGCCAGCACCTGCTCAATGGTGCCCAGGGGCCGGGTGCCGATATCCAGTAGCGAATCAAGGTTGTCGTCCCAGAGGATGTCGCCTGTTTCGGGATGCAACTGGTACATCACGCCGTCGCCCCCCAGCCGCCCGGTTTGCGGGTCGTAGGGCTTGGCCGATTGCGTCATCAGGCGTATCACCACCACCAGCAGGGCGGTAATGGACAAGTAGCTTTGCGCAAGCAGCAGAGGCTCGCCTTCGAGCAGGCCCGGCACATAAAACGGCCCGGTCTTCTGATCGGTGTAATTGACCACGATGCTGCCCAGCACCAGCAGCGCGATTGAGCCGCCAGGGCTGCGCCAGGTCACGCAAACAGCAAGGGCGAGGGCGATCGGCAGACAGGCCAGGATGAAATACACCGCGGCGCCGGCATCGGTGTCCAGCATGCTGGTGAGCCAGTGCGGCGCGGCCCCGAAGACGTACCAGGTATTCAATGCGAGCAGCAGCAGCCACCCTGCGCCGGCGAGTTTCTCCCGCGCGCTGGTGGGAAATTCGCGCAGGTTGCTGTTCAGCACGTTCATGACCACGACGGTCGCAAAGAACACGCCGTTAACGCCAGACATCCAGTTGGTCATCAGCGTATGGGGTGATGTTTCCCCGGCCAGCATCAGCCAACCCTTCCTGATCAGCGCCTGTACGCCACAAATGGCCACGGTCGCCAGCAACCACAGCACGATGGCGTGCAGGTCGTCGCCACGGCGCGCGAAGCGCCGTACCAGCCAGGCAATGGCAATCGAACCTGCCAGCGCCTCAGCCGACAGCGCGATGGCGGCCGGTGACTCCTCCCAGCCGTGCGCACCGAGCAGCACTCGCGCGATCAACAACACAAGGAACAGCATCGGCCAGTGAGCACGGCGCGAGCTCAGGAAGGCCGACACCGAGACGCCCGCCGGAAACCAGATAATCGCCATCTTCGAGACGGGGTCATCAAAGGCCAGCGAGGCCATGCCGGTGACGTAGTAGGTCAGCGCCCACAGGAGGAGAATGCCGCTGCGCCGTAAGACTCTGGGTATCGTCACTGTTCAGTATTCATCAGGTTTCAAACGTAGCGCTCATGTTACAGCGAAGCCGGCGCTGGCATTTGGCTAATATGCCGCGCGCACCATCCTGGAGCACGCACTTGTACGCACATGTCTATCGCCGACACTCCATCAGTCTTATCCCCTTCGATGTTTCTGTTTAGCGCCCGCGCCCCTATAATGGCTGCCTTTTTCGCCCAATGATTTTGCGGAGCTGGTGATGGCCGAACGTAAGGCGTCCGTCGAGCGCGACACTCTGGAAACCCAGATCAAAGCCTCGATCAACCTGGATGGCACCGGAAAGGCCCGATTTGATATCGGTGTACCTTTTCTTGAGCACATGCTGGACCAGATCGCCCGTCACGGGCTGATCGACCTGGATATCGTCAGCAAGGGCGACCTGCATATCGACGACCACCACACGGTGGAAGACGTCGGTATCACGTTGGGCCAGGCTTTTGCCAAAGCCATCGGCGACAAAAAAGGCATCCGTCGCTACGGCCACGCCTATGTCCCGCTGGACGAAGCGCTGTCGCGCGTAGTCATCGACTTCTCCGGCCGCCCAGGCCTGCAGATGCACGTGCCCTACACCCGCGCCACCGTGGGCGGCTTCGACGTTGACCTGTTCCAGGAATTCTTCCAGGGCTTCGTCAACCACGCCCTCGTCAGTCTGCACATCGACAACCTGCGTGGCACCAACACCCACCACCAGATCGAAACCGTGTTCAAGGCTTTCGGCCGCGCGCTGCGCATGGCCGTGGAGCTGGATGACCGCATGGCCGGGCAAATGCCCTCGACCAAGGGCGTTCTGTAATGCAGACGGTCGCGGTTATCGATTACGGCATGGGTAACCTGCACTCGGTGGCCAAGGCTCTCGAGCACGTAGGCGCCGGCAAGGTGCTGATCACCAGTGACGCCAACGTGATTCGCGAAGCCGACCGGGTGGTATTTCCTGGGGTTGGCGCGATTCGCGATTGCATGGCCGAGATCCGCCGCCTGGGCTTTGACAGCCTGGTGCGCGAAGTCAGCCAGGACCGCCCGTTCCTCGGCATCTGCGTGGGCATGCAAGCCTTGCTTGAGCGCAGTGAAGAGAACGCCGGCGTTGACTGCATCGGCCTGTTTCCAGGCCAGGTGAAGTTCTTTGGCAAGGACCTGCACGAAGACGGCGAGCACTTGAAAGTCCCGCACATGGGCTGGAACGAGGTGCGTCGCACCGTCGACCACCCGCTGTGGCACGAAATCCCGGACATGGCGCGTTTCTACTTTGTGCACAGCTACTACATCGCCGCCGGTAACCCGCGTCAGGTGGTCGGTGGCGGGCACTACGGCGTCGACTTCGCCGCAGCGCTGGCCGAAGGTTCGCGTTTTGCCGTGCAATTCCACCCGGAGAAGAGCCATACCCATGGCCTGCAATTGCTGCAGAACTTCGCCGCGTGGGATGGCCGGTGGTAAATGGCCAAGAAGCCGAAAGTGCCGATCTTGAACCTCACGCCCGATCAGGAGCGTGAGGCGACGCTCAAGATCAAGCGCTTCATGGAAGACCGCTTTGAGCTCAAGTTGGGCTCGTTCGAGGTCGCCGAGCTTCTTGAACTGTTCACCACCGAAGTAGCGCCGCACTATTACAACAGGGCGATTTTCGACACGCAGACGCTCCTTAAAGAAAGGTTCGAAAGCATCGAAAGCGACTTGTGGTCGCTTGAGAAACCCTGATTTCCCAAGCATTGCTGAATATCGAATAAGGTTTGCCAGATGCTGATTATCCCCGCTATCGATCTCAAGGACGGCGCTTGTGTACGCCTGCGCCAAGGCCGCATGGAAGACTCCACCGTGTTCTCCGATGACCCGGTGAGCATGGCTGCCAAATGGGTAGAAGGTGGTTGCCGTCGTCTGCATCTGGTGGACTTGAACGGCGCCTTCGAAGGCCAGCCGGTCAACGGTGAGGTGGTGACCGCCATTGCCAAGCGCTACCCGAACCTGCCGATCCAGATCGGCGGCGGCATTCGCTCCCTGGAAACCATCGAGCACTACGTCAAAGCTGGCGTGAGCTACGTGATCATCGGCACCAAGGCCGTGAAAGACCCGGCGTTCGTTGCCCAAGCCTGCCGCGCGTTCCCGGGCAAGGTGATTGTCGGCCTGGACGCCAAGGACGGCTTCGTCGCCACCGACGGCTGGGCTGAAATCAGCACCGTGCAAGTGATCGACCTGGCCAAGCAGTTCGAGGCCGACGGCGTGTCCGCCATCGTTTATACCGACATCGCCAAAGACGGCATGATGCAGGGCTGCAACGTGCCGTTCACCGCCGCGTTGGCTGCCGCCACCAAGATTCCAGTGATCGCTTCCGGTGGTATCCACAACCTGGGCGACATCAAGTCGCTGCTGGACGCCAAGGCGCCTGGCATCATCGGCGCCATCACCGGCCGCGCGATTTATGAAGGGACCCTGGACGTCGCCGAAGCCCAGGCTTACTGCGATGCCTACAACGGCTGAGGACTGACCATGGCGCTGGCCAAACGCATCATCCCTTGCCTGGACGTCGACAACGGTCGCGTGGTCAAGGGCGTCAAGTTCGAGAACATCCGTGACGCCGGCGACCCGGTGGAAATCGCCCGTCGCTACGATGAACAAGGTGCCGACGAGATTACCTTTCTCGACATCACCGCCAGCGTCGATGGCCGTGACACCACGCTGCATACCGTGGAGCGTATGGCCAGCCAGGTGTTTATCCCGCTGACTGTGGGCGGTGGCGTGCGCACCGTGCAAGACATCCGCAACCTGCTCAATGCCGGCGCCGACAAGGTCTCGATCAACACCGCCGCGGTGTTCAACCCGGAGTTTGTCGGCGAAGCTGCGCAGCACTTCGGTTCGCAATGCATCGTGGTCGCCATCGACGCCAAGAAAGTCTCCGGGCCTGGCGAAACCCCGCGTTGGGAGATCTTCACCCACGGCGGTCGCAAACCTACCGGGCTGGACGCGGTGGAGTGGGCGATGAAGATGGAAGGCCTGGGCGCCGGTGAAATCCTGCTGACCAGCATGGACCAGGACGGCATGAAAAACGGCTTCGACCTCGGCGTGACCCGCGCCATCAGCGATGCGCTGGGCATTCCGGTCATTGCGTCCGGCGGTGTCGGCAACCTGCAGCACCTGGCCGACGGCGTGATCGAAGGCCACGCCAGTGCGGTGCTGGCGGCAAGCATTTTCCATTTTGGCGAATACACCGTTCCGGAGGCCAAGGCCTACATGGCGGCGCGCGGTATCGTCGTTCGCTAAACGCTGCTGGACACCATGGCGAGCGCGCGGCACTCTCTGCGCTTGCCATGGATTCCGGTAACTTTCATGTTCAAACACCTGCTGCTCGCCCTCGCCAGTTCTTCCATGCTTTTGGCAGGCTCGGCCCGTGCCGAAGAACCGTCGGACGCCTCTTTGGTGTTGCTGACGGAAAACTTCCCGCCGTACAACATGGCAAAAAACGGCAAGAACTTCGCCAAGGACGAGAACATCGAAGGCATCGCCGTGGACATCGTGCGCGAGACCTTCAAGCGTGCCGGAATTTCCTACAACCTGACCCTGCGTTTTCCTTGGGAGCGAATCTACAAACTCGCCCTGGAAAAACCTGGTTATGGCGTATTCGTGATGGCGCGCCTGCCGGACCGTGAAGCCCTGTTCAAGTGGGTTGGCCCGATCGGCCCGGACGATTGGGTGATGCTGGCCAAGGCTGACAGCAAGATAGAGCTGGCGGATCTTGAACACGCCCGTCGCTACAAGATTGGCGCCTACAAGGGCGACGCTATTGCCGAAACCTTGGAGAAGCAGGGCCTCAACCCACTGGTGGTGTTACGCGACCAGGACAACGCGCAAAAACTCATGGATGGCCAGATCGACCTATGGGCGACGGGCGATCCGGCTGGGCGCTACCTGGCGCGTCAGGTAGGCGTGACGGGGCTCAAGACCGTGTTGCGCTTCAACAGCGCGCAACTCTACCTCGCGCTGAACAAGGATGTGCCGGACGAACTGGTCGCCAAGCTTCAGGCCGCGCTGGATCAGCTGCGCAAAGACGGCGTGGTCGACGAGATCATGGCGCGCTACCTCTAACTGGCAAGAACTATTGTGGGAGCTGGCTTGCCTGCGATAGCGGTGGTTCAGCTGAAATAGGTGTCATTGAAAGACTGCTATCGCAGGCAAGCCAGCTCCCACCGCGAATACTGCATTTCAAATGCACCCATGCGGCGCACTGCAATCAGCGGGAAAACCACGGTCAAAAATGTGGGAGCGGGCTTGCTCGCGAAAGCGGAGTGTCAGCCACTCAATCGGCTGACTGACCCACCGCCTTCGCGAGCAAGCCCGCTCCCACACTGGAATGTCGCCACCTTATCTAACGGTACTGACCGTTCTTGCCATGCCCGGCCATGGCCTGATTGCCGCGCACGCTGATCATCAGCTTGATATCAATCCAGTCGATGCCCTGAGCCTTGAGCTTGGGCAACTCGCGCTCCAGCACCGCCAGCGTCTGCGGATAGGGGTGGCCGATCATCACCACCGAGCCCTGCTTGTGTGCCAGCTTGATCGCGGTTTGCAGCTGCGTGGTAATGGCCGCCTCGGTGCGCTCGTCATCGAGGAACACATCCCGCGAGACATGCGCCAAACCAATCTTTTGCGCTTCGGCGGCGGCGACGGTTTGCGCGCTGGTGCGGCTGTCGACAAAGAACTTGTTACGCCGCTGCAGTTCGCCCATCAACCAGGCCATGGCGTCCCGTTGGGCAGTCATGCGGCTGCCCATATGGTTGTTGATGCCAGCGGTGTAGGGCACGGCCTTGAACGCGGCGTCCAGGCGTTTGCCAAGTTCTTCGATCGGCAGCTCGGGGTGCCAGGCGAACGGGCCGGTGGCCGGGTCCATGGGCATGTGCAGGATCACAATCTTGCCGGCCTTGTGCGCTTCGCGGGCGAATTCGGCGGCGTGGGGCGTGTCCGGCATCACCGCGGTGGTCACCGGCCCGGGCAGGGCCAGCACGCGACGATCCCGGGGCAGGTTTTGCCCCAGGTCGTCGATGATGAGGGTCAGGTAGGCTTTGTGTGGCTCGCCGTCAGGCGTCGCGTGGGCGACGCCTGCCAGGCTGCACAGCAGGGCGATGATCAGAACAAAACGCATATCAACGGCTGCGCGTGATGCTCAGGCCTTTCAGCAGGCTCAGCGCCTGGGCCAGTTGGTAATCGTCGTCCTGCGGCATCGGCTTGGCTTTGGCGCCGCTGCCGGTTGGCTGGTCGGCACCGCCGTTGCCATTGCCCAGGTGACCTTGCAGGTCGGCCTCTTTGTAGTATTCACTGTCGATCTCGTTGGTGATCTTGGCTTTACGCACTTCGATGTCCGGGACGATGCCCTGCGCCTGAATCGAACGGCCGTTCGGCGTGTAGTACAACGCCGTGGTGATCTTCAATGCGCGGTCATTGTTCAGCGGCAATACGGTTTGTACCGAGCCTTTGCCGAAGCTGGTGGTGCCCATCAGCACGCCGCGTTTCTGGTCTTGCAGGGCACCGGCGACGATTTCCGACGCCGAGGCGCTGCCGCCGTTGATCAATACAGCCAATGGCACGCCTTCGCTCAAGTCATTGCCGGTGGCCGAGAAGCGCAACTCGGAGTTGGCGATGCGGCCTTTGGTGTAAACGATCAGGCCCTTGGTGATGAAGTGGTCGACCACTTCCACCGCAGACTGCAACACGCCGCCTGGGTTGTTACGCAGGTCGAGCACGATGCCGTTGAGTTTCTTGCCGTTGTCTTTGCGCAGCTTGGCCAAGGCCTTGGCCACTTCGTCGCCGGTCTTGACCTGGAACTGGGTGATGCGGATGTAGCCGTAGCCGGACTCCAGCAGTTGGCTCTTCACGCTCTTGACCGTGATGGTCGCGCGGGCCAGCGTCACGTCAAACGGGTTGCCGCCGTCGCGCACCAGGGTCAGGGTGATTTTCTGGCCGAGCTTGCCACGCATCTTGTCGACCGCTTCGGTCATGGTTTGGCCGCGTGTCGGCTGACCGTTGATCTTCACGATCAGGTCGCCGGCCTGGATGCCGGCCTTGGACGCCGGGGTGTCGTCAATCGGCGAGACCACTTTGATCTGGCCGTCTTCGGAGCCGACTTCGATGCCCAGGCCGCCGAACTCGCCGCTGGTGCTTTCCTGCAACTCGGCAAAATCTTCCGGGCCCAGGTAAGCGGAGTGCGGGTCGAGGTTGCTGAGCATGCCTTTAATGGCATTTTCCAGCAGGGTTTTATCGTCTACGGGTTCGACATAGGCTGCCTTGATCCGGTCCATGACCTCGGCAAAGGTACGCAGCTCGTCCAGCGGCAGCGGGGCCTTGGTGGTCGCAGCCGTGGCAGCGGGTGCAGCCCCGGCGGCCTGGTCGGCAAAAGCCAGAGGCGCGCCGATCACCAGGGCGATCGTCAGGGCCAGCGATGTGAGGCGGGACAAATGCAGCATGTCGAACGAACTCCTAATGTAGATGCGGCCCTATCCTTGGGAACGGCACCATTGTGCAGGGTCGCTCGGGCGGCCCTGCTGACGAATAGCGAAGTACAGCGCCGGCGTGTCCTGGCCACCACTGTTACCGACAGTGGAGATGGATTCACCGGCTTTTACAACATCACCTGCCGACTTGAGTAAAGTCTGATTGTGGCCGTAAAGACTCAAATAGCCATTACCGTGGTCAAGAATCACCAACAAACCGGCACCGCGCAGCCAATCGGCAAACACCACGCGCCCACCGTGAACGGCATGAACCTGGCTGCCGGCGGCAGCGCTGATCATGACCCCGTCCCATTTGGCGCGGGTATCGTCACCTCGGGTTTCACCGAAGCGTGCCAGTAGTCGACCATCAACAGGCCATGGAAGTTTTCCACGCGCTGAAGCAAAAGGTCCGCCGAACGACTCGCCGGCGCTGGAAACCAGCGGGCCAGGCGCTGCGTGCGCCGGTTTGCGTGGGGCCGGAGCGTCGGTGGTGGCGGCCAGTTCGGCTTCACGCTGACGCTTTTTTTCCGCTTCCTGCTGGGCGATCAGCGCTTTCTGCCGCGCTTCTTCGGCCTCACGTGCCTGGCGAGCCAGGGTTTCCTCGATGGTTTTGAGCACTTTGCCCAGGTCAGCCTGGTCTTGCTCGCGGGCCTGCAGCTTGGCGTCGCGGGCTTTCACATCGTCGTTGAGCTTGGCCAGGGCTAGCTGGCGCTCTTTGCGTACCTTGTCCAGCTGGTCGCGCTGGGTATCGAGGGCGGTTTTCTGGTCGAGCAGTTGCGACTGCTGGTCGGCGATTTCCTGCTCGACGTTGGCCAGCTGGCGCAGGGTTTCGTTAAAGCCCTTCAATTGCGCCAGGCGTGCCTTGCTCAGGTAGTCGTAATAGGTGAGGGTGCGCGCGAATTTTTCCGGGTTCTGCTGGTTGAGCAGCAGCTTGAGGTATTCCTGGCGGCCGCTCTGGTACGCGGCGCGGGCCTGGATCGCAATCAGGCGTTGCTGTTCAACGCGTGCGCTCTGGAGTTTTTTTTTCTCAGCGTCTAGTCGCTCCAGTTCCGACTCGCTCTTCTTTAATTCTTTTTGTAGCTCCTGGACCTGCTTCTCGAGCTTGCCCATCTCGGTTTCGGTACCGCGCAGGTCTTTCTGCACCCCGGATTTCTCTTCCTGGAGCTTGCCGAGCAGTTTCTTCAGCTCGGTAATGTCCTGACGCGTAGCGTCCAACTGTTGTTGGGTTTGTGCGCGCTCATCGGCAAATGCCGGTTGGAGCAGGCAGACTAGAGCGAGGGTAATCAAGGCGCGAAGCATAGAGGCGGGCGACACCAGGGAAAGGGACGGCCTAGTATGCCCGCCAAGCGCCGCAAAAAAAACGCCCAATTCGGGCTGGAAGGCAAGATAGGTGCCGAGTGGCGGTGGTATGGCGAAAAGATATCTACCAAACACAGGAGATCCAATGTGGGAGGGGGCTTGCCCCCGATAGCGGTGTATAAGCCACCTAGGTGTCAGCTGACCCACCGTAATCGGGGGCAAGCCCCCTCCCACACTGTTTTGCGGTGATGCTGGGGATCAAACCAGAATCGAAGTGCCGGTCATTTCCTTCGGCTTCTCCAGCCCCATCAGCATCAACATGGTCGGCGCCACATCGGCCAGCACGCCGCCGTGCCGCACTTTGAAGTCGCGCTTGCCGACATAAATGAACGGCACGGGCTCGGTGGTGTGCGCGGTGTGGGCCTGGCCGGTGGATTCATCCGACATCTGCTCGCAGTTACCGTGGTCAGCGGTGATCAGCGCTTCGCCGCCGACTTTGTCCAGGGCGTCGACGATGCGGCCGACGCACAGGTCCAGGCATTCCACGGCTTTTACGGCCGCTTCCAGGTTGCCGCTGTGGCCAACCATGTCGCCGTTGGCGTAGTTGACCACGATCACGTCGTAACGCTGGTGTTCGATGGCATCGACGATCTTGTCGGTCACTTCCGGCGCGCTCATTTCCGGCTGCAGGTCGTAGGTGGCGACTTTTGGCGATGGAATGAGGATGCGTTCTTCGCCCGGGAACGGTTCTTCACGCCCGCCGGAGAAGAAGAAAGTGACGTGAGCGTATTTTTCGGTTTCGGCGATGCGCAGCTGGGTCTTGCCGTTCTTGGCCAGGTAATCGCCCAACACGTTTTCCAGGCTGCCCGGCGCGAACGCTGACGGGGCCGGGATGTTGGCGGCGTATTGGGTGAGCATCACGAACTCGGCCTTTGGCTGACGTGAGCGCTCGAAGTCCTTGAAGCCGGCATCGACGAATACATGGCTCAGCTCACGGGCACGGTCGGCGCGGAAGTTCATGAACACCACGGCGTCGCCGTCTTCGACTTTCACTGGCTCGCCGATGGTGGTGGCTTTGACGAATTCATCGCTCTCGCCTCGGGCGTAGGCGGCTTGCAAGCCTTCCTGGGCGGTAGCTGCGTTGAATTCAGCCTGGCCGTCGACGATCAGGTTGTAGGCCTGGGCCACGCGGTCCCAGCGGTTATCGCGGTCCATGGCAAAGTAACGGCCGACCAGGCTGGCGATGCGGCCTTTGCCGAGGGCGGCGAAGGTGGCGTCGAGCAGTTCAATGGACGACTGGGCGCTTTTTGGCGGGGTGTCGCGGCCGTCGAGGAAAGCGTGCAGGTAAATTTTGTCGGCGCCGCGCTTGAACGCCAGCTCGGCCATGGCGACCAGGTGGTCCTGGTGGCTGTGTACACCGCCGTCGGACAGCAGGCCCATGAAGTGCACGGCCTTGCCGGCCGCAACTGCTTTATCCACCGCCGCGCAAATGGCCGGGTTCTCGAAGAACTCGCCGTCACGGATCGATTTGGTCACGCGTGTGAAGTCTTGGTATACCACTCGTCCGGCGCCGAGGTTCATGTGGCCGACTTCCGAGTTGCCCATCTGGCCGTCCGGCAGGCCTACGTCCATACCGGAACCGGAGATCAATCCGTTGGGTACTGTGGCGGTCAGGCGGTCGAGTACCGGCTTCTTGGCCGAGTACACGGCGTTGTCATGGTGGCTTTCACTGTGTCCGAAGCCATCGAGAATTATCAGGACCAAAGGTTTAGGCGTAGTAGTCATAGATCCTCTCGCGGCGGTAATAAAGGAAGGCAATCTAAAAGGGAGTAGCAGTTTAAAGCGAAGTTCCGACCACGTCACCGCTTTACGGGGGTTGGCCCCCCCTGACGGCTGTGTATACTTACCGCCATTTTAACGCCCTGGAACCTCCTTGATGGTTGATCACCTGATTGCATTTGCCACTGCCCACTACCTGCTCGCGGGTGCCTTCGTCATCCTGCTGGCGCTGCTGATCGCTCATGAAATGAGCCGCGGTGGCCGCAGCCTGAGCACGTCGGAGCTGACCGCGCTGGTCAACAAGGATGAGGCCGTTGTCGTGGATATTCGCCCGGCCAAGGATTTTGCCGCCGGCCATATCGTCGGCGCCCTGAACATTCCGCAGGACAAGCTGATCGCACGCTTGCCCGAGCTGGAAAAATACAAAGCCAAGACCATCATTCTGGTCGACGCCCAAGGCCAGCACGCCGGCACCCACGCCCGCGAGATGCTCAAGACCGGTTTCACCGCCGCCAAACTGTCCGGCGGTATCGGCAGCTGGAAGGCCGATAACCTGCCGCTGGTGAAGTGATATGAGCCAGGTTGTCGTTTATTCCAGCGATTATTGCCCTTACTGCATGCGAGCCAAGGCTCTGCTGGAGAAAAAGGGCGTTGCCTTCGAAGAGATCAAGGTCGATGGCAAGCCCCAGGTGCGCGCCGAGATGACCAAGAAAGCGGGACGCACGTCCGTGCCGCAGATCTGGATCGGCGACAAGCATGTCGGTGGTTGCGATGACCTGTTCGCCCTGGAGCGCGCCGGTAAGCTTGATGCGCTGCTGCTCGTCTGACTCCTAACCCCTAAAAGACCCCAAGATCAAGAAGGATCTGCGATGACTGACCAACAGAACACCGAAGCAGCGCAAGACCAAGGCCCACAATTCTCGCTGCAGCGGATCTACGTGCGTGACCTGTCGTTCGAAGCGCCGAAAAGCCCGGCCATCTTCCGCCAGGAATGGACCCCAAGCGTTGCGCTGGACCTGAACACCCGTCAAAAGGCACTGGAAGGCGACTTCCACGAAGTCGTGCTGACCCTGTCGGTCACCGTCAAAAACGGCGAAGAAGTGGCCTTCATCGCTGAAGTGCAACAGGCCGGCATCTTCCTGATCCAGGGCCTGGATGAGGCTTCGATGAGCCACACCCTGGGCGCGTTCTGCCCGAACATTCTGTTCCCGTATGCCCGTGAGACCCTGGACAGCCTGGTCACCCGTGGCTCGTTCCCGGCGCTGATGCTGGCTCCGGTGAACTTCGATGCCTTGTACGCGCAAGAGCTGCAGCGCATGCAAACAGAAGGTTCGTCGACCGTTCAGTAATGGGCCCGACGCAGTACCCAATGTGGGAGGGGGCTTGCCCCCGATAGCGGTGGATCAGTCACATAGTTGTCGACTGACACTCTGCCATCGGGGGCAAGCCCCCTCCCACATTTTGTTTTGTGTGTTATTTAAAACCGAGTTGGCGCCAGCCTTCGTACACAGCGACGGCCACGGTGTTGGACAGGTTCAAGCTGCGGCAGCCCTCACGCATCGGCAAGCGCAGGCGATGGCCGTCGGGCAGGGCGTCGAGCACCTCGGCCGGCAGGCCACGGCTTTCCGGGCCGAACAGGAAGGCGTCGCCTTCGGCAAAGCTGGCGTCATGAAACGGCCGCGAACCCTTGGTGGTGAACGCGAACAGCCGCGGGTGGCCCAGGCTTTCCAGGCAACTGGCCAGGTCCGCATGGCGCTTGAGCGTGGCGTACTCGTGGTAGTCCAGCCCGGCGCGGCGCAGGCGCTTGTCGTCCATGTCGAAGCCCAGAGGCTCGATCAAATGCAGGTGGCAGCCACTGTTGGCGCACAGCCTGATAACGTTGCCGGTATTCGGCGGAATTTCTGGTTGAAAAAGGATGACGTGAAACATGCACGGCTCCGAAGGCAAAGATGCGCTGCATTCTACCCCCGAAGACGACCCAAGACCGAAGCTATTGCCCAGGGTTTTGGGCTCATTGGCGATTGTGGGGTTGATGATCGGCCTGATGATCGGCCGCCTCACCACGCCGGACCCGGTCGAGCTGCAACACGTCGAGACCGCGGCGGACGGCCTGATGGTGTGGTTCAACAGTGAACCCAAGCTGCACGGCGAACATATCGACGGCACCGTGGCGCTGCTGTTTGACGCACTGGGCAAAGCCGCCAGCGGGCAACTCAAGGTCAATGACAAGGACGTGAACTGGCGCATCCGCAAGACTGATGGCGGCCTGCTGCTGAACCTGGTGGCGGCTCGGCCGTTGCGCGGGGAGTGGAAGGGAGAGAAGGCCGATGGCCGTTGGCGGTTGCAGATCCATCTGCGCGAGGAATAAAAGAGGGAATCCCCGGCCTGCCTGTACCAAGGTTCCCAAAACGGGGTGAAGCCAACGGCTTCGGTATTAAAGAGGGAATCCCCGGCCTGCCTGTACCGAGGTTCCCGAAACGGGTGTGGGGCGCGACGCTATCCGCATCAAGCACCCCGGGTGTAAAGAGGGGATTCTCGGCCTGCCTGTACCAAGGTCCCCGAAACTGGGTAGTACAAGGGTTATTGCAGGGCGCGTGCCAGAACTTGCAATGGGTGCCAAAAAAAATTGCCAGAAAGCGCAAAGCCCCGAAATACGGGGCTTTGGCGTTTTCGATGTGCAAGATTTTTTCAACGAGGTTGAGGTTTCAGGCGTTAGATACGTGCCCGATGCCGGTTCATGGTGCATTGAAGCGGTGCACGGTCACGCAACCTTGTGGCGATCCAAACGTGCAGACAATCAAAATGTGGGAGGGGGCTTGCCCCCGATAGCAGTGTGTCAGTCAGCGAGTGTGTGGCTGATACACCGTAATCGGGGGCAAGCCCCCTCCCCACATTTGATATTCAGTGGATGAGAAGGCTGTGATCAGCCTTCATCACCCTCATCATCGTCGCCGCCATCCACCTTCATCCCCAGCTCCTTGATCTTGCGCGTCAGGGTATTACGGCCCCAACCCAGCAGCACGGCGGCGTCGCGGCGGCGGCCGGCGGTGTGCTTCAAGGCGGTTTCGATCATGATCCGCTCGAACGCCGGTACGGCGCTGTCGAGCAGGTTCGACTGGCCGCGTGCCAAGGCCTGATCAGCCCACTGGCGCAGCGCCTGTTCCCAGTTGGTCACGGGTGCCGAGTCCTGCGGCAGGCTCAGCAGCTCCGGCGGCAGGTCGCTGATATGCACTTCGCGACCCGATGCCATCACCGTGATCCAGCGGCAGGTGTTTTCCAGCTGACGTACGTTGCCCGGCCATGGCAGGTTTTTCAGGTACTCCTCGGTCTCGCTTTTAAGCAACTTCGGCTCGACGGCCAGCTCTTGAGCGGCGCGGCTGAGGAAGTGGCGAGCCAGCGTCGGAATGTCTTCGCGGCGATCCGACATGCGTGGGATGTGAATGCGGATAACGTTCAGACGGTGGAACAAGTCCTCACGGAATTTGCCCGCGTGCACCAGGGTTTCGAGGTTCTGGTGCGTCGCTGCGATGATGCGCACATCGACCTTGACCGGCGTGTGCCCGCCCACGCGATAGAACTCACCGTCGGCCAATACGCGCAGCAAGCGGGTTTGGGTGTCGGCCGGCATGTCGCCGATTTCATCGAGGAACAACGTGCCGCCGTCCGCCTGTTCAAAGCGCCCACGACGCAGGTTGGCCGCGCCGGTAAACGCGCCTTTTTCATGGCCGAACAGCTCGGACTCCATCAAGTCCTTGGGAATCGCCGCCATGTTCAGCGCGATGAACGGCGAAGCCGCCCGCGGGCTGTGGCGGTGCAACGCATGGGCCACAAGCTCTTTACCGGTGCCAGACTCACCGTTGATCAGCACGGTGATGTTGGAGTGGCTCAAGCGCCCGATGGCGCGAAACACTTCCTGCATCGCCGGCGCTTCACCAATGATTTCCGGGGTGCGAGTCAGGGCCGGTGGGGCTTCCTGGCTCTGCTGTTCTTGGGCGTGCTGGTTGGCGCGCTTGACCAGCGCCACCGCCTCGTCCACGTCGAACGGCTTGGGCAAGTATTCAAACGCGCCGCCCTGGTAGGACGCGACAGCGCTGTCCAGGTCCGAGTGCGCGGTCATGATGATCACCGGCAGGCGCGGGTGCTGCTCGCGGATGCGCGCCAGCAAGTCCAGGCCACTGGCGCCGGGCATGCGGATGTCGGAGATGATCACGTCCGGCTGCTGGCGCGCCAGGCGGCTCATCACCCCGTCGGCGCTGTCGAAGCTCTGGGTGGTCATGCCTTCCTGTTGCAAGGCTTTCTCGAGGACCCAGCGGATAGAACGGTCGTCATCGACGATCCAGACAGTTTCACTACGGCTCATGTCGATGGGGCTCCTTGTTCCAGAGGCAGAAAGATCGAGAAGGTGGTGTGGCCGGGATGGCTCTCACACTCGATCAAACCCTGGTGCTGGCTGATGATGTTCTGGGTAATGGCCAGGCCCAGCCCGGTACCGTCCGGGCGGCCGCTGACCATGGGAAAGAAGATGGTTTCCTGCAGTTCTGCAGGAATGCCCGGGCCGTTGTCGATGATCTCGACCTTGGTGACCAGGCGATGGCGCACATGGCCGATGGTGAACTGGCGCAGGGCACGGGTGCGCAGGCTGATGCGGCCCAGGCGCAGCTCGTTCTGGCTGCTGATGGCCTGCATGGCGTTGCGCACGATATTGAGCACGGCCTGGATCATCTGTTCGCGGTCGATCAACACGTCCGGAATGCTTGGGTCGTAGTCGCGTACCAGGGTGATGCAGCCTTGGCTTTCGGCCTCGACCAACTGGCAAACGCGCTCCAGCACTTCGTGCACGTTGGTCATCGCCAGCGACGGCAATTTGTTGGAGCCGAGCATGCGGTCCACCAGGTTACGCAGGCGGTCGGCTTCTTCGATGATGACGTTGGTGTAGTCCTTGAGGTTCTCGTCCGGCAGCTCGCGGGCCAGCAATTGCGCGGCGCCGCGAATCCCGCCCAGCGGGTTCTTGATCTCATGGGCCAGGCCGCGCACCAGCATCTTGCTGGTTTCCTGCTTGGACAGCTGCGCTTCTTCTTTAGTGATACGCAGCAGGCGATCACGCGGGTGCACTTCGAGCAGCAGCAAGGTGGCGCCGTTGCTCAGGATCGGGGTCACGGCGTAGTCGACGGTCAGGGTCTGGCCGGTGAGGGCGGTGAGCATCGCTTCGCGCTTGGTGAACGGGTGTGCCTGCTCCACCGCCTGGCGCAACGAGCTCAAGGCTTCGGCCGACTCGGTGAACAATTCGCTGATGAACTGCCCATGGCTGCGCTGCCCGCTGATGGCCAGGAGCATCTCCGCCGCCGGGTTCATGTACTCAAGACGCAGGTCGTCATTGAGCAGAATGGTCGCGGTGGTCAGGTTGTCGAGTAACAAACGGTGCAGTGCATCGCTAATGGTCATCAGGACCTCTTTTGGAGCAAGGCGCGGGCTTGAGGCACACGCTGATACAAGGAAAATGCAAAAACCAAACCAAGGCTCCGAAAACAAGCGTTAAAGCCCTGAAATAGGGGTTTAAGGCGCGAAACTGTGGCGTTCTGCCAGCTCACTCGGGAAGATTCGAACCAAAATGGGCTGTCAGGGTGGGAAGGGTGCGGCGCTATGCACCAATATAGTGCAGTTTTGCGAGGTCTGTTCAGGAAGGTTTTTTAGGCGTGCTTTTACGATTGTTCAGGCAGGGCTTGATGACCTCGCGCAAGCCTTTGCTGTCTTTGGGCAGGATGAACTCGGCGCTCAGTGGCGAATCACCGGGAATCGCGGAGGGAATGGTCATCCTGATGAGCTGGCCACCCATGTCGTCGGTGATCCACTCGCGCAGCTCCTGGCGGTTGGCGGGCATGGTGAGTTTGAACAGCACGCCGTGCTGCTGCGTGGGCTCGGCGCTGTAATAGCCGTTTACGCGGTAAGTGCGGGGTGGGAGCACGCCGGTGGTGAGGCTGAGCGGCCCGGTGGAGCGAGCATCCGGGCCTTCATAAATGCCGGGTTTGAAATGCAACTGGTCGGTGTGGGTGAGCAGCGAGATCATTGGGCGCAAGGGCGCGCTGTAGCAGGCCACATGCAGGATCGCCATGCTGGAATTGCCGTCGTGGGCGGCGGTGCCATTGATGCGGGCATTGATAATCGTGCTTTGCGGGTAAGGCGCCTCTACCGTCCACGCCGTGGGCTCAAGGTCGAGGGGCGTAGGCGGTGTGGGTTTTTGCGCTGCGGCGATTGGGCTGAGCGCGAGCGTTAGTGAACACAGGGTCTTACAGATAAGGTTCATCGCGAAGACATCGGCGAGTGGCGGCAGGACGCTGCATCGTAGGGGGTCGATGGCCTGGGATGTATCAGACATTTCCGCGATTTAACCAAGGTTCGGGAAAGGGCCTTCAATGAAGCAGGCCCTTATCCTTCAAGGCGTGTAGACGCACAATTCGGCTGTGGCGCGGGTCATTGCGATCTGCACCAAGGGATCGTTCAACGGTTGATGCACGGCCAGGGCTACCCAGTGCGGGCACTGCGGGTTGCTGCGCTCGGGGCCGAAGTCGGCTAATTGTTGCAGCATGCGCTTTTGCAGTTGGTCCAGTTGGGGGCGAATCTTGCCGGTCAGGTCCGGGCGCGGCGTATCGGGCGCCTTGCCTTTAAACTGCCAGTCGGACAGTCGGGTGTATTGCACCAGTTTATTCGCCTCTATCTGCGCGGAGAAAAATTGCTCCGCCGCCTCGGGCGAGACTTTGTAGTCGGGGGCCTGGGCTCTCGCGCTGGCGATCACAGCCTGTTCGCGAGGTCGGTCTTCCACGGTCTTGTGGCTGTCCCATTTGCTCAGTGCGACCTGGTCGGCGATGGACAGGCGCTCGGCGATGCTGTTGAGCAGCGGTTCGAGTGTCGGCGGCGCGGCGCTGGCCGTGGCGCTGGCGAACAGCAAGGCAAGTACGAGTCGATGTTTCAAAGGCGATCCCCTGTAGGCACGAGCGTGTTCGAAGGTCGCCAACGATAACGCGTAATTATTGAAGGCGCGCGGCACGCATGAGATTTTTTGCGCCGCCGTTGCCCGGCGGTTATTGGCGCCGGGCGGCATCAATCGGTGTGGGAGAGCGGCATGCCCGGGCTGCCGGCATAAAACACCAGTAATTCCACCGGTGTATCCCCTGTGACGCCTCGATGGACGATGTTGACCATCTCGGCGAGTGTCTGCCCTTGTTTGAAAACCTGAGCGTGACCGCTGTCGCGGCTTTGCACGGTGAGTTCTCCACGGAGTATGTAAGCCGCGTTGGGCATCGGGTGTGTGTGCCAGGCGAGGGTGGTGTGTGGCGCAATCTTGAGCTTCAGCAGCGTCAGCTCCGGGGCGCTTTGGGGGTAGCCGGTATAAGGCGTACCGTCCCAGGATGCGCTGCTTTGCAGCAGAATTTGCCTTTCGATTGGCGCAAGGGCGTTGGGCGGGGTGCCACACCCGTGCAGGAACAGGCAGGCGATGAGCGCGAGCGAGCGGTTGTCCATGATTTGATCCGTTGAGCAGAGTAGTGCTTCAGGCTACGGGCGTGCGGTCGGGATGGATGTCGGGCGCGGCGGTAAGTCTGCGCAGTTATCTGCCTGCGTGATGTAAGAGGTGGGCGTGGCAGGTGCCGCGGCGCTGCCAGAAACACGATGGCCTTGATTGGCATCGACCGCCGCCTTCTGCCGCGCCGCGCGGGTAGCTTCGATATTTTTTCAGGCATAAAAAAAGCCTCCCGAAGGAGGCCTTTTTGTCACGCCGCTTTAAGCGGCGCTACCGGATCAGCAGCTGTAGTACAGCTCGTATTCCAGTGGGTGTACGAAGGTGCGTACTTTGATTTCTTCTTCGCTTTTCAGCTCGATGTAGGCATCGATGAAGTCGTCGCTGAATACGCCGCCTTTGGTCAGGAACGCACGGCCCTTGTCCAGCTCTTCCAGGGCTTCTTTCAGGCTGCCGCACACTTGTGGGATCTCTTTGGCCTCTTCAGGCGGCAGGTCGTACAAGTTTTTGTCGGCGGCGTCGCCAGGGTGGATCTTGTTCTGGATACCGTCCAGGCCGGCCATTACCAGGGCAGCGAAGGCCAGGTACGGGTTGGCTGCCGGATCCGGGAAGCGCGCTTCGATACGGCGAGCGCGAGGGCTGGACACGTAAGGAATACGGATCGAGGCGGAACGGTTACGTGCCGAGTAAGCCAGCATTACCGGTGCTTCGAAACCTGGGACCAGACGCTTGTAGGAGTTGGTCGACGGGTTGGTGAAACCGTTCAGGGCCTTACCGTGCTTGATGATGCCGCCGATGAAGTACAGGGCAGTGTCGGACAGGCCGGCATAACCTTCGCCAGCGAAGGTGTTCTTGCCTTCTTTAGCGATGGACAGGTGAACGTGCATACCCGAACCGTTATCGCCGTACAGCGGCTTAGGCATGAAAGTAGCGGTACGGCCGTAGGCATCAGCCACGTTGTGTACGCAGTACTTGAGGGTCTGAACTTCGTCAGCCTTGGCAACCAGGGTGTTGAACTTCACGCCGATTTCGTTCTGGCCGGCAGTCGCCACTTCGTGGTGGTGAACTTCGATGACCAGGCCCATTTCTTCCATGGCGTTGCACATGGAGGTACGGATTTCGTGGTCGTGGTCGAACGGCGGAACTGGGAAGTAGCCACCTTTGATACCTGGACGGTGGCCTTTGTTGCCGCCTTCGATGTCCTGATCGGACATCCACGAACCTTGTTCGGAGAAGATCTTGAACATGGAGCCGGAGATGTCGGACTTGAACTTGACCGAATCAAAGATGAAGAATTCTGGCTCTGGGCCTACGAATACGGTGTCGCCGATACCGGTCGACTTCAGGTATTCCTCGGCACGCTTGGCGATCGCACGTGGGTCGCGGTCGTAGCCTTGCATGGTCGAAGGCTCGATCACGTCGCAGACGATGATCAGGGTTGGGTCTTCGGTGAACGGGTCGAGAACGGCAGTGCTGTCATCCGGCATCAGGATCATGTCGGAGGCTTCGATGCCTTTCCAGCCAGCAATGGAGGAACCGTCGAACATTTTGCCTTCTTCGAAGAAAGCATCATCCAGCGCGTCGCGAGCCGGCATGGTCACGTGGTGCTGAGTACCTTTAGTGTCCGTGAAGCGCAGATCAATCCATTTAACGTCATGATCTTTGATGAGTTGAACCGACTTCGACATGGTGTCCTCCGGGTGGCTTCGGGCTGGGGTAGTGGAGTTAGCCCTTAGAATGTGGGTGATGCCGGCGCGAATACTCGACCAAGGCAACCTGCCTCACAAGAGAGCAAATTGCATGCCAGTGCGCCAACATGGCCTTTTTGCCTCAAAATGGCCCCTATAAAGGTGCAATCCGCTGAAGCGGAATAATTAACGCACTGCAATGTAGCGTTAATTTGCGCAAATGACCCGTTTTGGTGCGCGCTGTGTCTGATGCATATTAACTGGTTAAACCTTGAGCGATTTCCGCTATAATCCGCGCCCCCCTTTTTCAGCAGGCCCGGCGCGCGCTGTTTCCATGAAATTAATCGTTAAAGTGTTCCCCGAGATCACCATCAAAAGCCGACCGGTACGGACGCGTTTCATCCGTCAGTTGGCCAAGAACATCCGTGCCGTGCTCCGTGACCTGGACCCGGCTGTGGTGGTGAACGGCGTGTGGGACAACCTCGAGCTGGAAACCCGTGTCACCGACGCCAAAGCCTTGAAGGACATGACTGAGCGCCTGAGCTGCATGCCGGGCATCGCGCATTTCCTGCAGGTGGATGAGTACCCGCTGGGCGACTTCGACGACATCACCGAAAAGTGCAAGCAGCACTACGGTAGCGAGCTTGAGGGCAAGATTTTTTCGGTGCGCTGCAAGCGCGCCGGCAAGCACACCTTCAGCTCCATGGACGTCGAGAAATACGTCGGCAGCAAGCTGCGTCGCGAGTGCGGTGCTGCCGGAATTTCCCTGAAAGCGCCGCAAATTGAAGTGCGCATGGAAATTCGCGACCAACGGTTGTTTGTGATCCACAGCCAGCACAACAGCATCGGCGGCTACCCGCTGGGTGCCCTGGAACAGACCCTGGTATTGATGTCCGGCGGTTTCGATTCCACGGTGGCGGCCTACCAGATCATGCGCCGCGGCCTGATGAGCCACTTCTGCTTCTTTAATCTGGGCGGGCGTGCACACGAATTGGGCGTGATGGAAGTCGCGCACTTTATCTGGAAGAAGTACGGCAGCTCCCAGCGCGTGCTATTCGTAAGCGTGCCGTTTGAGGAAGTGCTGGGCGAAATTCTCGGCAAAGTCGATAACAGTCATATGGGCGTAGTATTGAAGCGTATGATGTTGCGCGCTGCGTCGCGGATTGCCGATCAGTTGCAGATCGACGCGCTGGTGACCGGTGAAGCGATTTCCCAGGTCTCCAGCCAGACGCTGCCGAACCTGTCGCTGATCGACTGCGTGACCGAGAAGCTGGTGCTGCGCCCGCTGATTGCCAGTCACAAGCAGGACATCATCGACCAGGCCGAAGAAATCGGCACGGCGGCGTTTGCCAAACACATGCCTGAATATTGCGGGGTCATCTCGGTGAACCCCAAGACCCACGCCAAGCGCAACCGCGTGGAGTACGAAGAACAACAGTTCGACATGGCGATTCTGGAGCGTGCGCTCGAGAACGCCAAAATGGTCCCGATCGATCGCGTAATCGACGAACTGGGCCAGGATGTGCAAATCGAAGAAGTCAGCGAAGTCCTGGCCGGCCAGATTGTCGTCGATATCCGTCACCCGGATGCCGCCGAAGATGAACCGCTGGAAATCGCTGGCATCGACGTGCAAACGCTGCCGTTCTACGCATTGAACGCGCGTTTCAAGGAACTGGATAACAGCCGTCAGTACCTGCTGTATTGCGACAAAGGCGTGATGAGTCGCCTGCATGCCCACCATTTGCTCAGTGAGGGGCATGCCAATGTGCGCGTTTATCGACCGAGCTAAGAGCCCGGGGCTGTTTGCCTGTGGCCTGCGTCACCGGCCCCCCGACTCTGCCGTCAAGCTGTAACGGCAAGGCCTGACTCTACTGTTAATCGCTGCCACGACCTGTCAGCACACCGAATCCTCTGATCGAGATACACAAGTGATCGAAAATCTACGTAACATCGCCATCATTGCTCACGTTGACCATGGTAAAACCACCCTGGTAGACAAACTCCTGCGTCAATCCGGCACCCTGGAGCGCAACGAGCTCAACGACGAGCGCGTGATGGACTCCAACGACCAGGAAAAAGAGCGCGGTATTACCATCCTGGCTAAAAACACCGCTATCAACTGGAACGGCTACCACATCAACATCGTGGACACCCCGGGCCACGCCGACTTCGGCGGCGAAGTTGAACGTGTAATGTCGATGGTTGACTCCGTTCTGCTGCTGGTTGACGCTCAAGACGGCCCTATGCCGCAAACCCGTTTCGTGACCAAGAAGGCGTTCGAAGCCGGCCTGCGTCCGATCGTGTGCATCAACAAGGTTGACCGTCCAGGCGCGCGTCCGGACTGGGTTCTGGACCAGATCTTCGACCTGTTCGACAACCTGGGTGCTACCGAAGAACAGCTGGACTTCAAAGTCGTCTACGCCTCGGCCCTGAACGGCATTGCCGGTCTGGAACACACCGACATGGCTGAAGACATGACCCCGCTGTACCAGTCGATCGTCGACAACGTACCGGCGCCAAAAGTTGACCGTGAAGGTCCGTTCCAGATGCAAATCTCGGCACTGGACTACAACAGCTTCCTGGGTGTTATCGGTGTTGGCCGTATCGCTCGTGGTAGCGTCAAGCCGAACACCCCGGTTGTCGCCATCGGCGCCGACGGCAAGAAACGCAACGGCCGTATCCTGAAGCTGATGGGTCACCACGGTCTGCACCGTATCGACGTTGAAGAAGCGTTTGCCGGTGACATCGTGTGCGTGAGCGGTATGGACTCGCTGTTCATCTCCGACACCCTGTGCCAGCCGGACAACGTCGAGGCGATGAAGCCTCTGACCGTTGACGAGCCAACCGTTTCCATGACCTTCCAGGTAAACGACTCGCCTTTCTGCGGTAAAGAAGGCAAGTTCGTGACTTCCCGTAACATCAAGGAACGTCTGGACAAAGAGCTGCTGTACAACGTTGCTCTGCGCGTTGAAGAAGGCGACTCGGCTGACAAGTTCAAGGTTTCCGGCCGTGGTGAGCTGCACCTCTCGGTACTGATCGAAACCATGCGTCGCGAAGGCTTCGAAATGGGCGTTGGTCGTCCAGAAGTGATCATCCGTCAGGTTGACGGCGTGAAGCAGGAACCGTTTGAAAACGTCACCATCGACACCCCTGAAGAATCCCAGGGCAAGGTCATGGAAGAGATGGGCCTGCGTAAGGGCGACCTGACCAACATGGTGCCGGATGGCAAAGGCCGTGTGCGTCTGGAATACAACATCCCTGCTCGTGGTCTGATCGGTTTCCGTAACCAGTTCCTGACCCTGACCAACGGTGCTGGCATCCTGACCTCGATCTTCGATCGCTACGACACCATGAAGTCCGGCGACATGTCCGGCCGTCAGAACGGTGTTCTGGTATCGGTAGAAACCGGTAAGGCACTGACCTACTCCCTGGAAACTCTGCAGGCGCGTGGCAAGCTGTTCGTGGAACACGGTCAAGAGATCTACAACGGTCAGATCGTTGGTCTGAACAGCCGTGACAACGACATGGGCGTCAACCCAACCAAAGGCAAGAAGCTCGACAACATGCGTGCTTCGGGTAAAGACGAAACCATCGCTCTGGTTCCACCTGTTCGCTTCACCCTGGAACAGGCCCTGGAATTCATCCAGGACGACGAGCTGTGCGAAGTCACGCCTAAGTCGATCCGCCTGCGTAAGAAGATCCTGGACGAAGGCGAGCGTACCCGCGCTGCCAAGAAAGCCAAGAACTGAGTTAACTCAGGCTGAATGAAAAACGCCCCCGGTCGAAAGGCCGGGGGCGTTTTTTTGTGCCTGCAGAATTTGTGGTGAATATACCGGCCTCATCGGGGGCGAGCCCCCTCCCACACTTGAATGTGCTCACAGATCAAAGGTGGGAGGGGGCTTGCCTCCGATAGGGCCCTCAACAGCCCCACAAAAATCGAATCAGAACTTATCGAGCGTCTTGAACTTCGTCTCGCGCACCACTTCCTTGGGCTTGTACGCGCAATACCCCGGCCGCGGCCCGATTTTCGGGTGGTTGCGGCACGTATCCGGGCGCTTGTCATAAATAGTGCAGAAGCGCGTCTTACGATCCAGGTACAGGCAATCGTTATTGCTCATGCGCTGCAGGGTAAAAATCTCGGATTTGGAATTGAAGCGCTCGACGATGCCTTCTTTCTGCAAGCGCTTGGCGATGTTCTTGGGCGGGTCGCCGCGCTCGAACTCATCGACGATGCCAATGCGGATCAGGTCCTTGATCTTCACCTCAACCGGCAGCGTGCAGCAGCTGGACACGCAGCCACCGCACATGTGGGCGGAATATTTCTGCCAGGTCTCGAGACGGTCGAGTTCCGCAGCGGCGATCAGTTGAGGCTTCATCAGGGTTCCAAGGTGGGGCTATATCCGGGCGCGCGATCATACCGGGATTGATGGTTTTTTGAACAATATTTTGCGGTTTTCAGCCCGAAGGCTACTCACGCACCGATTGGGCACGACCCCTGCATCAATTTTGCGCAACGGTGAATGAGTTAAAAAACTGCCGAACCAGAGCGTCTACCGTCTGTCAGACCGACTAGGCTCTAGCAACTCCTTCAATCTCGCCCGAGGTCGCACCGATGTCTCAGGAACCGCTTGCACGAGAAGCAGAGGTAGCCGCATTCCGCGATGCTGTCTTGACCAAACTCACCTACGCGGTGGGCAAGGACCCCGACCACGCTTTCGACCACGACTGGTTCGAAGCCATTGCGCTGGCCGCCCGCGACCAGATGGTCGATCACTGGATGGACCACACGCGGCGTATTTACCGCAAAGGCCAGAAGCGGGTTTATTACCTTTCGCTGGAATTTCTTATCGGCCGTTTGCTCTACGACAGCCTGAGCAACCTCGGCGTGCTGGAGATCGCGCGCGAAGCGCTGTCCGAACTCGGTGTGGACCTGGAGCGCATCCGCCTGCTGGAGCCCGACGCGGCGCTTGGCAACGGTGGCCTGGGCCGCCTGGCCGCATGCTTTATGGAAAGCATGTCGACCTTGGGCATTGCCGGCCACGGTTATGGCATTCGTTACGAGCACGGTTTGTTCCGCCAGGCGATCGTCGATGGCTGGCAACAGGAACAGACTGAGCGTTGGCTGGACTTTGGCAACCCGTGGGAATTCGAACGGGCCGAGGTGATTTACCCCATCGGTTTTGGCGGCAGCGTCGAAACCCTGGCGGACGCTTCCGGCAAGATGATCCAGGTGTGGTCGCCGAATGAAACCGTGCGCGCGGTGGCTTATGACACCCCCGTCGTCGGCTGGCGCGGCGCCAGCGTCAACACCCTGCGCCTGTGGCGTGCACGGGCCGTGGAAGACTTGCACCTGGAGCGTTTCAACGCCGGTGACCACCTGGGCGCCGTCGCTGAAGTCGCCCGCGCCGAAAGCATCTCCCGCGTGCTCTACCCGGCCGACAGCACCGAAGCAGGGCAGGAACTGCGCCTGCGCCAAGAATACTTCTTCGTCTCTGCCTCGCTGCAGGATCTGCTGCGCCGCCACAAAAACATGCACGGCTCGGTATTGAGCCTGGGCGAGCACGCCGCCATTCAGCTCAACGACACTCACCCCTCGATTGCCGTCGCCGAGCTGATGCGCCAACTGGTCGACCTGCATGACATTCCGTGGGAAGCGGCGTGGGACGTGACGGTTGAAACCCTTTCCTACACCAACCACACCCTGCTGCCCGAAGCCCTGGAGACCTGGCCTGTAGGCTTGATGGAGCGCATGCTCCCGCGGCACATGCAAATCATCTACCTGATCAACGCCCAGCACATCGACTCGCTGCGGGCCAAAGGCATTCACGACTTCGACGTGCTGCGCGCCGTGTCGCTGATCGAAGAAGACAACGGCCGCCGCGTGCGCATGGGTAACCTGGCGTTCCTCGGCTCGCATAGCGTCAACGGCGTGTCTGGCCTGCATACCCAACTGATGCGCAGCACGGTGTTCTCCGAGCTGCACAAGCTGTACCCGGAGCGCATCAACAACAAAACCAACGGCATCACCTTCCGCCGCTGGCTGTACCAGGCCAACCCCAAGCTCACCGAGATGCTGGTGGAGGCGCTGGGCCCGGATATTCTCGACACCATGGAAACCCGCCTGACGGAGCTGGAAACCTTCGCCGAGAAGCAATCCTTCCGCAAAGCCTTCGCCGACCAGCGCCTGCACAGCAAACGTGCACTGGCCGAGATCATCCACGAGCGCCTGGGTATTTCAGTCAACCCGGCGGCGATGTTCGACGTGCAGGTCAAACGCATCCACGAGTACAAACGCCAACTGCTCAACCTGCTGCACACCGTGGCGTTGTACCAGGCGATCCGCGCCGAGCCTGGCACCGACTGGGTGCCACGGGTGAAGATCTTCGCCGGTAAGGCAGCGGCGAGTTATCACCAGGCCAAGTTGATCATCAAGTTGACCAACGACATCGCCCGCACCGTGAACAACGACCCGACCGTGCGCGGTTTGCTCAAGGTGGTGTTCCTGCCCAACTACAACGTCAGCCTGGCGGAAAGCATTATTCCGGCGGCGGATTTGTCGGAGCAGATCTCCACGGCCGGCTTTGAAGCCTCGGGCACCAGCAACATGAAGTTCGGCCTCAATGGCGCGCTGACCATCGGCACCATGGACGGCGCCAACGTGGAAATGCACGAGCACGTGGGCGCCGATCACATGTTCATTTTTGGCCTCAGTGCTCAGCAGGTTGAAGCCCGCAAGCACGCTGGCGAATTCAACGCCGGGCCGGAAATTGCTGCCTCCCATCGTCTCAACGACGTGTTGCAAGCGATTCGCGGCGGGGTGTTCTCGCCGGATGATCCCGGCCGCTATGTGGGCCTGATCGACGGGCTGATCGACTACGACCGCTTCCTGGTGTGTGCCGACTTCGACTCCTACTGGGACGCTCAGGCGCGGGTCGAGGCGCATTGGCATGACTCCAAGGCGTGGTGGCGCTCGGCGGTGCTGAACACGGCGCGCATGGGCTGGTTCTCCTCGGACCGCACCATCAGGGAGTACGCGACCGAAATCTGGAAAGCGCTCGACTAATCACCGCAATACTAAATGTGAGAGGGGGCTTGCCCCCGACAGCGGATTGCCAGTTTGCAGATATGTCGACTGGCACACCGCTATCGGGGGCAAGCCCCCTCCCACATTGGCCCCGCGTCGATATACTAGGCCCCGGTTTGCCCGCCTCGGGCTGCTTAGGGATATCGACCATGCAATGGATTTTCATGCTGATTGGCCTGGTGCTCGGCTGGACACTCGATGAGTCGTTCAGTGATGCGGGTATCGGTGCGCTGCTGGGCTTGGGCATTGGCCAGGCCATTCGCCTGGCGAAGCTGTCGGCGCAGGCGGACCAGCAGGCTCGTCAGTTGGAAACCACGCAGAAGGCGCTGATTGCGCTGGGTGAGCGCCTGCGGCAACTGGAGGTGCCCGCGCCGACGAACAGCGTGATTGTCGAACCCTCCGTGCCTGAACCCCCTCCTGTCGTTGCAAAGCCCGAACTTGTCTGGGAGCTACCCGCCGAACTGGCGCCCGTGGCTGTGGCCGCCCAAGCCAGTCAGCCGCTGCCCGATGACGCCTGGGTCGCAGCGCCAACTCCCAAAGCGCCTGCCGCGCCCCGCGGCCCCAACCTGATCGAGCGCGCCATCAGTGGCGCACGCAATTGGCTGTTTGGCGGTAACACCGTGCTGCGCGTCGGCGTGGTGCTGTTGTTCCTGGGCTTGGCCTTTTTGCTGCGCTATGCCACCGAAGGCGTGGTGGTGCCGATCGAGTTGCGTTACGCCGGGGTTGCCGCTGCCGCCATCGGCCTGTTGGGCTTGGGTTGGTGGTTGCGGCTGCGTAATAGCAATTACGGCCTGATGCTGCAAGGAACCGGCATTGCCGTGTTGTACCTGACGGTGTTCGCCGCGATGCGCTTGCACCCGTTGATCGATCCGGGCGCCGCGCTGGGCCTGCTGGTGGCGGTCACGGTGTTCTCTGCAATCCTGGCGATCACCCAGGATGCCCTCGGCCTGGCTTGCGCGGCGGCGTTGGGTGGTTTTGCCGCGCCGATTCTCACGTCAACCGGCGCCGGCAATCACGTGGCGTTGTTCAGCTACTTCGCATTGCTGAACGCCGGTATCCTCGCCATCGCCTGGTTCAAGGCCTGGCGCTTGCTTAACCTGATCGGTTTTGTCGGCACCTTCGGCATCGGTTTCGCTTGGGGCATGCGTTCCTACACGCCGGAACTGCTGTGGAGCACCGAGCCGTTCCTGATCGTGTTTTTCCTGATGTACCTGGCCATCGGCCTGTTGTTCGCCCGGCGCACATTGCTTGAGATGAGCGACGCACCCGAAGACGACAGTCGGGGTGCGCTGCTGCGCTGGTCGGCGGCCAAGGGTGATTATGTCGACGGCAGCATGCTGTTCGGCCCGCCGTTGGTGGGCTTTGGTTTGCAGTTCGCGCTGGTGCAGCACCTGGAATTTGCCGCCGCATTCAGTGCGCTGGGCCTTGGCATCCTGTACATGGGGCTGGCGCAAGGGCTGCGTGGCGGGCGGGCTTTGTTGCTGGCGGAAACCTGCCTGGCGTTGGGCGTGATCTTTGCCAGTTTGGCGATTCCGCTGGGCCTCGACGCACGCTGGACGGCCGCGGCCTGGGCGGTGGAGGGCGCCGGGATCTTCTGGCTCGGCTTGCGTCAGCAGCGGCCGCTGGCACGTGCATTTGGCCTGTTGTTGCAAGTGGGTTCGGCGCTGACCTTCCTCAGCGAACTGCGCGTAGGCGAACTGACCTTGCTTGACGGTGCACCGCTGGGCGCGCTGTTGTTGGGTGCTGCGCTGTTGTTCAGCTTCGATCAGTTACGCAGGGCGTCAATCGAGCAGGCGGCGGACTGGGAGCGCAAAGGCCAGCCCGTGCTGGCGAGCCTGGGCCTGAGCTTTTTGTACCTGCTCGCACCGTTGCTGCTGCTGACCCAGGGCACCGCCATCAGTTGGGCAATCGCGGGGCTTGTGACGTTGTTTGTCGGCCTGCGCATCGGCTCGCGCACCTTCCTGTTCACTGCGTTTGCCGTGCAATTGCTCGGTGGTGCGTTGTTCCTCCTGCGCCTGCAGGGCGGCGACGGGACGGCGGTATTCAGTGCGGGCTGGAGCGGTTTGTTGACCGCCTCGCTGATCGGTTTGGCGTTGGTTGGCGGCATGCTGCTGGCCGTGCGCGACGACAAGGTGCGCAGCGACGTCGGCCTGCTGCGCGGTCTGTCAGTGGTGCTGCTCGCCGGTCTGGTACTGATCAACCTCGCGGTACTGTTTGTACTGCCGTGGGACAGCGCCAGCGGCGTGTGGGCGGCCAGCGGTTTGCTGATCATCTGGCTGAGCCTGTACCTGCAACAGCGTGTGAGCTTCGTGTTTGGGTTACTGCTGCAACTGATCGGCGGCGCCTCGTTCCTGTTGGCGGTGCCACAGCTGCTCGGGCCGTTGAGCAGCGAAGGCTTGCGCCCCTTGGCGCACAGCGGTTTCTGGACGCCAATGGTGTTGGGCCTGGCTGCCTTGGTCGGCGCCTGGCGCTTGCAGCGTGAGCCGCATGCGCCGGTGTTTGCCGTGTTGAAACTGCAACGCCTGTCTGACCTGCTGCTGGTGTGGGGCGCGGCCTGGTGGACGCTGGCGCTGATCGGTGAAGTGTTGCGGTTTATCGCGCAGCCGCAGCAAGGCGCATATTTGCTCGGCATCGCGGCGGTGAGCGTGGCGATCTGGGCGCTGCTGGCCGAACGTTTGCGCTGGGCGTCGCTGGGCATGCTATGCGCGTTGCTGATGCCGGCGGCGGGCGTGGTGTTGCTGGCCTCAGCCGATGATTATTACCACCCGGCGGCGCAGTACGGCTGGCTGGCATGGTTGGCAGTGTTTGTGGTGCATTTCATTTCGCTACGGCGTTTGGCGGCGGTGGTGCCGAGCAACGTGCCGAGCAACGTGCCGAGCAACGTGCCGAGCAACGTGCTGAGCATCGCTCACGTACTCGGCTGCTGGATGCTGATCGGCGTGCTGGCGCTCGAGCTGCGTTACGGCCTGTTGCTGCTGTCGAGCGAGTACAACGCCTGGCGCTGGCTGGGTTGGGCGATCCTGCCAAGTCTGTACCTGGTGTTGGCGGCTGCGCCACGCCGCTGGCCATGGCCGGTGTCGGCGTATCCACGTGAATACCGTGTGCTCGCCGCGCTGCCGCTGGCGGTGTTGATGCTCGGCTGGTTCTGGTTGGCCAATATCTTCAGCGATGGCACGGCCAAACCGCTGCCATATGTGCCGCTGCTCAGCCCCCTGGACCTGGGCCTGTTGTTCGCGTTGCTGGGTATTTACCTGTGGTCGCGCAGCATCGCGCCGCAGCGCGGTCCACGCGCCGAGCTGGTCGCCCAAGGTGTTGCGGGTGTTTCGTTGTTTGCCTTTTTCACGGCCCTGGTGATGCGCGCTGCCCACCACTGGGCAGGCGTGCCGTTCCATCCGGAGGCGTTGCTGGAGTCGATGCTGGTTCAGGCCGGCCTGTCGATTGTCTGGACCCTCATCGCCCTCGGGCTGATGATCGGCGGCCATCTGCGCCATCGTCGCGAAGTGTGGTTGATCGGTGCGGCGCTGATTGCGGTGGTGGTCGCCAAGCTGTTTTTCGTCGAGCTGAGCAACCGCGGCGGGCTGGCGCGGATCGTGTCGTTTATCGGCGTGGGTGGGTTGCTGCTGGTGGTGGGTTACTTTGCGCCGCTGCCGCCCAAGCGTGCCGAACCTGTGTTGGAAACTGAAGGAGCATCCTCTTGATCGGTAAGTTGAGCGTGATCGCGGTGGGCGTGTGTATGACGTCGTCGGTGTGGGCGCAGGAAACGCCTGCCGACTTCACCACGCAAGTGCCGCTGGCGGTGAGTGGCAACGGCCCTTGGTATCGCCTGGAGTTGCCGCTGTCTGTGCAACTGAGCGCGCGCCAGGCGGATCTCGGCGATGTGCGCGTGTTTAATGCCGCCGGTGAACCTCAGGCCTATGCGCTGTCACGCCAATCTGTGCAACGCACTGAAAGCCGCACTGTGACCGACGTGAAGTGGTTCCCGCTGTACGCCGCCGACACGCGCGAAAGCGTGCCGGATGTGGTGATGAAATCCACGGCCGAAGGCACGTTGCTCGAAGTGCGCCCGTCCAGGGCGGGCAAGCAAGTGCTGCGCGGTTGGGTGCTGGACGCCAGTGCGATCAAGGCGCCGTTGCAGCAACTGAGCCTGGACTGGAGCCGCGAACAGGACGGCTTCCAGCGTTTCAGCATTGAGGCCAGCGACGACTTGCAGCACTGGGCGTCGTGGGGCGATGGCCAGGTGGCACGTCTGTCGTTTGCCGACGAGCGTGTCGAGCAACATGAGGTGAGTTTGCCGGGGCAATCGGCGCGCTACCTGCGCCTGCTGTGGCAGGGCCAGGTCGCGCCGACGCTGACCTCGGCCAAGCTGGTGAGCGCCACCAGCAGTAGCCTGCCGATGCCGTTGGTGTGGTCGCAGCCCTTGTCGGGCGCGCGGCTCAAGGCGGGCGAGTACAGCTGGCAGTTGCCGACGGGGCTGCATGTCGAGCGTTTGCGCATCGAGCTGAAGCAGCCGAACACGCTGGCGCCGGTCACCTTGGCGGGGCGCCGTGATGCCAATCAAGCCTGGCAGCCGCTGAGCACTGGTGTGTTGTACCGCTTGACCCAGAATGGCCAGGATGTGGTGCAGGATGAGTTGCAACTGCCGGGAGTGGCCGTCGGCGAGCTTAAATTGCAGGTGGATGAGCGCGGCGGTGGCCTGGGCGTTGAGGCGCCAGCCCTGCGTTTTGCCGTGCGCGCCACGCAGTTGGTGTTTCTGGCGCGGGGTGAGCCGCCGTTTACCCTGGCGTTGGGCAATGGCGGGGTCAAGGCGGCGAACCTGCCCTTGTCGACTTTGATTCCCGACTACAGCGCCGAGCGTCTCAAGACGCTGGGCCAGGCCAGGGTCACCGGTGACGCTGTGGTTAAAAGCGCCACCGTTGCCGCATCGCCCGAAGTGGGCACCGATTGGAAGAAACTCGGCCTGTGGGCCGTGCTCCTGTTGGGTGTGGCGGCGCTGGGGGCGATGGCCTACAGTTTGTTGCGTGCGCCTGCGGCCAAACCGTGAACTCTATTGGCGTTAAATCCTCTGATTAGAGGAAATAACCCTCGACTCGCGTTAAACTGCGCGGGTTTTTAAGCCCCCCATTCTCCGGAGCCTTACATGTCCCGCGTTACCCTGAGTCGCTATTTGATCGAGCAGACCCGCAGCAACAACACGCCTGCCGATCTGCGCTTCCTTATCGAAGTGGTGGCGCGTGCTTGCAAGGAAATCAGCCACGCCGTGTCCAAAGGCGCACTGGGTGGTGTTCTGGGCAGCATGGGCACTGAAAACGTCCAAGGCGAAGTGCAGAAGAAGCTCGACGTGATTTCCAACGAGATCCTGCTCGAAGCCAACGAATGGGGCGGTCACCTGGCCGGCATGGCGTCCGAAGAAATGGACAATGCCTACCAGATCCCGGGCAAATACCCGAAAGGCGCCTACCTGCTGGTGTTCGACCCACTGGACGGTTCGTCCAACATCGACATCAACGCTCCGGTCGGCACCATCTTCTCGGTACTGCGTTGCCCGAACGAATACCTGAGCCAGAACGAAGCGCTGAACGAAAAGGCCTTCCTGCAGCCAGGCACCGAGCAAGTGGCTGCCGGCTACGCGATCTACGGCCCACAGACCATGCTGGTGCTGACCCTGGGCGATGGCGTCAAAGGCTTCACCCTGGACCGCGAAATGGGCAGCTTCGTGCTGACCCACGAAGACATCACTATTCCTGCCTCTACCCAGGAATTCGCGATCAACATGTCCAACCAGCGTCACTGGGAAGAGCCGGTGACTCGCTACGTCGGCGAGTTGATGGCAGGTGAGGAAGGCCCGTTGAAGAAGAACTTCAACATGCGCTGGGTCGCCGCGATGGTGGCTGACGTGCACCGTATCCTGACCCGTGGTGGCTTGTTCATGTACCCGCGTGACAGCCGCGAGCCGTCCAAGCCGGGCAAGCTGCGTTTGATGTACGAAGCCAACCCGATGTCCTTCCTGGTTGAGCAAGCGGGCGGCGCGTCCACCGACGGCCACCAGCGCATCCTCGACATCCAGCCCGAAGGCCTGCACCAGCGCGTGGCGGTGTTCCTGGGTTCCAAAGAAGAAGTTGAGCGTGTGACCGGTTACCACAAGAAGTAAGACGCGGCGATCACTTATCCGCGATGTTGTGAGGCTGTTCACTCTTGAGAAAGCCCCGAAACGTTTCAGCGTTTTCGGGGCTTTTTTGTTTTTGCTCATCGGGAACCAGACACCTCTTTTCCCTTCTAAGCTTCTGGCAGATACCCAAGCTGCTTCGTCCCTCCAGGAGTTTTTCCATGTCGTTACGCCGTCTCGCCCTGCTGGCTTTTTGCGTGCTATTGGCCGCTTGCAGCAAGGTCAACCAAGAAAACTACGCGAAGTTGTCGGCTGGCATGGCCAAGGCTGAGGTGGAGTCGCTGCTGGGCAAGCCAACCGATTGTTCTGGCGCACTGGGCATGTCCAGTTGCACCTGGGGCGATAAAAACAGCTTTATCAGCGTTCAATATGCCGGTGACAAAGTTTTGATGTTTTCCGGGCAAGGCCTGAAGTAAACCGGGGCGCGAGCCTGCGGGAGAAGAAGAATGATGCGTTTTGTTTTGTGCCTTTGTGCCAGCCTGTTTTTGGCAGGCTGCGCCAGCCATTCTGGCGATGATCTGCAACCCAAGACAGCAAGCAACGTCAACCTCAAGCGTTACCAGGGCACCTGGTATGAGTTGGCCCGATTGCCCATGTACTTCCAGCGCAACTGCGCGCAGTCCGAAGCCCGCTACACGTTGCTGCCCGATGGCGACATGTCGGTGTTCAACCGCTGCCTGACACCTGAATGGAAGTGGGAAGAAGCCAAGGGCACGGCCACGCCGCAAGTGCCGGGCAAGACCGACAAGCTTTGGGTGGAATTCAATAACTGGTTCACGGCGCTGCTGCCGGGCGTCGCCAAGGGCGATTACTGGGTGCTGTATGTCAGCGACGACTACAAGACCGCCATCGTCGGCAGCCCAAGCCGGCGTTACATGTGGATATTGTCACGTACGCCGACGGTGAACGCCGACACTCGCGAAGACCTGCTGAGCAGGGCGCGCCAGCAAGGGTATGACACCACGCGATTGATCTGGCGCACGTCGGACAGGCAGATGGCGAAGACCTCGCAGTAAACCTGTACCAGCGCCGATAAAAATGTGGGAGCGGGCTTGCTCGCGAATACGCAGTGTCAGTCGACAGAGGTAATGACTGATACACCGCATTCGCGAGCAAGCCCGCTCCCACATTGGTTTTGCATTGTTGGTTAGCCCAGCAAATCTCTCAGCACGTGCGTGAATGCCCGGCTGCTTTCTTCTTCACCGGCATGGCGGCCATCGCGCACCATCCACTTGCCGTTGACCAGCACATCACGCACTTGCCGGTCACCACCGGCGAACAGCCAGCGGTTGAGAATGCCGTCTTCGCTGGCCGTGGCCAGGTACGGGTCATCACCGTCCAGCACAATCCAATCCGCGCGTTTCCCCACTTCCAATCGACCAATCGGCTGGCCCAGCGCCTGGGCACCGCCGTCCAGCGCGGCATCAAACAGCGTGCGGCCGACCATCGGTTGGTCACTGCGGTATAAGCGGTTGCGCCGTTGATCGCGCAGGCGCTGGCCGTATTCCAGCCATCGTAATTCTTCCACCACACTCAACGACACATGGCTGTCGGAACCAATGCCCATGCGCCCGCCTTGAGCGAGGAAATCGACGGCGGGGAAAATCCCGTCCCCCAGATTGGCTTCGGTGGTCAGGCACAGACCGGCAATCGCGCGGCTCTTGGCCATGCGCGCCACTTCGTCAGCATCAGCATGAGTGGCGTGCACCAGGCACCAGCGCTTATCGACGTCGACATTGTCATACAGCCATTGCAACGGTCGCTTGCCGCTCCAGGCCAGGCAGTCATCGACCTCTTTTTGCTGCTCGGCGATGTGGATATGCACCGGGCACGTCTTGTCGCTGGCGGCCAGGACGTCATTGATTTGTTGCGGCGTGACAGCGCGCAAGGAGTGAAAGCACAGGCCCAACTGCTGCGCCGGTTGCGCGGCGAGAATCGGCTTGAGGCGCGCTTGCAGGTCCAGGTAGTTTTCGGTGCTGTTGATAAATCGGCGCTGGCCTTCGTTCGGCGCCTGGCCACCAAACCCGGAATGGGTGTAAAGCACCGGCACCAGCGTCAGGCCAATCCCGCTGCTGGCGGCTGCCTGGCTGATCTGCCGCGACAGCTCCGTGCGATCGGCATAGGGCTGGCCGCTGACGTCGTGATGCACGTAATGAAATTCGGCCACCGAGGTGTAACCGGCCTTGAGCATCTCGATATACAGCTGGCGCGCGATGATCTGGAGTTGCTCCGGGTTGATCTTGCCGACCATGCGGTACATCAGATCGCGCCAGGTCCAGAAGCTGTCATTAGGGTTGCCGGCCACTTCGGCCAGGCCCGCCATGGCGCGCTGGAATGCATGCGAATGCAGGTTCGGCATGCCCGCCAATACCGGGCCTCTGAGCCGCTCGGCGCCGTCTGCCGTGGCGTTGGGCTCAACGTGGGTCAGTACGCCATCGGCGCTGACATCAAAGCGTACATCGTTGGCCCATCCATTAGGCAGCAGCGCGCGTTCGGCAAAGAAAGCGGACATGATCAAGGCACCCCGGTCGTGTGTTTATTTGTATATACATATACAGACGTTTGCCTGCTCGGTAAACTCCGGCAATCTATGCATCTTTTCCCCCTGCAAGGATTCCCTGTGCCGACTCCGCCTGCCAAGTCTTCGCTGGCTGCCCACATGGACGAAAGTCCGGCGCCCTTGTATGCCCGCGTCAAACAGATGATCAGCCAGCAGATCCTCAACGGCAACTGGCCGCCGCATTACCGCGTGCCGTCCGAGAGCGAGCTGGTCAGCCAGCTGGGTTTCAGCCGCATGACCATCAACCGCGCCCTGCGTGAACTCACCGCCGAAGGGTTGCTGGTGCGCATGCAAGGCGTCGGCACGTTCGTCGCCGAGCCCAAGAGCCAGTCGGCGCTGTTTGAAGTACACAACATTGCCGATGAGATCGCCTCCCGCGGTCACCGGCATACCTGCCAGGTCATCCACTTGTGCGAAGAGGCCGCAGGCTCCGAGCGCGCCGTCGCCCTGGAAATGCGCGAAGGCGGGCGGGTGTTCCACTCGCTGATCGTGCACTTCGAAAACGACATTCCGGTGCAAATCGAAGACCGTTTCGTCAATGCCCTCGTCGCGCCGGATTACTTGCAGCAGGATTTCACCCAGCAAACGCCGTACGCCTACCTCAACCAGGTTGCACCGCTGACCGAAGGCGAGCATGTGGTTGAAGCGATCCTCGCCGATGCCGAGGAGTGCAAGCTGCTGCAGATCGAGCCGAGCGAGCCGTGCCTGCTGATTCGCCGACGTACATGGTCCGGTCGCCAGCCGGTGACCGCCGCGCGTTTGATCCACCCCGGTTCCCGTCATAGCCTGGAAGGACGTTTCAGTAAATGAGTGCAGTGAAAGTCTGGCGCGCCACCGATTACATCCGCATGCCGTGGAAAAACGGCGGCGGCAGCACCGAAGAAATCACCCGTGACGCAGGCACCGGCCTGGATGGCTTTGGCTGGCGCCTGTCGATTGCCGATATCGCCGAGTCGGGTGGGTTTTCTACCTTCGCCGGCTACCAGCGCGTGATCACTGTGATCAAGGGTGCAGGCATGGTCCTGACCGTGGATGGCGAAGAGCAGCGTGGTTTATTGCCGCTGCAGCCCTTTGCGTTCAGCGGTGAAAGCGAGGTTTCGTGCCGCTTGATCACCGGGCCGATCCGCGATTTCAACCTGATTTATTCGCCGCAGCGTTATCAGGCGCGCTTTCAGTGGATTGATGGCGTGCAGCGGTTTTTCACGACGGCGCAGACGGTGCTGGTGTTCAGCGTGGCGGATGAAGTGAAGGTGCTGGACCAGAAGCTGGGGCATCACGATTGTCTGCAGGTGGACGGTAACACCGGCCTGTTGGACCTCTCGGTCAGTGGCCGCTGCTGCGTCATCGAACTGACCGCACGCGGTTAAAAAAAGTGGGAGGGGGCTTGCCCCCGATTAGGGTGTATCAGTACCAGATGGGCTGGCTGATACACCGCAATCGGGGGCAAGCCCCCTCCCACATTTGCTTCTGTGGCGCTTACAGCATGTGTTTCCAGGTCCCGCACCAATTTGTTACCGAATGCCCCAGCGTGGCGCAATGCCGTGTTGTTATGAACAGTCTCTCTCGCTGAAAAACGCCTCTATAAGAAATTTCACCAAACCTCCAAGCCTTAATTTTCAAGGCTTACACACGCCTTCCAAAAAAATCTCAACAGCTCACGCGCAAAGTTGGCCGCTCGATTGCATATGCTTGTATGTACAAGTAAAGATGTGTGCGTAAGACTCTCCTTCGCACCATCAATGTTCGCGCATCGATCGCCGAGGAGTCTGTTGTGACCAAGCCTACAAAGTACCGTGACGTCGAAATCCGTGCCGCTCGCGGTAACAAGCTCACCGCCAAAAGCTGGCTGACTGAAGCGCCGCTGCGCATGCTGATGAACAACCTCGACCCGCAAGTGGCCGAGAACCCGAAAGAATTGGTGGTGTACGGCGGTATCGGCCGTGCCGCGCGTAACTGGGAGTGCTACGACCAGATCGTCGAAAGCCTCACCAACCTGAATGACGACGAGACCCTGCTGGTGCAATCCGGCAAGCCGGTCGGCGTGTTCAAGACCCACAGCAACGCCCCGCGCGTGCTGATCGCCAACTCCAACCTGGTGCCGCACTGGGCCAGCTGGGAACACTTCAACGAGCTGGATGCCAAGGGCCTGGCCATGTACGGCCAGATGACCGCCGGCAGCTGGATCTACATCGGCAGCCAGGGCATCGTCCAAGGCACCTACGAAACCTTCGTCGAAGCCGGTCGTCAGCATTACAACAGCGACCTGACCGGCCGCTGGGTTCTCACCGCCGGCCTCGGCGGCATGGGCGGCGCGCAGCCATTGGCAGCAACCCTGGCTGGCGCCTGCTCGCTGAACATCGAGTGCCAGCAGGTCAGCATCGACTTCCGCCTGAGCAGCCGCTATATCGACGAGCAAGCCACCGACCTCGACGACGCCCTGGCGCGCATCGCCAAATACACCAAGGAAGGCAAGGCGATCTCCATCGCCCTGCTGGGTAACGCGGCGGAAATCCTGCCGGAACTGGTCAAGCGCGGCGTGCGCCCGGACATGGTCACCGACCAGACCAGCGCCCACGACCCGCTCAACGGCTACCTGCCGGCCGGCTGGACCTGGGACGAATACCGCGCCCGCGCCAAGACCGAACCGGCTGCTGTAATCAAGGCCGCCAAACAGTCGATGGCCGTGCACGTCAGAGCCATGCTCGAGTTCCAGAAGCAAGGCATCCCGACCTTCGACTACGGCAACAACATTCGCCAGATGGCCCAGGAAGAAGGCGTGGAAGATGCCTTCGCCTTCCCGGGTTTCGTACCGGCCTACATCCGCCCACTGTTCTGCCGTGGTATCGGCCCGTTCCGTTGGGCTGCACTGTCCGGCGACCCGCAAGACATCTACAAGACCGACGCCAAAGTCAAAGAGCTGATCCCCGACGACGCCCACCTGCACAACTGGCTGGACATGGCGCGCGAGCGCATCAGCTTCCAGGGCCTGCCGGCACGCATCTGCTGGGTTGGCCTGGGCCAGCGCGCCAAGCTGGGCCTGGCGTTCAACGAAATGGTGCGCAGCGGCGAGCTGTCGGCGCCGGTGGTGATCGGCCGTGACCACCTCGACTCCGGCTCGGTAGCCAGCCCGAACCGCGAAACCGAAGCCATGCAGGACGGCTCCGACGCCGTGTCCGACTGGCCACTGCTCAACGCCTTGCTCAACACCGCCAGCGGCGCAACCTGGGTCTCGCTGCACCACGGCGGCGGCGTGGGCATGGGCTTCTCGCAGCATTCGGGCATGGTGATCGTCTGCGACGGCACCGACGAAGCGGCTGAGCGCATTGCCCGCGTACTGCACAACGACCCGGCCACCGGGGTGATGCGTCACGCCGATGCCGGTTACCAGATCGCCATCGACTGCGCCAAGGAACAGGGCCTCAATCTGCCGATGATCAAGTAACTCAATGTGGGAGCGGGCTTGCTCGCGAATGCGGTGCGCCAGTCACCGTAATCGTTAGCTGACCCACCCCTTTCGCGAGCAAGCCCGCTCCCACATTTGATCTGCGTTGCAAGTACAAACAATCCATCAGAGGTTGAACACACATGGCTGCAAATGACGCACGTGCAAGCACCACCCCGTTGATCGAAAGGCGTTCGATCGACTACATCCCGGAAGCGGAAAGACACGGTCGTCTATTGAGTCAGTTCACCCTGTGGCTGGGTGCCAACCTGCAAATCACTGCGATTGTCACCGGGGCCTTGGCCGTGGTGCTGGGCGGCGATGTGTTCTGGTCGTTGATCGGTCTGTTGATCGGCCAACTGCTGGGCGGCGGCGTGATGGCGCTGCATGCGGCGCAAGGCCCGCAACTGGGCTTGCCGCAGATGATTTCCAGCCGCGTGCAGTTTGGCGTGTATGGCGCGGTGATCCCGCTGGTGCTGGTGTGCCTGATGTACATCGGTTTTTCGGCCAGCGGCTCGCTGCTGGCGGGGCAGGCGGTGGCGCAGCTGCTGCACGTGGAAGACTGGGTCGGCATCGTGCTGTTCGCCGGGCTGATCATGGTGTTCACCGTCTTCGGTTACCGCGTGATCCACGGTATTGGTCGAGTCGCCAGCGTGCTTGGCGTGGTTGCCTTCATCTACCTGTTCTACAAATTGCTCGCCGGTAACGATGTCGGTGCGCTGCTGGGCAACAAGCATTTTTCGCTGAGCAGTTTCCTGCTGGCGATTTCGTTGTCGGCGTCCTGGCAGATTGCGTTCGGCCCATATGTGGCGGACTACTCCCGCTACTTGCCGCGCAGCACGCAGGCGTCGAAAACCTTCTGGGCGGTTGGCCTGGGCTCGGTGATCGGGGCGCAGGCGTCGATGGTGTTCGGTGTGTTCGCGGCGGCCCTGGCCGGTGCGCAATTCGCCCACCACGAAGTGTCGTTTATCGTCGGCCTGGGCGGCACCGGCATTGTCGCGGCGCTGCTGTATTTCAGCATCGCCTTCGGCAAGATCACGGTGACCACCCTCAATGCCTATGGCAGCTTCATGTCCATCGCGACGATCATCAGCGGCTTTCGTGGCAGCCGGCACATTTCGAGTGCGGTGCGCCTGCTGTACATCTTCCTGATGGTGTCGATTGCCGCCGCGCTGGCGTTGCTGGGCAAGGACTCGTTCCTCAAGGATTTCTCCGCGTTCATCCTGTTTCTGCTGGCGTTTTTCACGCCGTGGAGCGCGATCAACCTGGTGGATTTCTACTGCATCACCAAAGAGCGTTACGACATCCCGGCACTCTCCAACCCCAATGGTCGCTACGGCCGCTGGAACTGGATGGGCATCAGCATCTACGTGCTGGGCGTGCTGATCCAGATGCCGTTCATCTCCACGCATTTCTACACCGGCCCCCTGGTTGCCAGCCTTGGCGACACCGATATCTCCTGGATCATCGGCCTGGTGGTGCCCGCCGCGCTGTATTACTGGGCCGCGAAAAAGTGGCACAGCGCAATTCCTGAACGACTGATCCTGCCGGTAGAGCAGGGCGCTATACCAACGACAAATGGGCTGGCTGCACAGGCCTGATGGGACGTGGACAGGGCAGGATGCCTACTGACTGCCGTAATCCATTTCAAGATTGGGAGCGTCACAACAATGAAGATGAATAAGACCCTGCTGGCCACGTTGTTCTCTGCAAGCGTGTTGGCGAGTGCCGGCGCCCAGGCGGCCGGTTGGTGCGAATCCGGCAAACCGGTGAAGTTTGCGGGCCTGAACTGGGAAAGCGGCATGTTGCTCACCGACATCCTGCAAACCGTGCTGGAAAAAGGCTACGACTGCAAAACCGACAGCCTGCCGGGTAACTCCATCACCATGGAAAACGCCCTGAGCAGCAACGACATCCAAGTGTTTGCCGAAGAGTGGGTCGGCCGCAGCGAAGTCTGGAACAAGGCCGAGAAGGCCGGCAAAGTCGTTGGCGTCGGTGCGCCGGTCGTCGGCGCGGTGGAAGGTTGGTACGTGCCGCGCTACGTGATTGAAGGCGACGCCAAGCGCAAGTTGGAACCCAAGGCGCCGGACCTGAAAACCATCGCCGACCTGGCCAAATACGCCTCGGTGTTCAAGGACCAGGAAGAACCGTCCAAAGGCCGTTTCTACAACTGCCCGGCCGGCTGGACCTGTGAGCTGGACAACAGCGAAATGCTCAAAAGCTACGGCCTGGAAAGCACCTACACCAACTTCCGCCCAGGCACCGGCCCGGCGCTGGATGCGGCGGTGCTGTCGAGCTACAAGCGTGGCGAGCCGATCCTGTTCTACTACTGGTCGCCGACGCCGCTGATGGGCCAGGTCGACCTGGTCAAACTGGAAGAAAAGCCCGGTGTGGATAAAAGCGTGAGCATCAAGGTCGGCTTGTCCAAGACCTTTCACGAGCAAGCGCCAGAGCTGGTGGCCGTGCTGGAGAAGGTCAACTTGCCTATCGACTTGTTGAACCAGAACCTGGGCCGCATGGCCAAAGAGCGAATTGAGTCGCCAAAACTGGCGAAAATTTTCCTCAAGGAACATCCTGAAGTCTGGCACGCATGGGTGAGCGACGACGCAGCCAAGAAAATCGACGCGGCCTTGTAGGTCAAGCGTGTCCGACTACCCTGAGGGGCTGGTCGGACACCCGGCCACAACCCACTGGATCGAGAGCACGATATGTTTCCTGAGAGTTTTACGTTTTCCATCGCCGACTGGGTCAACGGTTGGGTGGACTCACTGGTCACCAACTACGGCGATGTGTTCCGGCACATCTCCGACACCTTGCTGTGGGCCATCGTCAACCTGGAAGGGTTGCTGCGCGCGGCGCCCTGGTGGCTGATGCTGGCCATCGTCGGCGGCATCGCCTGGCATGCTACCCGCAAGGTGCTGACCACCGCGGTGATCGTCGGCCTGCTGTTCCTGGTGGGCGCGGTTGGCCTGTGGGACAAGCTGATGCAAACCCTGGCGCTGATGATGGTCGCCACGGTGATCTCGGTGCTGATCGGCATTCCGCTGGGCATCTTGTCGGCGCGCAGCAATCGCTTGCGCTCGGTGCTGATGCCGTTGCTGGACATCATGCAAACCATGCCGAGCTTCGTGTACCTGATTCCGGTGCTGATGCTGTTCGGCCTGGGTAAGGTGCCGGCGATTTTCGCCACGGTAATCTACGCCGCGCCGCCGCTGATTCGCCTCACCGACCTGGGCATTCGCCAAGTCGACGGCGAAGTCATGGAAGCCATCAACGCCTTTGGCGCCAACCGCTGGCAGCAGCTGTTCGGCGTGCAACTGCCGCTGGCGCTGCCAAGCATCATGGCCGGTATCAACCAGACCACCATGATGGCGTTGTCGATGGTGGTCATCGCCTCGATGATCGGTGCGCGTGGCTTGGGTGAAGACGTGCTCGTCGGCATCCAGACCCTCAACGTTGGTCGTGGCCTCGAAGCCGGGCTGGCGATTGTGATTCTCGCAGTGGTCATCGACCGCATTACCCAGGCCTATGGTCGTCCACGGCATGAGGCGAGCAAATGACTACTGTCAGCAAAATTGAAGTTAAAAACGTCTTCAAGATTTTCGGCAACCGTTCCAAGGACGCCCTGGCCATGGTTGGCCAAGGCAAGACCAAGGACCAGGTACTGGCCGAGACCGGTTGCGTGGTCGGTGTCAACGACTTGTCCCTGAGCATCGGCACCGGCGAGATCTTCGTGATCATGGGCCTGTCGGGCTCCGGCAAATCCACGCTGGTGCGCCACTTCAACCGCCTGATCGACCCTACCAGCGGCGCGATCCTGGTGGACGGCGAAGACATCCTGCAACTGGACATGGAAGCCCTGCGCCAATTCCGTCGGCACAAGATCAGCATGGTGTTCCAGAGCTTCGGCCTGCTGCCCCACAAGAGCGTGCTCGACAACGTCGCCTACGGCCTGAAAGTGCGTGGCGAAACCAAGCAGGTGTGCGCCGAACGCGCGCTGCACTGGATCGAAACCGTGGGCCTCAAAGGCTACGAAAACAAATACCCGCACCAGCTGTCCGGCGGCATGCGCCAGCGTGTGGGCCTGGCCCGCGCCTTGGCCGCCGACACCGACATCATCCTGATGGACGAAGCCTTCAGCGCCCTCGATCCGTTGATCCGCGCCGAGATGCAGGACCAGTTGCTGGAGCTGCAAAAGACCCTGCACAAAACCATCGTGTTCATCACTCACGACCTCGACGAAGCCGTGCGCATCGGCAACCGCATCGCGATCCTCAAGGACGGCAAGCTGATCCAGGTCGGCACGCCGCGCGAGATTCTGCATTCGCCGGCGGATGAGTATGTGGACCGGTTTGTTCAGCGCCGCGCTGCGGTGGTTTGAGCCCGATTGTGTGGTGAGGCTGCGGGCCCTATCGGGGGCAAGCCCCCTCCCACATGTTGAACTGTGAACACCTTCAAAGGTGGGAGGGGGCTTGCCCCCGAAGAGGCCGGTAAGGCTGCACAAGAATTGAAGAAGGTATGAAGATGTCCCAGGCAGCAAAAATCATCATCGCCGACGCTCCCCTGCGCTGGCAGGACGTGGTCGCCGTCGCCCGCTTTGGTGCGCAGCTCGAACTTTCGGGCCAGGCCTGGGCGCGCATCGACAATGCCCAGGCCATCGTGCAGCGCATCGTCACCAGCGGCGAGCGCGCTTATGGCGTGAACACCGGCCTGGGCGCGCTGTGCAATGTGTCGCTCAAGGGCGAGCAGCTCAGCCAGCTGTCGCGCAATACCTTGCTGAGCCACGCCTGCGGCGTCGGCCCGGTGCTGAGTGACGAGCAAACCCGCGCGATTATTTGCGCGGCGATCATCAACTACAGCCACGGCAAATCCGGCTTGCACCCACAGGTGGTGCATTCGCTGCTGGCGCTGCTCAACCACGGCATCACGCCGCAGGTGCCGTCCCAGGGTTCGGTGGGTTACTTGACTCACATGGCCCACGTCGGCGTGGCATTGCTCGGTGTCGGCACGGTGAGCTATCGCGGTCAGATCGTGACAGCGCAACAAGCATTACAGGCAGAAGGTTTGCAGCCGGTGGTACTCGGCGCCAAAGACGGCCTGTGCCTGGTCAATGGCACGCCGTGCATGACCGGCCTGAGCTGCCTGGCCCTGGCCGACGCACAACATTTGCTGCAATGGGCCGACGTGATCGGCGCCATGAGTTTCGAAGCCCAGCGCGGCCAGATCGACGCGTTCGACGAAGCCATCATCGCCCTCAAGCCGCACCCGGGCATGCAGCAAGTCGGCATCAACCTGCGCGCCTTGCTCGACGGCAGTGAGGTGATCGCCAGCAGCCAAGGCATTCGCACCCAGGACGCCTTGAGCATCCGCTCGATCCCGCACATTCACGGCGCAGCGCGCGACCAGGTCGAACACGCCACCCGCCAGATCGAGACCGAACTCAACAGCGCCACTGACAACCCGCTGGTGCTCGGCACGCCGGACACCTACCGCGTGGTGTCCCAGGCCAACCCGCACGGGCAGTCCGTGGCCTTGGCGGCCGACATGCTCGCCATCGCCATGGCGGAAATCGGCTCGGTGGCCGAGCGCCGCCTGGACCGCCTGATCAACCCGCACGTCAGCGGCTTGCCGGCGTTCCTGGTCAGCAACCCTGGGGTCAACTCCGGGATGATGATTGTGCAATACGTCGCCGCCTCGCTGTGCGGGCAGAACCGCCAGCTGGCGCAACCGGCGGTGCTCGACAATTTCGTCACCTCCGGCCTGCAGGAAGACCACCTGAGCATGGGCACCAACGCCGCGCTCAAGCTGCACCAGTTACTGGCCAACGTTACCCAGATTCTCGCCATCGAGTACCTGCTGGCGGCCCAGGCCTTCGAGTTTCTCAAGGACCAGCGTTTCGGCGCGGGCACCGACAGCGCCTGGCGCCTGCTACGTGAAAAAGTCCCACCTTACGAGCAAGACCGCTGGCTGGCGCCGGACATCGCCAGCGCTGCCGCGTTGCTTAAGGACACCGCTTTGCTGCACCACGTATTACCCCATTTGCACTGATTACTTATTCACAAATATTCAGAAGAACAATTCAAAGGAGCATGAATGTGACTGCGCTAAATCTGATTCCAGGCCAACTGAGCCTTGCCCAACTGCGGGCCATCTACCAGCAGCCGGTAACCCTCAGTCTGGATGACAGCGCCACGGCGCAGATCGAAGCCAGTGTTGCCTGCGTGGAGCAGATTCTCGCCGAGAATCGCACCGCCTATGGCATCAACACTGGTTTCGGCCTGCTGGCCTCGACCCGCATCGCAAGCGAAGACCTGGAAAACCTCCAGCGTTCGCTGGTGCTGTCCCACGCCGCCGGCGTTGGTGAGCCGATCAGCGACGCGCTGGTGCGGCTGGTCATGGTGCTCAAGGTCAACAGCCTGAGCCGTGGGTTCTCCGGGATTCGCCGCCAGGTGATCGACGCACTGATCGCACTGATCAACGCCGAGGTGTACCCGCACATCCCACTCAAAGGTTCGGTCGGCGCTTCGGGCGATCTGGCGCCGTTGGCGCACATGTCGCTGGTGCTGCTGGGCGAAGGCAAGGCGCGCTACAAAGGCGAATGGCTGGAAGCCACCGAGGCACTGAAAGTCGCCGGCCTGACGCCGTTGACCCTTGCCGCCAAAGAAGGCCTGGCCCTGCTCAACGGCACTCAGGTGTCCACCGCCTATGCGCTGCGCGGCCTGTTCGAGGGTGAAGACTTGTTCGCCGCTGCACTGGCGTGCGGCGGCCTGACCGTGGAAGCCGTGCTCGGCTCGCGCTCGCCGTTCGACGCGCGTATTCACGCCGCGCGTGGCCAGCGTGGGCAGATCGATTCGGCTGCGGCCTATCGCGACCTGCTCGGCGAAAGCAGCCAGGTCTCCCAGTCGCACCAGAACTGCGACAAGGTGCAAGACCCGTACTCCCTGCGCTGCCAGCCACAAGTCATGGGCGCCTGCCTGACCCAGTTCCGCCAGGCCGCCGACGTGCTGGTGGTGGAAGCCAACGCCGTGTCGGATAACCCGCTGGTGTTTGCCGCCGAAGGCGACGTGATTTCCGGTGGCAACTTCCACGCCGAACCGGTGGCCATGGCGGCTGACAACATGGCGTTGGCCATCGCCGAAATCGGCTCCCTGAGCGAGCGCCGTATCTCGTTGATGATGGACAAACACATGTCGCAATTGCCGCCGTTTTTGGTGGGCAATGGCGGGGTCAACTCCGGCTTCATGATCGCCCAGGTGACTGCTGCTGCCCTCGCCAGCGAGAACAAGGCGCTGTCCCATCCGCACAGCGTGGATAGCCTGCCGACCTCGGCGAACCAGGAAGACCACGTGTCCATGGCCCCGGCTGCGGGCAAACGCCTGTGGGAAATGGCTGAGAACACCCGTGGCATCCTGGCAGTGGAATGGCTGGCCGCGTGCCAGGGCCTGGACCTGCGCGACGGCCTGAAAACCTCGCCGAAGCTGGAGCAAGCCCGTGGCATCCTGCGCGCCAAAGTCGGCTTCTACGACAAGGACCGCTTCTTCGCCCCGGACATCAATGCCGCCAGCGAACTGCTCGCCAGCCGCTGCCTGAACGAGCTGGTGCCGGCCAAGTTGCTGCCGAGCCTCTAAGCTCGCCGCTGTCCAATGTGGGAGTTGTCGAGCCCCAGCGAGGCTGCGAAGGCGTCGGTACAGGCAACATTTTTGTTGCCTGACACACCGCTTTCGCAGCCTCGCTAAAGCTCGACAGCTCCCACATCTAAGTTGCGATAGCTTTGAATTTTCTCGGGATAACAATAACTAGGGAAGAGAAATGCACCAGCAAGAAAAGGGTTTGAAACGCGGGCTGAACGCCCGACATATTCGCTTCATGGCACTCGGTTCCGCGATCGGCACCGGGCTGTTCTATGGCTCTGCCTCCGCCATACAGATGGCCGGCCCCGCCGTGCTGCTCGCTTACCTGATCGGCGGCGCCGCCGTATTCATGGTGATGCGCGCACTCGGCGAGATGGCTGTGCACAATCCGGTTGCAGGCTCCTTCGGCCAGTACGCCAGCACCTACCTGGGCCCAATGGCCGGGTTTATCCTCGGCTGGACCTATGCGTTTGAAATGATCATTGTCTGCCTCGCCGACGTCACCGCGTTCGGCATCTACATGGGCTTCTGGTTTCCCGAGGTCGCGCGCTGGGTGTGGGTGCTCGGCATTGTGTTTTTGATCGGCGGCCTGAACCTGTGCAACGTCAAAGTGTTTGGCGAGATGGAGTTCTGGCTGTCGCTGCTCAAGGTCGGCGCCATTGTGGCGATGATCCTCGGTGGCTTGGGCATCATGCTGTTTGGCATCCATTCGGCCGGCGACACCCAGGCCAGCGGCATCAGCAACCTGTGGGCCCATGGCGGCTTCATGCCCAACGGCGTTGGCGGCCTGATTGCCTCGTTCGCGGTGGTGATGTTTGCGTTCGGCGGCATCGAAATCATCGGCATCACCGCCGGTGAAGCCAAGGACCCGCAACGCGTGATCCCCAAGGCGATCAACGCGGTGCCGTTGCGCATCCTGCTGTTCTACGTGCTGACGCTGTTTGTGTTGATGGCGATCTACCCGTGGCCGCAGATCGGCAGCCAGGGCAGCCCGTTCGTGCAGATCTTCAGCAACCTCGGCATCGGCTCGGCGGCGACCATCCTTAATATCGTGGTGATCTCGGCGGCCGTCTCGGCCATCAACAGCGACATCTTTGGCGCCGGCCGCATGATGTACGGCCTGGCCCAGCAGGGGCAGGCGCCCAAGGGCTTTGCCCAGCTGTCCAAACAGGGCGTGCCGTGGATGACCGTGTTGGTGATGGGCGCGGCGTTGCTCGGCGGCGTCGTGCTCAATTACCTGATCCCGGAAAACGTGTTCCTGGTGATCGCCTCGATTGCCACCTTCGCCACGGTGTGGGTGTGGCTGATGATTCTGTTCACTCAGGTCGCGATGCGCCGCTCGATGACCAGGGAGCAGGTCGCCGAGCTGAAATTCCCGGTGCCGTTCTGGCCCTATGCGCCCGCAGCGGCCATCGTGTTCATGCTGTTCGTGTTTGGCGTACTGGGTTACTTCCCGGACACCCAGGCCGCTTTGCTGGTCGGCGCCGTGTGGATCGTGCTGCTCGTCGTCGCTTACCTGCTGTGGGTCAAACCGGCTGCCGGGCAAGCGGCCACGGTTCATTACGACCCGGCTTTGTCTCATCGTTAACTTAGGGAGGCGTTGATGAAAACGCTTTGGCAACACTGCCACGTCGCAACCATGGCAGACGGCAAGTACTCGATCATCGAGGATGCCGCCATGGTCACCGCCAATTCGCTCATCGAGTGGATCGGCCCCCGCAGCCAGGCGCCGACGGCGGATTACACCCAGGTGCATGACCTGCAAGGCGCGTGGGTCACCCCCGGGCTGATCGACTGCCACACCCACACGGTGTTCGGCGGCAATCGCAGCGGCGAATTCGAGCAGCGCCTTCAAGGCGTGAGCTACGCCGACATCGCGGCCAAGGGCGGCGGTATTGCCAGCACGGTGCGCGCCACCCGCGCGGCCACTGAAGATGAACTGTTTGCCAGCGCGCACAAGCGCCTGCGCAGTTTGCTGCGTGACGGCGTGACCACGGTGGAGATCAAATCCGGCTACGGCCTGGACCTGGTCAACGAGCGCAAGATGTTGCGCGTGGCACGGCGCCTCGGCGACGCACTGCCGGTCAGCGTGCGCGCCACGTGCCTGGCGGCGCATGCGTTGCCGCCGGAGTACAAGGGCCGCGCCGACGATTACATCGACCACATCTGCCACGAGATGCTGCCGGCCCTGGCAGCCGAAGGGCTGGTGGACGCGGTAGACGCCTTCTGCGAATACCTGGCGTTTTCCCCGGAACAGGTGGAGCGTGTGTTCAAGGTCGCCCAGCAACTTGGCCTGCCGGTGAAGCTGCACGCCGAGCAACTCTCTTCGTTGCATGGCTCAAGCCTGGCCGCGCGTTACCACGCGCTGTCGGCGGACCATCTGGAATTCATGACCGAAGACGACGCCATCGCCATGGCCGCGTCGGGCACCGTCGCCGTGTTGCTGCCGGGCGCGTTCTACTTCCTGCGTGAAACCCAGCTGCCGCCGATGGATGCGCTGCGCAAGCACGGCGTGAAGATTGCCATCGCCAGTGACCTCAACCCCGGCACCTCGCCGGCGCTGTCGGTGCGCCTGATGCTGAACATGGCCTGCACGCTGTTCCGCATGACTCCGGAAGAAGCTTTGGCCGGCGCCACGCAACACGCGGCTACCGCGCTGGGCATGGGCGACACCCACGGTTCGCTGCAAGTGGGCAAGGTCGCCGACTTTGTCGCCTGGCAGATTGATCGCCCCGCCGACCTGGCCTACTGGCTGGGCGGCGAACTGGATAAACGCGTCGTGCGCCACGGCGTCGATGTCACTGTTTGAGGAGTACTTTTTGTGGATAAGGTTCTGAACTTCAAACAAGGCCGTGTGCCGCTGCTGATCAGCATGCCTCACGCGGGCCTGCGCCTGACGCCCGCGGTGGAAGCCGGATTGATCCCCGAGGCACAAAGCCTGCCGGACACCGACTGGCACATTCCCACGCTGTATGACTTTGCCGAAGACCTGGGCGCCAGCACCTTGTCGGCAGAGTACTCACGGTTTGTGATCGACCTGAACCGGCCATCGGACGACAAGCCGCTGTATGTCGGCGCCACTACCGGGCTGTACCCGGCGACACTGTTCGACGGCGTGCCGTTATTTCGCAAAGGCCTGGAGCCTTCCGCCGAGGAGCGCGCCACCTACCTGCAGAAGATTTGGGGGCCGTACCACCGCGCCCTGCAAGAGGAACTGGCGCGGCTCAAGGCCGAGTTCGGCTACGCGCTGCTGTTTGATGCGCACTCGATTCGCTCGGTGATCCCGCACCTGTTTGAAGGCAAGCTGCCGGACTTCAACCTCGGCACTTTCAACGGCGCCGCCTGTGATCCTGAGCTGGCCAGCCAGCTGGAGGCGATTTGCGCCGCGCATCCGCAGTACACCCATGTGCTCAACGGGCGCTTCAAGGGTGGGCACATCACCCGGCATTACGGCGACCCGGCGCAGGACATCCACGCGGTGCAGCTGGAGTTGTGCCAGAGCACGTATATGGAAGAGGTCGAGCCGTTTCGGTATCGCCCTGACTTGGCTGAACCGACCCAGGTGGTGTTGAAGCAGTTGCTGGAAGGGGTGTTGGCCTGGGGACAGAAGCACTACCGTTAGACTTTCGGTACTGCTGAAATAGCTTTCGCGAGCAAGCCCGCTCCCACATTTGGCCGAGTTCCAACATGAGAATGCGGTGTAAAGGTGGGAGCTGGCTTGCCTGCGATGAGGCCTCGCAGTCGCCGCAGTGCAATTGCCGGTCGCCACAGGTCGCTTTCACCGAAGTCCCGCTGGGTAATGTTGTGGATAGGGCGCGTCAGACGCCACTTCCCACAATAACGCTGCCGAGTGAGACCTCTTTTCATGAAAAGACTGTTCAACCGTTGCCTGTTGACCCTCACCGGCGCCGCACTGCTCAGTGCGCACGCCATGGCTGCGGAACCGGCCTCCTGCAAAACCGTGCGCATGGGCGTGGTCAGTTGGACTGACGTGGTCGCCACCTCCGGCATGGCCGACGTGTTGCTCAATGGCCTGGGCTACGACAGCAAACAGACCAGCGCTGTGCAACAGATCATTTTTGCCGGCATCCGCGACAAGCGCCTGGATATTTTCCTCGGCTACTGGAAACCGGCGATGGACAACAACATCGCGCCATTCCTGGCCGCCAAGCAGGTCAAGGTCTTCGATACGCCCAGCTTGTCTGACGCCCAGGCCACTCTGGCGGTGCCGCAATACGTGGCCGATGCCGGGCTGAAAACCTTTGCCGACATTGCGCGTTTCAAGGACAAGCTGGGTGCCAAGATCTACGGCATCGAGCCCGGCAGCGGCGCGAATACCGATATCCAGAAAATGATCGACACCAACCACTTCGGTCTGGGCGGCTTCAAGCTGGTTGCCTCCGGTGAAGCGGGCATGCTCGCGGCCGTGCAGCGTGCGGTAAACCGCAAGGAGTTTGTCGTGTTTGTCGGTTGGACCCCGCACCCGATGAACATCAACATGAAAATGGCTTACCTCACCGGCAGCGAGGATGTATTTGGGGCTGACGAAGGCCGGGCCACGGTGTCCACCGTGACGGCGCCGGATTTCACCGAGCGTTGCCCGAACGCCAACCGCCTGTTGGAAAACCTGACCTTCACCGCCGCGCAGGAAAGTCAGTTGATGGTGCCGATCATGGAGCGCCAATCGCCGCAGGACGTGGCCAAGCAATGGTTGCGCGACCATCCGGAGGATTTGCAGCGCTGGCTGGCTGGGGTAGCAGCGTTTGATGGCGGCGATGGCGTCGCGGCCGTCAAGGCCAGCCTCAAACCCTAAGCCAGGCACGGTAGCTCAAACAACACAGGGCAAATGTGGGAGCGGGCTTGCCCGCGATGGCGGTGTATCAGGTCATTCACAAGTGGCTGACACACCGCTGTCGCAGGCAAGCCCGCTCCCGCACTTGATCTACAGCGATTAGGGATATTTGCGCATGTATCCGATTTCTCCGCAGCTTGCGGCCTTCGTCACTAAAACCGAATCTTTCAGCAGCGACGACTCGTCGCTCGCAGGTTTGCGCCGCAACTACGACCGCATGTGCCAGGCATTCACCCCGCCGAAGCCAGAAGGGCTGCAAGTCTCTGACTTTGCCCTCGGTGCAGTCGGCGTGCGCAGCTATCTCCCTTCGGCGCCCACGCCAATCGAAGGCTGGCCATGCCTCCTTTATATGCACGGCGGCGGCTGGGTGGTCGGCGGGCTGGATTCCCATGACTTCATTTGCTTCGAACTGGCCAGCACGCTTGAAGTACTGGTGATCGCCATCGACTACCGCCTGGCGCCGGAACACCCGTTCCCGGCGGCGTACCAGGATTGCCGCGCAGTGTGGCAGGCCATCCAGGCCGGGCAGGGGCCGCACGTGATCAACCTGCAGCGCCTGGTGGTGGTGGGCGACAGCGCGGGCGGCAATCTGGCCGCGGCGTTGTGCCTGGGTTTGCGCGATGACGGCCAACCGCTGCCCCGCGCCCAAGTGCTGATTTACCCAGGTTTGGGCGGCGCGGCGGACCTGCCGTCGCGCCGCGACTGCAGGGATGCGCCCTTGCTCAGCACCGCCGACACCGACTGCTACCTGGCGCTCTACTTGCCGGGCGCAGACACGCCTTCGGCCTATGCCATGCCATTGCTGGCCAAGGACTTCAGCGGTTTACCCAAGGCGCTGATCGCCGTGGCCCAGTTCGACCCGCTGCGCGATGACGGCATGCTGTATGCCGAACGCCTGCGGGCGGCGACTGTGGAGGTTGTGTTGTACCCCGGCAAAGGCCTGGTCCACGGCTGTTTGCGCGCGCGCGGCCACGTGGCGCAGGTGGATCAGCTCTACGACTATCTGCTGGGCTACGTGCGGCGCTGCCTGGGGAGCGAAGGGCTGACACAGGTCTAAGTGCTCAAGGACATGCTCATTGCACAATTCGGGTTTATGATGCCAGACGGCAAAAATAATAGACGTCCCCTCAGGGATGAACCCGACACCCTACGGAGCGCGCAATGCAGACTTGGTACCCGCAGATCAAACCCTACGCCCGGCACGATCTGGCCGTCGATGACACCCACACGCTGTACGTCGATGAAAGTGGCTCCCCCGAAGGCTTGCCCGTCGTCTTTATTCACGGTGGCCCAGGCTCCGGCTGCGACGCCCAGAGCCGCTGCTACTTTGATCCGAACCTGTACCGCATTGTCACCTTCGACCAGCGCGGCTGCGGACGCTCCACACCTCGCGCCACCCTGGAAAACAACACCACCTGGGACCTGGTCGCCGACCTTGAGCGCATTCGCGAACACCTGGGCATCGAAAAGTGGGTGCTGTTTGGCGGCTCCTGGGGCTCGACCCTGTCGCTGGCTTACGCGCAAACCCATCCCGAGCGCGTGCATGGCCTGATCCTGCGCGGAATCTTCCTGGCTCGCGACCAGGACATTCACTGGTTTTACCAGGAAGGCGCGAGCCGCATGTTCCCGGATTACTGGCAAGACTACCTGGCACCGATCCCGGCGGATGAGCGTCACGACCTGGTCGCCGCGTACCACAAACGCCTGACCGGCAACGATCAGATCGCCCAGATGCACGCTGCCAAGGCGTGGTCCGGCTGGGAAGGCCGCATGCTGGGCCTGTGCCCGAGCCCGCAGCATGTCGAGCGGTTTTCCGAGCCGCAGCGCGCGCTGTCGATCGCACGTATCGAGTGCCACTACTTCACCAACAACTCCTTCCTGGAGCCCAACCAGCTGATTCGCGACATGCACAAGATCGCCCACTTGCCTGGCGTAATCATTCACGGGCGCTACGATATGATCTGCCCGCTGGACAATGCCTGGGAGCTGCATCAGGCGTGGCCCAACAGTGAGCTGCAGGTGATCCGCGAGGCCGGGCATGCCGCTTCCGAGCCCGGCATCACCGATGCATTGGTGCGTGCAACCGGCGAAATGGCACGGCGCCTGCTTGATCTGCCGCCAGAAGAAGCATGAAGGGCCTGTTGCAACGGGTGCGTGGCGCCCGCGTCGAGGTGGCGGGCGAGGTCGTAGGCGCAATTGACCAGGGTTTGCTGGTGCTTGTCGCCGTTGAGCCTTCAGATACCCCAGAGAGCGCCGACAAACTGTTGCACAAGCTGCTTAACTACCGGGTATTCAGTGATGACGAGGGCAAGATGAACCTGTCCTTGAAGGACATTGGCGGTGGTTTGCTGCTGGTGTCGCAGTTCACCCTGGCGGCGGATACCAAAAGCGGCCTGCGGCCGAGCTTCTCCACCGCGGCCCCTCCGGCGCTGGGAGCAGCGCTTTTTGATCACTTGCTGTTACAAGCGCAACAATTGCATGGCAAGGTGGCGTCAGGGCGTTTTGGGGCGGATATGCAGGTGCATTTGGTCAATGATGGCCCTGTGACCTTCCTCTTACAGACATGAATGTATTAAAAACGACGTTAATGCCTAAAAACGCAGGGTTTCGCTACAAATACTTCGTTGTCCCTGATGCGTTGTTTCGCGGGCTACTAGATAATCGCGCGCTACGGGGATCAGCATTGTTTGGTCCATTTTTGACTTAGGTAGAGACTTGTCCGACAAACCAATGGGGAATCATTTTGACCCAAGGGAGTCGGAACAATGCTCGCCAACCTGGCATATAGATAGCTGGCCGTTGGTTTTTTGATCTGTTTTCGGCGAGGGTTGCTCGTGATTGTTAGTCCCTGTAATGCACCAAAATTGTCTGCCAAACGGTTACGAAACGCACTGGTGACGGGCTCCGCCCTGTTTTGCCTGTTCGGCGCGGGTCAACTGTGGGCATTCAGTCTGGATGATGTGTCGGCCAAGGCAAAAGAGCTGGCCGGGCAGAAATACGAAGCTCCGCGCAGCAATCTGCCGAACGAATTTCGCGAAATGAAATTCGCCGACTATCAGAAGATTCGTTTCCGTAACGAAAAAGCCGAGTGGGCCGATCAAAACACACCGTTCAAGCTGTCCTTCTATCACCAGGGCATGCACTTCGACACGCCGGTGAAAATCAACGAAGTCACCGCCGACACCGTTCAGGAAATCAAATACGACCCGACGCGTTTCGATTTCGGCGACGTGAAATACGATCCCAAGTCCACTGAACAGCTGGGTTATGCCGGTTTCCGTGTGCTGTACCCGATCAACACGCCTGACAAGCAAGACGAAATCATGACCATGCTCGGCGCCAGCTACTTCCGCGTCGTCGGCAAAGGCCAGTCGTATGGCCTGTCGGCCCGTGGCATGGCGATCGACACTGCATTGCCGTCCGGTGAAGAGTTTCCGCGTTTCACCGAATTCTGGATCGAGCGTCCAAAACCGGGTGAAAAGCAGTTGGTGATTTTCGCCTTGCTGGACTCCCCACGCGCCACCGGCGCCTATCGCCTGACCCTGCGCCCTGGCACCGACACCGTTGTCGACGTCAAGTCCCAGATGTTCCTGCGCGACAAGGTCAGCAAACTGGGCGTTGCCCCGCTGACCAGCATGTTCCTGTTTGGTGCGAACCAGCCGTCGAAGGTGCTCAACTACCGTCGTGAACTGCACGATTCCAGCGGTCTGTCGATCCATGCCGGCAACGGTGAGTGGATCTGGCGCCCTCTGAACAACCCTAAACATCTGTCGGTCAGCAACTTCACCATCGAAAACCCGCGTGGTTTCGGCCTGTTGCAACGCGGCCGCGACTTCAGCCACTACGAAGACCTGGACGACAACTACGACAAGCGCCCAAGCGCCTGGATCGAGCCTGAAGGCGACTGGGGCAAGGGTTCCGTCGATTTGGTAGAGATTCCGACCGCCGATGAAACCAACGACAACATCGTTGCGTTCTGGAGCCCGGCCGAGCTGCCAAAAGTCGGCGAGCCGCTGGACATCAGCTACCGCTTGCACTGGACCATGGACGAGAAAGCCCTGCACCCGGCCGACAGCGCCTGGGTCAAGCAAACCTTGCGCTCCACCGGTGACGTGAAGCAGTCCAACCTGATCCGTCAGCCGGACGGCAGCGTGGCCTACCTGGTTGACTTCGAGGGCCCGTCCCTCAAAGCCCTGCCGGCAGACGCCGCGGTGCGCAGCCAGGTGAGTGTCGGCGACAATGCCGAAATCGTTGAAAACAGCGTGCGTTACAACGAACACACCAAAGGCTGGCGCTTGACCCTGCGGATGAAGATCAAGGACGCAGGCAAACCGACTGAAATGCGTGCAGCCCTGGTCCAGGACATCCCGCAGCCGGAGCCTGAGAAAGCGTCGACCCAAGTGATCAAGGCCGACAAGCTGCTGGCCAAGCAACACGAGAAACAGGCCAAGAAAGAAGCTAAAGAAGCAAAAGAAGCAAAAGACGCGAAAGAAGCCAAAGACAAGGAAGCCAAGCAGCCAGAAGCTGCCCCGGCCACGCCACTCTCTAATCCGGAGCCGGCCAAGACAGAACACGTCCTGACCGAAACCTGGAGCTATCAGTTGCCTGCCGATGAGTAATTCTCAAGCCACGCCCGAGACTCTGTCCGAGTACCTGGCGCACCTCCCGATGACCGCCGAGCAGCGCGCCGAACTGGCGGGCTGCACGTCCTTCAGCGAGCTGCATGAGCGGCTTTCGTCTGCGACCTTCGACGCACCAGCCGACGCTGCCCAAGCGTCGGTCGGCCGTCGGCTGACCCTCAACACCGCCGAAGAACTGCAAGACGCAGAAATGCTTGCGCTCGACGCCAGTGGCCGGGTTTGCCTGAAGGCTACGCCGCCGATTCGTCGGACCAAAGTAGTGCCTGAGCCTTGGCGCACCAACATTCTGGTGCGCGGTTGGCGCCGGATGACCGGTCGCACCAACCCGCCGAAGCCGCCCAAAGACGAGCGTGTACTGCCGGCCGCGCGCTGGCGTACCGTCGGTTCGATCCGCCGTTACATCCTGCTGATTTTGATGCTCGGTCAGACCATCGTTGCCGGCTGGTACATGAAAGGCATCATGCCGTACCAGGGCTGGTCACTGGTCGACTTCGACGAAGTGCGCAACCAGACCTTGCTGCAAACCGCGACCCAAGTCCTGCCTTACGCCCTGCAAACCAGCATCCTGATCATGTTCGGGATCTTGTTCTGCTGGGTCTCGGCCGGTTTCTGGACCGCGCTGATGGGCTTTCTGGAACTGCTGACCGGTCACGATAAATACCGGATTTCCGGTAAAAGTGCCGGTGACGAGCCGATCCCGAAGGATGCGCGTACCGCGCTGGTGATGCCCATCTGCAACGAAGACGTGCCCCGGGTATTTGCCGGTCTGCGCGCCACTTTCGAGTCGGTGGCCGCCACAGGCGACCTGGACCGTTTCGATTTCTTCGTCCTCAGCGACAGTAACGAAGCCGATATCTGCATCGCCGAACAGCAAGCCTGGCTTGACGTGTGCCGCGAAGCCGGGGGTTTCGGCAAGATCTTCTATCGCCGCCGTCGCCGTCGCGTCAAACGCAAAAGCGGCAACCTCGACGACTTCTGCCGTCGCTGGGGCGGTGACTACAAGTACATGGTGGTCCTCGACGCCGACAGCGTGATGAGCGGCGAATGCCTGACCAGCCTGGTGCGCCTGATGGAAGCCACGCCGGATGCCGGGATTATCCAGACCGCGCCGCGTGCGTCGGGCATGGACACCCTGTATGCGCGCATGCAGCAGTTCGCCACCCGTGTGTACGGCCCGCTGTTTACCGCCGGCCTGCACTTCTGGCAGTTGGGTGAATCCCACTACTGGGGCCACAACGCGATCATCCGCATGAAGCCGTTTATCGAGCACTGCGCCCTGGCGCCGTTGCCGGGTAAAGGCGCGTTTGCCGGTGCGATCCTCTCTCACGACTTCGTTGAAGCAGCGCTGATGCGCCGTGCCGGCTGGGGCGTGTGGATTGCCTACGACTTGCCGGGCAGCTACGAAGAACTGCCGCCGAACCTGCTGGACGAACTCAAGCGTGACCGTCGCTGGTGCCACGGTAACCTGATGAACTTCCGCCTGTTCCTGGTAAAAGGCATGCACCCGGTGCACCGCGCGGTGTTCCTCACTGGCGTGATGTCGTACCTGTCGGCGCCGTTGTGGTTCTTCTTCCTGGTGCTGTCGACGGCGTTGCTGGCGGTGAACACCCTGATGGAGCCGCAGTACTTCATGGCACCACGCCAGTTGTACCCGCTGTGGCCGCAATGGCATCCGGACAAGGCGGTGGCGCTGTTCTCCACCACCATCGTGCTGTTGTTCCTGCCCAAACTGCTGAGCATCATCCTGATCTGGGCCAAGGGCGCGAAAGAGTTCGGTGGCAAGTTCAAGGTGACCTTGTCGATGCTGCTGGAGATGCTGTTCTCGATGCTGCTGGCGCCGGTGCGGATGATCTTCCACACCCGTTTCGTGCTCGCCGCGTTCCTCGGCTGGGCTGCGACCTGGAACTCGCCACAGCGTGACGACGACTCCACGCCGTGGAGCGAGGCGGTCAAGCGTCACGGCCCGCAAACATTGCTCGGCTTCCTCTGGGCGTTGTTGGTGGTGTGGCTGAACCCGAGCTTCCTGTGGTGGCTGATCCCGATTGTCGGCTCGCTGATGCTGTCGATTCCGGTGTCGGTGATTTCCAGCCGCGTGAAACTGGGCCTCAAGTCTCGCGACGAGAGCCTGTTCCTGATCCCTGAGGAATACAATCCGCCGCAAGCCCTGCTGTCGACCGAGAAGTACACCCACGAAAACCGTTGGCACGCGCTGAATGACGGGTTTGTGCGTTCGGTCGTCGACCCGCAGCAGAATGCGCTGGCCTGCGCCCTGGCGACCTCGCGTCACCGTGAAGCGGAGCCGATCGAGCATCTGCGTCAGGAGCGTGTCCGCCACGCATTGAAAGTCGGCCCTGCCGGCCTCAACAACGGCGAACGCGTGGCGCTGCTCAGCGATCCGGTCGCCCTGGCTCGTCTGCACCAGCAAGTGTGGAGCGAAGGCCACGCCGAGTGGTTGGGCGCCTGGCGTGCTTCGATCAAGGCGGACCCGCACGCGCCTTTGCTGCCGCTGCAACCGCTGTCGTCCCAGGCTCAACCGGCCTGATTCATACGCCCCCGAGGGCCCACCTCGGGGGCGTTTGAAGCGCTGGTCCTACAACGTTTCGCGCTTCTTCCTCTAAGCACTAACGCCTTGTTATTTCGAAACAAAAGTCCTTTGTTCGCGACGTATTGCCGTACCTGTGGCTGGGTTAGCATCGCCCCCTCGAATTGACGAGGTCACAGGGGGAATCATGAGCAAGAGCTATTGTTGGGCGTGGCTGGCAGGCGCTGTCGCATGGGTGTACGCGGGCCTATTGAGTGCCGGCGCCCTGGATGACGCCGTGCGCCGTGGCGTGCTCAAAGTCGGTACCACGCCCGCCTATGTGCCCTTCGAGATGAAGGACAAGCAGGGGCGCATCGTCGGCTTCGAGATCGATTTGCTCCAGGCCATGAGCCATGCCCTGGGCGTCCAACTTGAATTGGTCACGATGCCCTATGCCGACCTGGTACCGGGGCTGATGGCGAAGAAGTTCGATCTGATCGGCAGCGGCATGACGGTCACGCAAGAGCGCAATCTGAAGCTGAATTTCAGCGACTCCTTCATCGTGGTTGGCCAAACCGCGCTGCTGCATCCGAGCCTGGCCGGCAAAATTTCCAGTATCGAAGACCTGGATGAGGCGGGTTACCGGATCGCCGCCACGGCAGGTACGACCGGAGAGGCAGCGGCGCGACGTTTGCTCGGGGCGGCCCGATTGAGCAGTTTCGCCACCGCGCAAGAGGGCGTGCGGCAGGTGGTGGAGGGTAAGGCCGATGCCTTCATTCATGACGCGCCCTACAACCTGATCGCAATGGCCCGGCCGGAAAACCGCACACTGTTGGCACTTGAACAGCCGTTTACCTTTGAGCCTCTGGCGTTCGGGTTGAAAAAGGGTGATTACGACAGCCTCAATTGGATCAACCACTTCCTCAGCCAGGTGGCCCAGGACGGGACTTACGATCGCCTGCACGACAAGTGGTTCAAGGACACCGCCTGGATGGCCGAGATCGATTAATCGTTCTAACCACTTATCTATCAAGACGTTGTCGCGCTTGCCTGCTGAACCTGTCTAACCCTGCGCGTCGCCGCACCGTTGTGGGGCTTTTCCGACATACGCAGGGAACATTTACCCGCGAAACCTTTGTGACGGGCAGCGAGTGGGGTAGGATCGCACCCCGAATTGGTGCAGCCCTTTTGCGCGCCGACTTTATAAGAACCGTTCAGGGGACTTGATGATGAAAAAGTATCTTTCGATGCTGATGCTCGGCGTCACCGCGCTGGTCGCGGCCACTGCGGCTCACGCTGGCGCCATCGATGATGCGGTCAAGCGCGGCACGCTGAAAGTCGGCATGGACCCGACCTACATGCCGTTCGAAATGACAGACAAGCGCGGTGAAATCATCGGCTTTGAAGTCGACATCCTCAAGGCAATGGCTAAATCGATGGGCGTCAAACTGGAGCTGGTGTCGACCGGTTACGACGGCATCATCCCGGCCTTTCTGACCGGCAAGTTCGACATGATCGGCAGCGGCATGACCCTGACTCAAGAGCGCAACCTGCGACTCAATTTCAGCGAACCTTTCATCGTGGTCGGCCAGACGCTGCTGATTCGCAAGGACCTGGAAGGCACCATCAAGACCTACAAAGACCTCAACGATGAGAAATACCGCCTGACCTCCAAGCTGGGCACCACCGGTGAAATGGTCGCCAAAAAGCTGATCTCCAAAGCCAAGTACCACGGCTACGACAACGAGCAGGAAGGCGTGCTCGACGTGGTCAACGGCAAGGCAGATGCCTTTGTGTATGACGCGCCGTACAACGTGGTTGCCGAGAAAAAGGTCGGCAACGGCAAACTGGTGTTCCTGGAAGAACCCTTCACGTTCGAGCCGTTGGCGTTCGGCCTGAAAAAAGGCGATTACGACAGCCTCAACTACATCAATAACTTCCTGCACCAGATCCGCAACGACGGCACCTACGATCGCATCCATGATAAGTGGTTCAAGAGCGCCGAGTGGCTCAAGGACATGGAATAAGGGCTGACACCCAGTCGACTTCATCGCAGGCAAGCCAGCTCCCACAGTTGAAATGTGTTCCCTTGTGGGAGCGGGCTTGCCCGCGATGACGGCATGCCAGGCGATACATCTTCGGAAAGTGAAATGAAACAGAAAAAAGCCCAATGGCCCTGGCACCTGTTGACCGTGGTCGTGCTGGTTGGCCTGGCTGGCGCGTTGTACTACGCCACTTCGCTGATGTCTTACGAGTGGCGCTGGAACCGCGTGCCGCAGTACTTCGCCTATCAGGCCGAAACGTCCCAGCGTGCCGCCGACATTTCCACCGTGGTGGAACTGGTGCACAAAGGCGACGTCGCTGAAGTGACCCTGCGCAACGACGCCGGCACCGAGCAAAAGCTCACCGTGGCCGACAACAGCCTGCAAGTGTCGCGTGGCGATGATGTCGCCGAAGGCGACGTGGTGGGCGTGACCCGGCATTGGGCGCTGGGGCCGTTGATGTGGGGCTTGTGGACCACATTGTGGCTCTCGGTGGTGTCCGGCATTCTCGGCCTGGCGATCGGCTTGGCAACCGGCCTGTGCCGTCTGTCCAATAACCCGACCTTGCGCGACCTGTCGACTATCTACGTCGAGCTGGTGCGCGGGACGCCGCTGTTGGTGCAGATCTTTATTTTCTATTTCTTCATCGGCACGGTGCTCAATCTGTCGCGGGAGTTTGCCGGGATCGCGGCACTGTCGCTGTTCACTGGCGCTTATGTGGCGGAAATCGTGCGCGCCGGTGTGCAGTCGATCACCCGTGGCCAGAATGAAGCCGCGCGTTCGCTGGGCCTCAGTGCCAGCCAGTCGATGCGCCATGTGGTACTGCCGCAAGCGTTCAAACGCGTGCTGCCGCCTTTGGCCGGGCAATTTATCAGCCTGGTCAAGGACACGTCGCTGGTGTCGGTAATCGCGATTACCGAGCTGCTCAAAAGTGGTCGCGAAGTGATCACCACCTCGTTCTCGCCGTTTGAAATCCTGTTCTGTGTGGCAGGCCTGTACCTGCTGATCAACCTGCCGCTGTCAAAAATGGCCAGCCGGCTTGAGCGGAGGCTCGCGCAAAGTGATTGAAGTCCGCGATCTGGTAAAAGTCTTCGACACCCGTGGTCACGTGGTGCGCGCGGTGGACCACGTCACCACTCACGTCGCCAAGGGCGAAGTGCTGGTGGTGATCGGCCCGTCGGGTTCCGGCAAATCCACCTTCCTGCGTTGCCTGAATGGTTTGGAAGCATTCGACTCGGGCTCCGTCAGCATCGACGGCTTGCAACTGGCTGACCCGAAAACCGACGTGAACGCCTACCGCCGCGAAGTTGGCATGGTGTTCCAGCATTTCAACTTGTTCCCGCACATGACCGTGCTGGAAAACCTGTGCCTGGCGCAAAAAGTCGTGCGCAAGCGCGGCAAACAAGAGCGCGAGGCCAAGGCCCTGGCGCTGCTCGAAAAGGTCGGTATTGCGCAAAAGGCCAACGAGTTTCCGTCACGTTTGTCTGGTGGACAGCAACAGCGTGTGGCCATCGCCCGCGCGTTGGCAATGGAACCCAAGGTCATGCTGTTTGACGAGCCCACTTCGGCGCTGGACCCGGAAATGGTCGGTGAAGTGCTGGACGTGATGAAGACCCTCGCCCTGGAAGGCATGACCATGGTCTGCGTCACCCACGAAATGGGTTTTGCCCGCGAAGTGGCCGACCGTGTGCTGTTTTTCGATCATGGCAAATTGCTGGAAGACGCGTCCCCTGCCGCGTTCTTTGACGCGCCGAAAGACCCGCGGGCCCAGGCCTTCCTGCGCCAGGTCCTGTAAACCTCACGGCCGGGCCCGACGGGGTCAACTGAGCACCGGCCGCCACAGTGCGTGGCGACACGCACCGCACCCTCATCACTCTGCGATTGATTGCCTCCGGCATTGCATTGTGCGGCGTCTGCAAGCGGTTCAGCGCCAACGCGCTGAAACGCTCAAGGGATTCGGCGGCCCGGGTCGGCCGCCGTGCAAGGCGGCTCAGATGCGGAAGCGGCCAACCAGGGTTTGCAGGTAAATCCCCAGGCGCGCCAGTTCGGCACTGGAGGCGGCGGTTTCCTCACTGGCCGAAGAGGTCTGTTCAGACACATCGCGTACATTCAGCACGCTGCGGTTGATCTCTTCGGCCACGGCACTCTGCTGCTCGGCGGCGGTGGCGATCTGCGAGTTCATCGCCTGGATGGTCGAGACCGTGCGTGTGATATTGCCCAGCGCGTTGCCGGCCCGACGGGTCAGCTCGACACTGCTGTCGGTGAGGCCACGGCTGTTGTCCATGATGGTCGCCACCTGCTGGGTGCCGCTTTGCAGGCCGACGATCAGCTCTTCGATCTCTTCAGTGGACTTCTGCGTACGCTGGGCCAGGCTGCGCACCTCATCGGCGACCACGGCAAAGCCACGTCCGGCTTCACCGGCACGCGCGGCCTCGATCGCGGCGTTAAGCGCGAGCAGGTTGGTTTGCTGGGCCACCGACTTGATCACGTCGAGCACGCTGCCGATCTTGTCGCTCTCGCGCTTCAGATGGCCCATGGCTTCGGTGGAGTTGCCCACCTCAGTGGCCAGGCGCTCGATCTGGGCGATGGCCTCACCCACGACTTTGTCACCTTCGCGGGCCTGCTGGTCAGCGGCCACGGCGGCTTCAGAGGCTTCTTCGGCGTTACGCGCTACTTCCTGCACGGTGGCTGCCATCTCATTCATGGCAGTGGCTACCTGGTCGGTCTCGACCTTCTGGCTATTGACCCCCGCGCTGGTCTGCTCGGTGACGGCCGACAGTTGCTCGGCGGCGCTGGCGATCTGAGTGACGCCATCGCTGATGCCGCCGATCAACTCGCGCAGGCCGACGGTCATGCTTTGCATGGCGCGTTGCAGCTGCCCCAACTCATCCTGGCGCGCAGAGTTGAGGTTGTGGCTCAGGTCGCCAGAGGCGACTTGCTCAGCGACGTTGAGGGTCTGGTTCAGCGGAATGACGATTTGGCGCGTGATGGCCCAGGCGGCGACCATGCCGAAGATCAGCGCCAGGACGGTGGCCAGCAGCAACAGCTGCTTGGCTTGCGCCGCGTCGGCATCGCGTACTGCGGTTTGCGAGAGGGTGAGTTTTTCGCTGTGGCCCAGCAGGATATCGCCTTGCTCGGTCATGATTTTCAGGGCCGCAGCGCTGGCGACCTGGGAATCGCGGTACTGGCTGACGGCGGCGCGATAGGCTTGCAGCGACACGCCGGCTTCTTGCAGGTTGGCCTGATACTGGGCAGGCAATTGGCCTTGCAGGTCGGTGATTTTCTTGAGGGCGTTGTCGATGGCATCCAGGGCCGGCTGCTCGGCTTCCGCCTTGGCGCTGTAGGTGTAGCCGCGCACCTGGAAGCGTGATTGCTGGATCAGCTTGCTCAAGTCGACCACGCTGTTGAACTGGGTGACGCTGTCACCTTGCAGCAGTGCCTTCTCGACCTCGTTGGTCTTGGCCACGGCGTTGTCGGCGGTGTCGCCGAGCTTGCTGCGCGCGCCTTCGCGCTTCAGACCGGCCTGGACCATGGTGGCGAAGGCTTTTTGGTATTGGTTCAAGGCCTCCTGCTGTTGCTCCACCAGGGCCTTGTCGTCGGGTTGCTCGATCAGGGTTTGTGCAGTTTTAAGGCCGTTGTCCAGCTGGGTGAGCAGGCCGTTGACCGCGTCCGTGCCTTGTTCGCCGCGACGCATTTCAAAGTCCAGGCGCGCCAGACGCAGGTCTTTGGTCAGGCCGTTGAGGCTGGAGATAAAGCCCAGTTTGTCACCGCGACTGATCACATCGCCCAGGCCGGTCCAGCCGGTGAAGGTGGTCAACAACGTCAGGACTAACACCAAGCCAAAGCCAATGCTCAGCTTGCGGTTGACGCTCACATTCCCCAGTTTTTCGGCTAACCAACGATACATGCTGCGAACTCCCTTTGAACAAGGCTTGGACTTATTCAGAGGCTATCGGCTGGGCGGGATTATTCTGTAGGCGCGATGGATCATGTGGCGCGTCTTGAGGCGGGCAGGCTTGGTGTGCTGGGCGGGCTGGCCGTGGCCCGCGGGCTTGTTGTGGCGAGCTGGCTTGTTGTGGCGAGCGGGCTTGCCCCGCGTTGGGCTGCGCAGCAGCCCCAGTCAGAGCAACGCCGCGTCTGTCAGGCATAACGAGCTGACCGTTTTGGGATCGCTTCGCGCCCCAACGCGGGGCAAGCCCGCTCGCCACAACAGGCGCGCTGCTACCGATGGCAGTGTTGTTGGCGGGCGGTGAGGTTTAGAACAGGCGGGCGAGCAGGGCGGTGACGGCGGTTTCTACGCGCAGGATTCGCGCACCAAGCTGCACGGGTTGCAGGCCGGCTTTGGTCAGCAGGTCCACTTCGTAGGGTATCCA